>JBPBQB010000087.1:0-23289 GCA_050954545.1 Janthinobacterium lividum | reverse complement strand
GACCACGGCGTCCAGCGTGACCTTCAGCAAGGAGGTGTCGGGCGTGTGGCTCCGCTGATGCAAGCCGCAAGGGGCCTGCCATGGCCTTCAACCAGCAGGCTTTTCTAATAGTTCCACTTGACGCCAGACTTAGCGCGGTCACAGGGGCTGGGACCGACACACGCGTCTTGCGCCCCCTTTTACCGACCCCGCTCTCGGGGACGCCGCGTGCTTTTCCGAGGCAGCCATCGGCTGCCTGCCAGTGCCAATCGACGCCTTGCAGATCGTCGCACTTGGTCAAGAGGATGGCCCACAAAATGTCGAAGATGGCTTTCTTCTCCCAGCGGGAGAAAGCGCGATAGACGCTGCTATCGTCGCCGAACTCTTGGGGCAGGTGGTTCCACTGGCAGCCTGTTCGCATTCGGTAGATAATGCCATCGAAGGCTTGGCGCGGATCGCTTCGCTTGCGGCCTGTTTTGGCAGGCGGGTCGTAGACGGTCAGAACTTTGTCGATTAACTCCCAAAGTGGGTCGGGCACGTTCCAGAGCGTCGGCAGCGACTTTTTCGGTTCAGCGGTTAGTTCATTCGGTGGCATCATGCCATCATTCTCAGTTTAGCGCAGGCTACTTTTTAGACCTGCGTTTTGAGATACATTCTAAGAGTATAACGGTGATTTAGGCTCAGAGTGTTACAGGGATTTAAGCCTGAGCAGGCAGCGCCGCTTTCTTCCGGCGTGCGGCGAGCAAGCCAGCTGTCAGCAGAATTCCAAGAGATAAGGTCAAACTCCCAGGTATTTCAGGCACGGGCATCGGAGAAACAGGCGGTACTGGGTTTGGGGAGGTCGTGACCGAGAACGTCTGAGCAGGGGCCAAAAGATCGCAATCACTATCCGTTGCGCCGCCCTGGATCTGAAATGAGCCGTTGTAAGTTCCGAGACCCGTGCCTGCCGGAACAGTGACATCGAACAGCGCGATATCGAGCGATTGCCCCACTCCCAGAGTGGGCTGCGGCAAGGCATTCCCATTCGAGTCAGCCGGGAATACGAACGTGTTGAAAAACTCCGTGTCGTCGCCCGACAGCGGCGGGTCGATGGTGAGCTGATCTCCATTCAAGTACAGAGCGGCCGCAGAGGTGTTGGTGAGTGTCCCGCTGAACGTGATGACCTGATCGGTGGGCGAGGCACCGGCAGTGATCGTCGGCGTGTCCAGCGTGAACCCGAGCGGTGACTGCGCGGAGCAGGCAGACGGTGCAAGAAACGCCAGCAGAAGGCCAGCGGGAACAAGAGGTCCAAATGGTGTTTTCATGTGAGTGAGGTCCTTTCCGAATGATCGTTTGATAATGATCGTTTGATACTGTCGATCTTTCCTGAAGCCAAGCTGCCCGAAGGCAGCCAGGCTTCATTGACTATCGAACATTGACTATCGAACATTTGCGATGAATCGCTTGCGATAGATCTTTCAATTACGGCAGCGTCACTCGCAGCCGGGTCGTGAATGTCTTGCCCGAGGAGCTGCCCTGGATTGTCAGCACGACTGCTTGGCCGGACCTCCCAATGGAGGCCGGGAAGGTATAGGTCTGCCGGGGAGTGACCGAAGAGCTCGGCGCGATCGTGCTGATCAAGATTGGTTCCAGTGGGTTTGGCAAGGCCGGGTAGGTCGCCCCCTTGCCCGTACTGTCGCCACCGACTGTAACCGAGGAGATGAATGTGCTAGTCGCGGAGTCCACCGCGCTGGTGTCGGAGACGATCATCTGCACACTGTAGCCCCTAGAGACGCCCATGACCCTCGGCGCGATTGCCACGCCGCCGCCAGACGACGGAGCTTGCCCGATGGTAAAGGAAAGAGCGCTGGATGTCCCCCCGCCGGGTGCGGGATTTTGAGCTTGGAGGGTGAACGTGCCCGGAGCGCTGAGGTCCGCGGCGCTGAGCGGCAGGGTCAGGGAAGAAGGCGAACTGTAAGTGACGGTCCGCCGGGAAGATGCGGTACTGCTGCCGAGCAGGTGCCGAGCAGGACCGTCGTCCCCGGCAGGAAGTTAGACCCGTTCAGGGTCAGAGAAAGCGAAGACAGGCCGGAGGCGATCTGGGTCTGGCCTAGGCTGGTTAGCACGGGAGAGAGGTTTACGATGCTCAGGGTGCGCGCCGCCGATGTGCTGCCGCCTGGGCCTGCCGTGAAGACGGCAATGCTGGCCGAACCCGCGGTTTTGATCAAGCTGGCCGGCACCGTGGCCAACAGGCTGCCCGCAGCGTTCACGGCTGTCCGAAGCGGCTTGCCGTTCTACAGGACGACCGAGCCGGGGTAGCCCGTATTAGCGGCCGTTGCCGCCACAGCGGGGGAGAAGCTGGACCCGGAGACGTTCAGTGTGAAAGCTGCTCCGCCGGTGGTAACCGTGCTGACCCCTAAACTAGTAAGGATCGGGGCAGGCGCAGTCACCGTGAAGGTAAACAGGTTAGAGGGAAACATCTGCGTGTCGCCATTGTTGTGGTTAATCAGCGTGATCGTGTGCGTGCCCTGCACGGCGAGTAGCGAGCTCGGGATCGTGGCTGCCACGCTGGCATTAGAGTTCCAGACCCGGCTGGTCAGGTCCGTATGCGGATCGTTCGGGATGCCATCATAATCCCACACGACCTCCCCGTTAATACTGGCCTGCTCGGTGACAAGTGCAACCGCCACATTCGCGCTCCCGGCCTGCGCCGCAGCTGGCAGGACCGCGTCGATAAGCGGGTTGGAAGAGGCCATTGGAAAGAGTGTGAACGACTTGCCTGGAAGGGACGTCTGGAACGAATTCACCGGAAAGGTCGTGGTGTAGGAGTAAGGAGCGATGCTGCCGCTCGCGGTCAGCGGGAAACCGAAGAGTGAGTCCGTGTCGACACCGCTGCCGTTATAGGCGAACGACAGCAAAAGCGGGTTGATGCTCAGGTCCGCGCTGACCGTGAATTTACCGGTAGTCTGGAGCGTGCTGGCATTGAGAACGACGCTGGGCGTGACCGTCAGGGGCGACCCGTCGGACGGCATGGTCAGGGCGGGCGGGTTAAGCACATGCATGGTGGCCGGGTCTAGACTGAAAGGCCCCAGCGTCTGGGGATAGCCGCTGGTTGGGGCGCTCAAGCGGAGATACACCTGCGGGGCAGGGGCGAAGTCGTAATCGACTTCCGGGCCGACGTTGACGTCGCCGTAGATGTCAGCGATATGGAAGCCGAGCTCGACGCTTTGGCCGCCGAGGCTGAGCGAGTAGTCGTTGTTGAAGAACGGCAGAGCCATCAGGAGGTCCAGGCCGGGGATTTCCGCGAGTACAGAGTTGGTAAAATCCGACGAGAAGGTGACAAACGGGGACGAGGCGCTGCTGGTGAGGTGGCTGCCGGTCGGGCCAAAGCCGGTGACCGTGCCAGACGTGCTCAGGTCCGGGATAGTGATCCCGACGCTAATGTACTTGGACAGAAGTCCGCCCGCTTTGCCGGCTTTGCCGCCGCCGGTCGTACTGCCCGCACCGGGCGTGCCGTCATGGGTCGGGTTCGACTGGCCTGTCGATCCCTCATTTCCCTGAAGGTAGCCCGCATAGCTCACGCCGCCGCTGACGTTCGGGATCAGCCCGCTGGACACTATCCCCTGGGCGTCGAAGAATTTGGTGTGGTTGACATTGGTCGAGCCGCTGAAGAGGGTCCCGCTGGCAATGGACTGGCCGAACACGCTGGCGCTGAGGCCGACGCTGAAATTCGTCTTGCAGGTCACGTTCGCCGTGACGTTTGCGGAAGGAGACGTGGTGGTAATGCTGGCGGCGAGGTCTGGGTAGAAGGTAATCGGCAGCGTGAACGGCACGCCCGACGCGGCGCTGTACTGAGCAGGAAAGGCCATGTCCAGGAAGAGCGGATAGGTGATGTTCGCCTGACCGCCCGTTGCAGTCGCGTCCAGGCCGAGACCGACGTCGTAGGAGATGGATCCCGAAGCGTTTAGGGAAAACACAGACACATCGCTGGGCGAGTAACTGGTGCCGATGCTCTGGGTTCCAGTACTGCCGGATTTCTCGATAAACGGGGCATATTCAAAGTAGTCATTGCCGGTTCCCCAGACGCTCTGTCCGGTTTCCGCGAAGGGAAACCGATCTTCGTAGTAGTTGGGGCCGAAGCCGGACCCAAAGACCAGCTGGTTGCCGACGGAGAAATGGTTCAAGATGGCCGGGAACGGAGTATATTCGTCGGAGCTGTTCCCATCGGACTGCACCCCTGGAACGCCGCTTGTGATGCCCAGTTCGGCCGAGCCGCCCGGCGTGACGCCGAGCTGGGTCAGGTCCACGTTGGGAACGCGGGTAATGAGCTGGCTGCCGATATAAACGTCTAGGGTCCCGAACCTGGGCAAGTAGCGTACCTGAAAAATGTTGTTGCCATTGACAGAGGGGTCGAGGTTCAGATTCGTGATGTCCGCGAGAGACGTAGCGTTTCCACTGGCGTCATCTACGAATACCTGCACTTCGCTGAAGTGACGGTCGCTAGCGTCCTGCTTGGTCTGGCCTTGGGTAATGAGGGCCATGCCCAGACTCTTGCTGATCCCGTAGGCACCGACCCCGTTGATGCTCCCATAGTGAGGATTGTCCGGCGTCTCAATATAGTCACCGCCGTTGGCGGGGTTCTTGACCACGAAGGCAATGCCGTTGGAACCGATGACCGAGACGTCCATGCGGGCGACGAAGCCCTGGGAGACATCAATCGGGGCGGGCGTGTAGAAGCACCTCTGGGGAAGTGCATCCCGGCTGGGTGAGGGCCACAAGCATTCTTCTAAAAGGCATGGAGCGGCTACGACTTCAAGAGGAAGCAACTCAGCATGCAATCAACCAGGCACTCACACAGCCAGAACCTCCTGTCACCACTGCCAGAAGTATAGATGCAGCCGCCTGCGGTTTTGCATGATTGCAAAACAATTCTCTAGAGGAAGCTAGTATCTACTAGGTTGCGAACGCCATTGTTACTCACACGAGCCCAACGGAGGGGCAAACGACTATGTTGATTGATTGGATCTCTTGTACGGTGCAAGAAGGCTCACCGGAAGTAACGGAATGGATCAAGAACGGATTGACTAGCCTATGGACTGGTCGGGACTATATAATGGACCCAAGAAACTAGACAGTGAAATCGGCTAAAATAAGGTGTGCCCAGTGAGGCTCCCATTATGACACCCCGAAAACGCTACACCGCCGCTTTTAAGTCGCAGGTCGTCCTGCAATCCTTGCGTGACGACAAGACACTCGCTCAACTCGCGGCCCAGCACAGCCTGCATCCGAACCAGATCAGTCAGTGGAAAAGCGCCGCTCTCGACGGAATGCCATCCTTGTTCGAGCGCGATGAAAACACGCAGGCCGCCGAAAAAGCAGCCCAGCAGCAGCAAGTCGCCGAACTCTATGAACAGATTGGCAGGCTCACGACCCAGCTTGCCTGGATCAAAAAAAAATCTGGCCTCGACCCTGAGCCGAAGTGAGCGGCTGGCTTTGCTCGAAAGAGAAGACAGCGAAGTCCCGCTGATCGCTCAAGCAGACATTCTCTCGGTCTCGCGGGCCAGCCTGTACTACCAGCCTGTACCGCCCTCGGCGGAAGAACTAGTGATCAAGCGGCGCATCGATGAACTCTATACGGCTTGGCCCTTCTACGGATCACGTCGCATCCACGCGCGGATGGAGCGCGAAGGGCAGATTGTCAATCGCAAGGCCGTGCAGCGACATATGCAGGAGATGGGACTGGTTGCCCTGGGGCCGCGTCCTAACACGAGCCGTCGCAATAAAGACCAGTGCGTGTACCCGTACTTGCTGCGCGATCTGCGGAGCGGCTGGCCCAACCACGTCTGGGGGATAGACATTACCTATATCCGCCTGGAACACGGGTGGGTCTATCTGGTGGCCGTTCTTGATTGGTTCAGC
The DNA here is from genome assembly GCA_050954545.1 of Janthinobacterium lividum. Lineage (GTDB taxonomy): Bacteria > Armatimonadota > Armatimonadia > Armatimonadales > Capsulimonadaceae > JANXMY01. The sequence goes on along the minus strand of JBPBQB010000087.1, from coordinate 17,412 downwards.
CGCTACGTTGTGGCCTGGGAACTCGACCAGACTTTGGAGATGCCGTTTGTCCTTTCGACGATAGATCGTGCGCTTCTTGTGGCGATACCCGACATCTGCAATAGCGATCAGGGCAGCCATTTTACCAGTCCGCAGTATTTGGAGCGTCTCCGAGCCAAAGAGGTCCAGATCAGCATGGATGGCAAAGGCCGTGCTTTGGATAACATCTTTACGGAGTGCCTGTGGCGCAACGTGCCCCCAATAAAACCCTAAATACGAGGAGGTGTACCTGCACGAGTACGACAGTCCGCGTTCTGCTCGGAAGGGACTGGCTGGCTACTTCGCGTTTTACAACCAGGAGCGTCTGCATCAGTCGCTTGGCTATCGCACACCCGCCGAAGTTTACTTCGACACGACCCTACAAAAACAAGATCAGAAAGAAGAAAGCGTCACACCTTAAAAAAACTTATTCCTGTGTCTTGACAATGGGGTCCACTATACGGAAGCCACTGTTGTCTTTATTTTTGCTCCCGCGTGCGGGAATTATTGTTTGATTGTGATTGTTTATCTATTGTAAAATGGTATAAATAATGAGCAGTACGAGGAGGTAGTTATGTCACTAGACCTCACGCCTGAAGAAGTTGCCGCCGAACTTGGGCTTCATCGAGAAAGTGTTTATCGCTTGCTGAGAGCAGGCGTTTTGCCAGGTTACAAAGTCGGCTTGCGTCAATGGCGGATACCCCGCGCAGAACTGCAAGCCTATAAAGAGGCAGGGCGGGTGCGAGGTGCAGGACGACCTCAATTGGAATAGGGGGACGAAATGGTGAAAATGAAGATTAGCGGTCCAGTCCGTTATGCGATATATTTAAGGTGCAGCAGCGATGACGCCAAGCACGGCGACTTCACAACAACAGACGCGCAACGCGATCTGAATATGCGCCGTATCGCTGAAACTGAAGGCAAGTTTGCCGGGGAATATATGGACGAGGGCAAGACAGGCACAAACCTGAATCGCCCAGCATGGAAGCGGCTGTTAGCCGACGCGCAAGCTGGTAAGTTCGACCGGGTGTGCGTGACCTACATGAGCCGACTAGGGCGCGGCAACGCCTTCACTATCGGGGAACATGAACTGCGTAAATGCGGCGTCGGGGTTGAACTTGTACAAGAAAAGTTCACAGACGACTTGGCCGGCTACATCACGAAACAAACGACTGTGATGATGGACGGCTTGTACCCAAGAATGGTGAGTCAGTGGACCCGGACCAAGCAGCAGGAGATGGTTGCTCGGGGATACTTTACGGGCGGTTTGCATCCATTCGGCTATATGACTATTGATGCGGAAGACGGCTCCGGTTTCCACAAGCAAGGTAAGGCTCCGCCGAAACGCTTGACTCCCGACCCGGAACAGGCTCCGTTTGTGCAAGGGGCATTTGAGACGCTCCGCGAGACGGGGTCCACGACAGAAGCCTGCAACTATTTGAAGCGAATCACTGGACGCGAATGGCGGCTCAACACCGTCACTCACATTTTGAGCAACCGTGTTTATCTTGGGGAGCTTCACTACGGGCAGAACAGCAACTTGACGGCGCATCCGCCGATTGTTTCTGAGGAATTATTCGAGGCTTGTCAAACCGTCCGGCGTACTCGGCCACAGACAGCAAAAAAGGACTTAGGGGAAAATCGCGAGTTCTACTTACGAGGGCGGATTTATTGTCAATCCTGCGGCGGCAGGTTGACCCCGGCGTCACATCACGGACGCATAAGCCGAACTCGTTACTATGAATGCCTCTGTGACACGCGCCGTGTCAAGCTATGCCCGGTCAAGCGCGTCAACGCTGACAGCATTCACGAGGCTATTGTTGCCGAGGTTAAACGGGCAGTAGAACACCCAACTCGAATGCAGGAAATCATTCGTGATGCTGTCAAGGCCATTCCTGTTCCGGCGAATATGGATGACCAGATCAAGACAGTAACGCGCCGACTCAACAGCATTGAAAAAGAGACAGGCAACTTGACGGGGGCGATTGCTAAAGGGGGAGCCGGTTTGCGGCCACTGCTGAAGAAGATTGGGGAACTGGAAAACGAGCGGCTTGGCCTTGAGGTTGAGCGGGAACGCCTAGAAGCCCAAATACGTGAGACTGACATTCAGCGGCCCGATTTAGGACAGGTTCAAGCCTGGTGGGGGGAGTTCGTAGAGCTATGGGATGCCGCGACGGATGAAGAGCGTCAGAGGCTTGTACCGCTGCTTGTTGAGCGAGTAGAGATAACAGAAAAAGAACGCGGCTTCTGTCGGTTAGTGTTTACCGCACAGAAGCCGCGTTCCAGGAGTTTGGCACATCATACAATGTGTTATAAAACTCCATCAATAGAGCGGGAAGGTCGTACAGCCCGAACCGTTTATCGTCTACCCGGTGCTTCGGGCGACCACAGCGCTGCTGGTGCTTCCCTAAGCGCTCTGGTAGAAAGCAGGAAAGCCGCTGGTAATTTATCCCCCATATCCGGGGAACAAAGCTTCATGGACTGCATTAAAGACTTTTTTCATTCGGTCGCTTGGGTTGTTCGGGACACGCTCCACAGGCTGCCCCATGGCCTCCTGTGACTTTTTCCACTCCTCCCAGAGCCATTTCCACTGAGGGGGGTGTCCGGGCGGCGTTCGCGCCAGCATGAACCGGAAAAGGTCAATGTCTTCTTCTGTCGGTAATTGGTGCTTGATGCCGTTCGACTTGTTCCCGCGTATTCCTCTCCAGTAGTCCGCCAGCTCTTTCGGCGTTAGCCACGGCTGGAACTCAAGCCGGACCAGCCCCAGTGCAGATTGAGGAATGCGTCGCTCTGATTTCAGCGTGGGGAAACCGTAGGCAAACAGCCTGCCGCTCATGGTTGGTATGGACAGATGGCTGGTTACCAAAAACTTCAGTGCTTCCCACACGTCAATCGGGCAGCTTGTCATGATCCGCTCACACACACGCAGCGCCTCTGCCGCCACCGATCCTTCCAACCCCTCAAAATAACGGGTCTCATCCAGGAATGGAACAAAGGCGGGCACGGGCAGGCGCTGAGGCGTGAAGTGAAAAACGGCATCCGCATTCGCCGCGTCTCCATAGTGCAGAGACGACGGTCTGTGGACTCCCACGTAACCCGCAGTCGGCAGCACAAGTAAGCGTGAGCGAAGATTGACCGGTTTGGAAGGCGCGATGTCGAACACGGCAGCTATAAACTCGGCCTGTTCTGGCAACTGCTTCCGTTTCATGAAGTGACGGGACGACTCGGATCGAACCAGGAGGGGAGCGTCCGCACGAACCGGCTGCCACTTTCCTTCAGTGCGAACCCCGAGCATTCCCAGCGTTCCGAAAGGCACAGGATTGAATGTGAGGAACTGTTCCACAGACAGAACTTTCGCCAGCGAAGATGTTATGAACCGCACCCCTCGGACTAGGTCGATCCCGTCTTCTTTGCCAAAGACCCGCCGGCGGAAGTCGCGCACGTCGTTGTCTTGATTGCACATCCGCTCCAAGAACTCGGAGTGCGCTTCGGCAGCCTTTCGCTCTCTCCCTTGCTCCCAGTACCCTGGCGTCACTTGCGACCCTGAGTTGCCTCCTGAACCGCCAGGCAATTCTTCCGATGCGAACCGCTCTCTGTCTTCATCCGAAACTGCCGTCTCGGTACCAGCAGGGAAATTCTCTGCCATCTCGGCACCAGGAAGTAATGACACCAAGTGTTTCGTGATTGCCTTTTCCACGTCGGAGACAGCATCAGCCAGTTCGCCTTCTTCAATGTCTTCGTTCGCGTCAGGAAAATTGGTGACCAGTTGCTCTTCGGCTATGCTGAAAGCCACTTTGATGCTTGGTTCCTTCGTCAATCCGTCTGGCAAAGCATCCTTAAATCCCATACTTGGGATAAGCCCTTCCTCTATTTGCCGTCGTGCATCCGCCTTACTTCGCTTCGTCATAAATGACCTCTGTACCAATTTTATAGCGCAGAGGATTATCTCGCACGCTATGACACAATACCTCATAGAGTTACAAAATGCTATTCAATGTTACTCAGGAGGCTAAAATCGTGCGAGAGTTTTTAACCAGTGAGGATGTGGCGATCCGGCTATCAGTCACCCGGCAGCACGTCGCCCGCCTTGTCAAACAAGGTAAATTGCCGGGTGTTGCACGGGGACGGCGGCTGCTGTTCCCTTTAGGAGCGTGGGATGAGTTTGTGGCTGAGCTGGAAGCTGCTGCAAAAGCTAACCTGCGAGGGGAGGGAACCCATGTCGACGCCGCATGAACCGAAACCGCCAGTGCCATTTGCGGTTCGCTGCCACCAGGAGTTTGATGAGACTGAAGCTGTCCATCCGGGCTGGATAAGGGCGACGGCCATTCTGCTGCGAGGGCTGGCACGGCTGAAGGAGCAGGAGGAGACCAGCTCTCGCCAGTAACGCACAAACAAAGACGCCGCCAGTGCTGTGAGGAGCATCGGCGGCATCAAAATCAATAGGCGGGGCTGTGGACGTTTCAACCACTATTTTACCCCGCCTATTGCCGAAACGCAACAGGAGAAAGAAATGAAACGCGCCCCTATTCCGACGCCTGGTCAAACTGGCCCACGTCGCCCTCACCCTTCCATCAATTATCGACCACTCGGACGCCTGGCTGACCTTGCCCGGCCTGCTGATCCCACTGCCTCCCCTGCGGAAATCGTAGACTTTGCCCTGACCTCTCGCCTCTCGGGAAACCGACTTGCCGATACCTGGAGCTGGGGAGTTCTGAAACTTCCTTCCGGACGACAATGCCCCGTCTGCACCACCTTTGGTCAGAAAGGCTTTTTGCTGCTGGAACTGCTGAAAAGCATCGACCTGACAGATGCCGAGACGGCGGCCATTGCGCGGGCCGTGGTTGCGGGCCACGTTCGAGAACGAGCGCGGCACTCTCGGCAGGGCGCGGGAAGGAACTAACGATGCCAAGTCCTGATCGAGATGACGCCTTGGCGGCCATGGCTGGCCGCTATGGTGAATTTTATAGCCAGTATACAGAGCTGAAGCCACTTGGCGGCGAGCTGCGCGGTCCCTGCCCGCTTCATGGCGGGCAAGGAGCAAACTTCGCCGTGAACCCCGACAAGGGCCTCTGGAACTGTTTTGCCGGCTGCCAGGATGGCGGCGACATCTTCCGCTTCCTCGAAAAGAAGAGCGGCCTCACCTTCCCCGAAGCGCTGGCGGAAGTCGCGGTCTTCGCCGGCGTAGACGCCAGTGCGTCGATCCGGGGCCCACGCCCCTCTCCAAAGCTGTCTCCTTCACTACCCCAAGAACCTCTCTTCCTCGATACCAGCATTGCGGATGGCCTCCACAAGAACTTGATGGAGAGCGACAAGGTTCAGCGCTGGCTGCTGGACCGGCGGGGCTTCACGCCCGAGACGCTGATCCGCCTGAAAATCGGCCTGCTACCTGCTGAGACAAAGGGCGCAGAGTGGCGCATCTGCTTCCCCATCTTTGACCGGCAAGGCAAACTCACCAGCATCCGAAAGCACCTGTTCGCCTATAAGCCTGACCTAACTGACGAGCGGCGGCGGGAACTGGGAAAGACTTTGCCCTGGATGCGCGGCCTAACTGCCGGTTTATATCCGATCCGCGACTTGGACGAAGCGACCGAAGCCCTGATCGTGGAAGGCGAAGCAGACGCGGCGCTTGCCACGCAGATGGGCTTTGCGGCAGTCACGGGCACCGGCGGCGCGGGAACGTGGCACGAGCGCTGGACGGAGGAGCTGCAAGGCCTCTCGCGGGTGACAATCCTGTACGATGCCGATGGGCCGGGGGAAAAAGGCGCATTGAAAACGGCGTCGGCGCTGGCCGCGGCCATTGCCGATGTTCGCATTGCGCGTCTGCCAGAAGGCGAAGACTTGACCTCCTGGGTCGTGGAACGCGGCGCAACGATTGCGGATGTGCAGCAGGCGATAGACGCGGCCATCCCGTTCGTGAAGGAGCCAGCGGACCCGCCCCTTTCGGTCAGCGCAGGGGCATCGGCAGCCGCCGAGGCAAAGCCCGCTTCCTCTTCTCCAAAATCCGTTTCCCACACCCGGAAGCCCATTGCCCAGCGGATCGTGGACCTCGCGGACGTGCAGCCTCCAATAGACCTGCCCCTGCTGTTTGGTCAGTATCTTCTGAAAGGGGCCGCGCACTGGCTCACCGGCCAGACCGGGCTCGGCAAGTCCACGCTACTCTTTAACATCGCCTGCGCTCTGGCCGAAGGAACGTCCCTGTGGGACATTGAATGCACCTCGACGCGCATTCTCTATGTGGATGCTGAAAGCGGCGACGTAGGCCGGGCACACAAGATTGAGCGCTTGTACCGGGATGCCCCGCGCGTGCGTGGACAGCTTCTTTTCCTGCGGGAGCCGATCAAGCTGCCGGAAGAGCTGCCGGAGCTTCTGGCATTCGTGCAGGAACAGGGGATCGAGCTGGTCATCTTCGATACGGCCCGGCGCTGCTTCTCCGTTAAGGATGAGAACGACAACGCGGAAGTTTACAACCGCGTGATCCCCACGCTGGATGCCCTGAAGCTGGCCGGCGTTGCTACGCTGACCATGGGGCATCCGTCCAAAAACGGCAATGGCAGCGCACGGGGCGCGGGCGCTCAGGAAGACGCCGGCGATGTGAACTTGTCCCTCACCATGCACCGGGGCGAAGTGTCGGACCCGGACGGCGTGATCGCCCTGCGCGTGACCAAGAACCGGCTGCTGGGGCTCGGCGTCCCGCCCTTGTTCCTGAAGCGGATCGGTGATGACCAATTCGAGCGCAGTGATGCGGGAGACGCTGCACCGGTGGAAGAGCCGCTCAGCAAGCAGCTTCAGTGCCGATCCATAATCCTGGATGCACTGGACGCCGCTGGAAGGCCGCTGACACATGGCGAGTTGCTGGAAGCAGCAAAGGAAGCCGGCTTCAGCAAGCCAACGTTTGGGCGGGCATTCAGCCGCATGAAAGACGAGAATGATGTGTCGGCTTCGGCAGAGGGTTATCTCCGCGCCGATCCATTCGCGTAAGAGTAAAACCTTGTCTCAGTCTCATCGAATGTATAGGGGTAGGGTGAGACTGAGACAAGGTTTCAGAGAGGTTAGTCTCACCTGAGACAATGAGACTAGCCATGAGACAACGCTAAAAATTGGAAGGAAATACCATGCTCACCACAGATACCACGATGTCCGCAGCGCCCGCCGCCAGTTCATTCCCGCCCCCCGCGCTCAGCAGCCTGCCGTCCGGCTGGAAGCACATCAGCAGCCAGTCAAACAAGGGCTATAAGCTCGTGACCAATTCTCACACGGCTTATGTCAAGCCTGCGCCGAGCGGCGGCTATCATCTGCTCACCCACGAGACGGTCGGTCAGCACTCCGGCATTCCTGACATCGACACGCACCCGTCCATCCTCAGCACTCCGCATGAGGCGTTCGCTCTGGCAAATGCCAAGCTGGGCCGCCTCGCCCCGCCGGAGCCCGCACCCGCTGCGTGGGACGGTCAGGGCTCTCCTGCCGGCTACACGCCGGTCGGGGGCGTCAGCTACCTGCACAGCAAGACGGCCTTGGGAAAGACTGCGTTCGTTTCCAAGATGAAGGCGGGCCATAGCGGACTGCCTTCCTACACCGCCAGCGGCTACGGACCTGGCGGCGACTTGCCGCATCAGGCACACACCACGCCCCAGGCGGCTCATGCCGCAGCAGAAGCATACCTCAGCAGCGGCGCTCCGAATAGCAGTGCCCCGAGCAATCCACTGATGAGCAAGTCGCCGATCCCTACTGCCCCGGTGCAGGCTGCCAGCGTTCCGGCATCCCCAAACCCAGCCGATCCGTTCCACGACGAAGCGCACTACGGAGCCCCAAGCCCTCAGCCCAAAGCCGCTGCTCCGCCCCCTTTGCCTGCGCCCGCCGCTGCGTCTAAGCCTGCGCCGCCCCCGGCCCCTGAGCCCAAGTTCGTGACCGTGCCCAAGGGCGGCCAGATGGTCAAGACGCCGCTTACAGAGGCTCCGATCACGCCGGCGGACATGCAGGATGCCAAGGATACCTACGGCCTCACCGCGAAAGCCCATACGACCCTTCAGGACGCTGTGAGCAGCGGCAAGCTCAAGACCCAAGGGGATTTAGCGCAGACGCTGGCAATGACCCACGCGATCAACAAAAGCTCCAGCTACGCGCACCTCACCGGCTTCTCGCTGGACAAGGCTTTGCAGCACGGTACGGTCGCGAGGCTCAAGGCGGCTGCCGAGGCCGATCCCCAAAGCGAAGCGGCCACCCACGCCGCTGCCCTGGAAGACACGAACATCCTCAGCCCTGCCAAACAAAAAGCCGCTGATCAGGACGCTGCATTCCAGTCTCTGTCGGGCGATCAGCTCATGCACGAGAAAGTCGGCGCTCAGGCCGGCAGCAACCCCGGCGGCTTCTACAAGACCAGCGCCGGCCACTCCGTCTATGCCAAGCGCTACGCCGACGCCCAGCAGGCGCACTCCGAACACGCGGCCAACCAAATCTACAATGCGCTCGGCATTTCGGCCCCGAGCTCCACCGTGGCGAAGACGGCCAGCGGCAAAGCGGTCTACGCCAGCCGGCTGATCCCGAATACGGGGACGCTAGGCAGCCAGACTCTCACGAAAGCCAAAGCGCAGGAAGCTTTGCGCGGCCATGCGGCGGACATTCTACTTGGAAACCATGACGTGGCCGGCATGGGCCTGGGTAACCTGGTCACGGGGGACGGCGGCAAAATCTCGCGCATCGACAACGGCGGAGCGCTCCTGTACCGGGCGCAGGGCACCAAGAAGAGCGCCGCAGAAACCGGCAGCCTCGGAGCCTGGGACGGCCTCTCCGACCCGGCGAAGAACCCGGATTACGCCAAGCTGTTCCAAAAAGCCGGCTACAAGAATGCGGCGGCCATTCCGGGCATTACGCAGCATATCGCCGACATCCAGAAGCTCGAAGCGAAGCACGGGGGCTGGGACAAGTACCTTCAGCAGGCCGCGCCGGGCATGGACAGCGCGACCCGCCAGCAGACGGCGGCCATGCTCACGAAGCGGACGCAGCTTCTAGGGGCCAAGCGGCTCGAAATGCTCGAAAGCCAGGGCGGCTCGCTCGATGCACTCGCGGGTAAAACATCGGTTGCGGGCGGCGCGTCCAAGCACTCGACCGGCTGGGGCAATTCGCCGTTTGCCCAGTACGCGAAGAAAGTCGACGCGCTCAGTTCGGGCCAGGACACCAAAGACCACTTCGGAAAGCTGTATCAGGACCATCCGCACGTCTTCCACGACCTGACGAGCCCGATCAGTAGCTGGACGGGCAGCAGCAGCGGCCACGCCTGGCAGGACCAGTGGCCGGCGGGTCTTGCGGGCAAGACCCACGCGGGGGCGCTGAAAGTGCAGGAAGCGCTTCAGACCCGGAAGGACCGCTGGCAGAAGCTGTCGGATCAGCACGGCGTTCCGTTTCCCGAAACGTTTCATGTCCACCGGGCACGGCGGACAAGGACGGAACGGTCCTGCCCCACATCATCTCCGCCTGGCGCAATGAGAGCGAGCCGTATATGCACGTGAAGTCGCACCCGGCTGCGTCCTGGTCGCTATCGAAAGACTCGGCCAAAGGCTTCTACGGCAGCACGAACGGGGCGATGTACGAGACGCACGTTCCGTTCGAGCAAACCCTGGCTGACAAATACGCCGATGATCAGAGCTTTTTGCATTCCTTCGGCCATGAGAATGAAGTCGTGGTCGGCGGGAAGAAAGACAGCGTGATTGCGCCGAAGTCAGGCGTGACCGCAAAGTACAAGGGGACGGAGTATTCCTACGGCGACCGGGAGAAGCTGTTTGACGAATGGAAGAAGGACCACGGCGGCCAGCTCCCCGACGCCAAGCACTTCGGGATCGACATCGCCGCACATCAGAAAAAAGTAGGGACGAAGGTACAATTGAGCGAAATGGGAGGAGCTGCGATGCCTGAAGAGGAAGTGGATTACAAGAAAATGACCGGGCTTGAGTACATGGCCCATCTCAATGCCAAGGTGAAGGCGTTCCAGGCTCCGCTGATCGCGGCGGGCGTGACACCTGCGCCCCCCGACGGCACCGTGAGTCCGCTGGGCTCATTTGCTGAGGCCCGCGCGGAAATGGACGCAGAGAAAGCAAACGGCAAACATCAAGGCTCCCGGAAATGACGCTGTGGATCAGGGTGCTGTGAGTAAGCCAACGCCGAGGGGTAGCCGAATGCTCCCCTCGGAAGTTTGTCTCAGTCTCACCGTTCTTCTAGGGTGGAATGAGACTGAGACTTGAGACAAGGCCCCCGGCATCATGCCGGGGGCCTTCACTCCGTCAACTCTCAGGCGTTCTGCTTAGGCAGAGGCCACAGCTTTCTTCTTTCGGGCGGTGATTACTACCCCCCCCATGCCGAGAGCCAGCAGCAGGCCGAAAGAGACCGTGGTGGAGGCTTCGGGAACCGGGTTGGTCACATACTGGATGTCGTCAACGCCGATTGCATCCCCGTAAGGATTAATGGTGACGCTCGTGATCGTTTTGCCGGGATCGGTAAAACCTAAGAATTGGCACCCGCCAGTGAGGCCCGGATTAGGAATGGAAATGACCGAGCCGTCAGACAGAGTGATCGTTTCTCCGTCCAATTGAACGCCAGTCAGGTAAGCACCAAAGGCCTGGATTGGCTGAGTGAAGGTGAAAGTGGCTTGGGTATTGTCCAAGAACAGGTAATTGGCTCCGTTCGGGGTCGTGTTGTAGCCGAAGTCTGCCGTGGGAGCACCGGCGGGCGCGTCCAGGACAAAGCCGTCTGAGAAGGGACTTGGCGGGAGCGCTGTCGTTGTGAACGAAACGCCCGGTGCAAGAAGTCCGCCGGAAGCACCAACGGTGGCATTCTCGAAATTGATAGTGTTTACCAATCCAAGGCCGGAGGCAGCCGTGCCAAAGGAAGTGGCGGCACTGTCGGAAAGAGGATGCGGATCCCCCTGGCCGGCAGCCATGTCAATGCCGCTATAAAGTGTCTGCGCCTGCGACGGCAGGGCGGACAGTGCGGCAGCGCCGACGGCAGCGAACGTGAGGATAGATTTGAGGGAAAGTAACATTTCGTGGTCCTTTAGAAAAAGATAAAACAAAGAAAGATAATTTCGACCGTGTTATGGTCTTTCGAGCTATTGCCAGCGGCTTGGGCAGGGACAGCGATAACCGCAAAAGGACTCACTGCAAAAACCATGCCAAGCCAGTAGAAATCACAGGCAAAACAAAAGAATATCTCAAAAATAAAGGCCGCTGGCAATCAAGTCAGCAGTCCTTGTCTGTCAACTCTCATGTACCCTTAGCTCAGGCAGCGGCTTTCTTCTTCCGAGCCGCTATCATCACGCTACCAAGACCAAGCACCAAGAGCAAACCGAACGAGACCACTGAGGAGGCTTCGGGCACGGCAGCCACAGGGGTCCACAGAAATGCTCGTGGGATGCCATACATACCGGCTGTGTAGGCAACCCCAACAATGTCGCCATTTGCGTCTATTCCTTGAGCCATTGCATCCGTGAAGCCAGCGGGCAGGAACTGGTTTAGGTCCACATAGTTAGCAGCGCTGCCGTCCCAGAGCAAGGCGTGGCTATGCCCGTTGATGTCGCCCGCGCCGACAACGGTGGTTCCGACAACGCCCGCCGCAAAGGAGTCCTCGTATCCTGCCGGGTTCAGGTCCAAGAACGTGAAGGGGCCGGCAGCGGACGGGGCCAGATTCCAGAGGACCGCATGCGGCTCATAATTGTTTCCATCCGGGGCGAAAGAGGCATATCCCGCGACATTGTTCCCGGAGATGGCAGTGGCCCCAGAGAAGTTGGACTGGGAGGGATTGAGGTCGAGAGCGCTTGACGCGGTGCCTGACCATGCCAGTGCATGAACAGTCTGGAAGCTGCCGTCAGTGAACTCGCCGCTCCCGACTTGATGGATGCCATTTGTTGCCGCCCCCCTCGAGTCGAGGAACCCATACAGATTGGTGGGCTGAAGGTTGATGGCGCTTGCGGCAGTCCCTGTCCAGAGCAGAGCTTGGTATTGATACTGGGTCAGTGAGCCGTACCCGTACCCGACTTGCTGTCCGCCCCCAATCCCGCTTGCCTGGGAATAGTCGTCAAAAGCGCCGAGCAGCTGCGCGGGGTTAAGGTCTACCGCGCTCGCTGCCGATCCGGACCAAAGCACCGCATGGGTTGTGTCCACCCCAAAACTGTCCGTCGTCAGCCCAAAGCCGGCTTCCTGGCCGCCGGCGATGCCAAGCACCTGGGAGGAATAAAAGCCGGTGGGATTGATGTCCACAACAGACGCCGCACTGCCTGACCAGAGAGCCGCGTGGCTATTGCCGTAAAGAGCGTCAACAAACCCAGCTTGTTGTCCCGCGTCTGAGCCAGCGGCGCTTGAAACCTCTGTCCCGGTGAAAAGAGCCGGCGGGGAAAGATTGATTGCCTGATATTGTGCTGTCGCGGGCAGTGCCATCAAAGAAAGCCATGTCAGTGTACTGAGGCTGAGAGTGGTTCGGAATGAAGAAAGCATGAGTGTATCCTTTCGAGAAGGGCGTCACGAAGGACGCCCCTTAGATACCTAGCTGCACAAACCATGCCAAGCAAGCATAAATCGCAGGTAACCACAAATTCCCAAAGAATATTTTAAAATAAAGGCCGCTGGCTTGATTGCCAGCGGCCCAATTGGTCTTCTATTCCCTCAAACCAGTCGCGCCTTGGGGTCCTCGACGCTGCTCATCACTTCCCAGACGTCGTGATAGGCGGGCAGCTTTGCTTTCTGATCCGGCAGCTCCGCAACCTCGCTCTTGAAGTTCGGGTAATCGATCCCGTCCGCAAGGGCGGCAATGATGGCCGTCTTCTCCGCGCCCGACACGATCAGCCGAACTGGGTAATCCGCTTTCGGTGTGGTGATGATGGGCTGAGGCAGGCTGCACAGCTGTTTGATGTTTTCCAGGTCCCCTTGGACGCGGGCTCGGACCATGAACGTATCGGGCAGTTCTCGGTGCTGCACAATGCTGAACCAGCCGGCGGTGGATGCGATCCACATGATTTTGCTCTCTTTCGCTTTTTCGAGTTCGTCGCGATGGTAGGACTGGAAGCATTCCTTTTCCAGTCCCGTGCAAGTTTCTTGCAACTCCAAAACGGTCTTGCAGGCTGCTACTACGGCAGCCTTGGCTTTGATCACCTCTTCGGACCAGAGAGCTTTCGGAAATGCTTCTGGCTTCACGAAGCAGCCGTCCTCAAAGCCGACCTCTCCCATCTCGACGCGGTAGCCGCAAGTTGTCTTGGCCGGCGGCCCAATCGCGTTCCAGCACTGCCGGTAGTAAAGATACGGTCTCCGCCCTGGCAACGCTTCATCAGCGTCTGTGTGTTCATTGTGCACAAAGCGCGTGTTTTGGACGAGTTCGCTTTGGCACTCTGGGCAGACCCCAACAATCCATTCGGGGCGCGGATTCTTTGAAAGCAGCGCTCCAGTTTTTCGCGTCTTCCCGGCTTCTGGTGTCTCAGGCATAAGTTGTTTCCTCTCGTGGTGTGAATGCTAGCAGCCTTGAAGTGTTTTAAGACTGCCAACAAGACAGATACGCCTACCTGCTTCGGTTCTCCTTCAATGCCAAAGTGTATGATTAAATAATACGCTTTGGGACATTCCCGAGGTGTTAGTAAGGCCGGCATCCACGCAGCCCGGAAAGCCCCGACGCGCTCTTCCAATGGCGGCTGCCTGTCAGTGGGCGGCGCTTCTTAGGCCGCTCCTGCGTGAATTCGATGAGCATCATCTCCGTCTCATCGTCTGCAAACGGCGGACTGCTCATTAGTTCCCGCCGGCTGCGCGGAAGGCACCAGACAACCCAGAGAACTTCCCCTATGCGGGCACGGGGCCGCTGCCGATGCCCGAGGGCGCTCCTTGGGGAATTAACTATAGTCAATTCCCCGCTGCTGTCCGTCCCCGGTTTTGCGCTGCTGATGGTGCCCTCAGTCATTGGAATGCCTCGCTGACCGCCTTTTGGGGGACGGCGGCTTCCCGTGCCCGCAGCCCCATCTCACGCACGGAAGCACCAATCATGGCGGCTTCTAAATGGGCTTCCGCTTCTTCCCGCAGCCGCTCCACGCCGCCGTTCGCGCAGAAGGCTTCGGCAGCCCGGCAGACGGCTTTCGCGAAGTGCTCCCGCCTTGGGGGGCAGAGCGCTTTCCAGGTGCTCCGGTAAGGATCACCCAGGACGTCCGGCCAGGTATGCAGCACCAGGTACCGGCCCTGCGGGTCGGTGCGGCTGATGACCAGCATTCCTTCCTGGGTCAGATTGCCGCGCTCGAAGGTGAAAAAGTCGCAGGGGCGGAACGTGCATTCGTCAGAAAGCTGGCGGACGGCCCGGTCTAGCTTTTCCCGCGCTTCCAGCCGCTGCCGGTACGTTTTTCGAGGAGATGTCTTACCGTTGGATGTCTGTCGCATGAGGTGTCTCCATTTCAGAAACCCGGCAAAAACACCAGGTTTTCTAGTTCTAAAAGAAGCCCTGAATGAATCAGGGCTTGAACAGTCACGGCGCTTCTCCGTCACGGAGAAGCGAGGTTACTTGATGTAGAAAACGTCCTCTGCCGGGCTGAGCTTCGCAAAGGCCAGCGCTTCGCCGGTGGACAGGAGCTGCTCGGCCAGCACCTTTTTGTCGAGCCCTTCCGTGACCGCTGCCGGCAGGTTCTCTTTGGCCCAGGACAGCGCCGCCGCCGGATCGGTGACGCTCACGCCCGCCGGCTTCTGGCGGTAGCCCAGAACGCCGTGAAAGAGGCGCTTACTCTTCTTCGCGGTGCCGGCCAGCTCCGCCCGCAGCCAGGTCTGCAAGGCCGCCCCGTACTTCCATTCCAGCGCCTCAGCGCTGCGCTCTTCGGCGCGGGCCATCAGCTCCGCATTCTCGCGGATGCGCTGAGCGCGGGCATCCGCCATCTTCCCCAGCACCCAGTCGACGCCGGCTGCGTCCGTGGGGACAAAGGCTGCCGGGCTCTCGGCAGGTGCATCGGCGATCAGGGCGTCTACCTGCTCGGCGGTCAGCGTCTCGATGGTGTTTGTTTTATTCTCCGTGGTTTGCATGGTCGGTTTCCTTAGGCTGGTCTGGGCGGACGGTTGTTGGAGCACTGGCGCTCGGTGTGCTCTCCTTCGGCTTGCTGGCGGCTTCCAGGGCAGCTAGAGCCTGTTATGGACTTTGATGCCTGCATAGGGCTTGAAAGCCCCGCACAGCACTCGAATTAGCATTCTTGAGCCGCCCCCTGCATTTATGGGAAGATCGAAAGCAAGCAAGCTGATAGGCTTTATCAATAGAAATGCACCGTTGCTTTTACAAAGTGCATAACAGGCTCTAGGCCGCTCGGGGTTAGTGAGAAGCGATCAGTGTCGCGGATCGGGCGCATCTGCCTTCTGAGCACGGTTCCAAGTCTGGTCATTTCGGGAGCTCCTTATCGGGAAGAAGGGCCGTTCGTCCCGGCCCTGATGTTGACTTAGTAGCGATAAGCAAAGCGGTCATAAAAAGCGTCATCGGCAGCGGCGTCCATGGCAGCGGCATCGGCCTGGTCTTTCTTCATCAGGTCAATGGCTTCCAGGTGCTTGCAGGTGTTCCAATCGGCAAAGCACGGGCAGTCGCAGGAAAAGCCGACTTCCTTGCCATGCCACACGCTGTATTTGTCGCCTTTTGGGCTCTCCACGATGTAGAAGTCGGTGCCGTCAAACGTGCGGACCTGGTAGCCATCGGCCAGCAGAGAAGCCGCGCGGCGGCTGATGTTCGTCAGGGTACGGGATGCGCGGGCGGCTTTCTGCGCGGCGTTGATGGTTTCGGTATGCAGGGTAGTCAGTTCGGTTGTTGTCAGGGCAGGCATGGTGGGTATCCTCTAGTTATGTTTAAGACTTATTTTATTCGGCTTAACACTAACAGTATACCTTCCTTGTTTGTACTTGTCAAGCCTAACAGAAAGTAATTCTAGGCTATTTTTCAACGTCTAAAGCCTTACTTAGATTGACTTAATCAGAACGCCATGCTACAATGAGGATCAGAGGAACAGGAATGATAAAACTGAGGTTTGCGGAACTGAAGCGGCAGAAAGCGCTGCGGGAAGGACGAGACTTGACGCTGCGAAAGATTGCCAGCGAGACCGGCCTTGCCGTGGACACCGTTCACCGGTTGAACAAAGGGGAAACAGGACGGGTCTACCTGACTACCCTGGACGCGCTCTGCGACTACTTCGACGTGAAGGAAGTGGGGGAGCTGCTCGAATACGTGCCGAACGACAAAGAGTTCACTCCGCTGGCAGAGGCACCGGAATGACCGTCTCGCAAGCGGACCTCGATCAGTGGCGGGCGTTCACGGAGCAAACGCGGACGGACCTGCTCACGCTGCGGCACCTGATCGCCAGCGGACAGACCGTGGCTGCCGATCAGCTCATCGGCTCGGCTATGCATCAAACGCTAATTGCGGGCCGCAGCTTGGACGACGCCGGCGCGAACCGTCCGACGCATCTGCCCCCACGCCCAGCGCCGGGAACGTACCAAGATGAAGACCTGGATGGGGAATAGTATCCGTATGGCAGAGAGGGTGAGTAGGCAAAATTATGCGCGTCCATGATTTGGAAAACTGGGTTCTGAGTATCCTTGATCGCGTCGAAGCGAAACAGCCAGTCGAGGATGTTCGCGTCGAATTAAAAAGGGACTGGCCGCCGGACAATAAAAAAGCCGCGAGACGGATTGCAGGCCATGCTAATGCAGCTCGCGGCGAACCCATTCTATGGATTATTGGCGTTGATGAAGGTGCCGGAAGAATTATAGGAGCAGACCTATCGGAGGCAGCGAGCTGGTTCAATTCTGTCAAAGCAAACTTTGATGAACTGGCACCCGAAGTGACGACGCTCAATGTGCCGGTCAATGGAGTAACTGTCGTAGCGCTCTATTTTGAAACTGATCGTGCCCCCTTTGTGATCAAGTCGCCAGACGGGGGAGCAATCCAGCGCGAAGTGCCTTGGCGAGAAGCGACGGGTGTCAACTCCGCGACTCGATCCCAGTTGATACGGCTGCTGAGTCCGCTTCAGAAGAGGCCAGAAATCGAAGTTATCGCGACAAATTTCCACATACGATGCGACAACAATACTTCAAGGGAAGAATGGAAAACATCGTTTGTAGCTGCCCTTTATGTTGTGCCTGGTGACGAGCAACAAGTAGCCATTCCATCATTTAAATCTATGGTCGTGCTTCATCTTCCAGGCTGTTCGGACAAGGCGATCCGATTGCGGCCACTATTTTCTCAAGTCAACCCAGCAAGTGTAAGTGTTACTTCTACTGATATTCTCGTTAAAGGACCAGGAACCTTCGAGATAAGACATAATTTTTCCATGGCCAAGGAGCCCGAATTAGCCTTTGATGCCGTCATGGACGTAGAACTAACGTTTGGACTTGCCAGGCATGATAGCCCGTGTATGGTAAA
>JBPBQB010000100.1:0-23411 GCA_050954545.1 Janthinobacterium lividum | reverse complement strand
GGACAAGAGAAGCATCCGGTGCATGGTAGGTCTCGAACAGTTCCGTGGTCAAAGCCGACGGCGGAACAGGGGCATCCCCTTTCAGAAATGGCAGGAACTGTGTTTCGCCGCCGACTGTCGTGCCATTTGTAATATAGGTGCGGAAGAACGCACTCATAAAAGCCGCGCCCGTACCTTCCTGCTGCAGGGAGTTCAGCCGGTGATTGCCGGGAACGGCCAGGCTGGCAAAAGGATCCACCTGTCCACCCGGCGTCCCCAGCCAGTCATCGGCAGCGCCAGGCACGAAGAAAGACGGGTCCCAGATGCTGTTAAAATAATCGTGGTTCGCACCCATGACGGTGAAGAAGAATTTGGGAGCGAGGTCCCCAGAAACAGCATAGCGCGAGTCGTCGAAGAAATGCGTTCCCTGGTTGTCGGAAACATCACCGTCGCAGTAGGGCAGGATCACAGCGATAGGAGCCTCGTTGACCACATAACGGTTGTAATCGACCGGAGCAATAGCGAACACAGCTTTGATCGAATACGGCTTTGATTGAGTCAGGTTGTAGACATAATGGGCCATGACCCCTTCGCCGCCACGGGAATGCCCCATGGTGCCGATATCATTCATGTCTACTTTACCCGCGAATTTCGTGCCGAACGGATTCAACGAGCTGCCTGTCAGCGGCGGGCCGCCCGTCGTAGAGATGATACTCCACATATCCAGGTTCTTTTGAATGAGCTGCGCCCGTGCCAGCATGCCGCGATCGGAAGTGCTGTTGTCAAAGTAATTGATACCGTTCGCGCCGATTGAGACAACGACATAACCATAAGAAGCCAGCAAATTGCCAATATAATCATAGCCTGCGTAGCTTGGGATCTGCGCTGAACCGGCCGGTGGCGGCCAGCCGCTTGTCGTCGCACCGGTTGTCGTATTGTAGGAAGTGCCGTGCCGCCCGTGCACGAAGACAATCAGCGGCATCTTGCCCGCAGGCAGAGGGCTGGTGCCATCATCAATGCCCTTCGGGTAGTAAACGCGGCCATCCAGCTCGTTTGGTCCCAGAGGCTTACCGGTCGCAGCATTGGTCAGAGCAGGCGGCGTGTAAGCGCTCAGCCCAAAATTGTAATCCTGCGTTGCGACTGCGTAAGGTCCCGGCTGCCCTGGGTCAGTATAAGCGCGGGCGGCAGGCAAGACACCCAGGGCGAGGCAGAATGTGAGCAGGCCCGCCAGGAACAGAGGTGCTCGCAAAAAAGCGCCCGGCATTCGGAAAAACATTTGAAGTGACATTATTTACCCTTCCGCTGTGTGGCAGCATGGAGAATAGGAGCAGTGACAGTTTTGATCGGAGCAGCAATTTTGATCGGAGCAACAGGAATAGGAACTGTGATGATACGACGGTCCAAAAGAGACAAGTCAAGCGTCCCAAAATTCCACTGCGCCGCCGAGATGGCGGCATTATCCTCACCGTAATACACGGCGACCGGTGCCCCGTTTTTGAGGCTCAGGAACTGACTGCGAGTGAGTGTGAAGATAAGAGTTTTCAGTGTCCCCCCTGGGGCGTAGGTGCTGTTGATAAACTCTGTACCACCGATGCTGAGCGTTACCACCGAGTCGTTCATCGGGAACTCAGCGGTGCTTGTCAAGGTGATGTCATACGTGATCAAATGTCCGTCGGTGACCACTGTACGGATGGCGCTGATACTGTTCTTAGGAGTATCGGCTCCCGCCGATATAGTGGTGACAAGAGGCAGCAGGCAGCAAAGAAGGGTGGGCAGAAGAGCGCGGCGGGCAGGAGGTCGTTCGCCCAGACGCTTAAGTCGTGCAGTCATGGTCATTCCTTTCGTCGAAACTCGGCAAGACAAGCCGAGGCACACCCGCCAGATTTGGCAGTGTGGCTGAGACAAGCAAACATAAGGAATGACAGCAGCAGCGCTGGACAAACTGGCAGCGTTGCCAGGAAGGAAAAGTCTGGGAGGTTGAAGCCGCACTTCCTTTTCGGAAGCGGGACGAGGCGATTATGGCATGGGACTTTTGGTTTGTCAACCTTATTTTTGTTAGTCCAAATGCTATCTTTGTGAGCATCTAAAATCAGGAATAAAGGCTGCCATTTCGCGGAACACGGTTGCACGAAGCCGTGTTAATAGAGTATACTGCAAAGTTACTCGGCTCGTTTTAAAAGCTGGCTGTCTTTAAGGCCCGCCGATGGGTGTTCCCACGGCAACGAAGGAGAATAAATCATGAAAACCGGAATCCATCCAACCTACCACGACGTGTCCATCACCTGCGGCTCCTGCGGCCATGTCTACCAGACCCGCTCGACCGGAAACGAGAAGCTGTCCACAGAAATCTGCGGCAACTGCCACCCGTTCTACACCGGCAAGCAGAAGCTTCTGGACAGCGCAGGGCGTGTCGATAAGTTCCTGTCGAAATACGGCATGAAGAAATAGCATTCCCACAGTCCCCTTTCCGCTGCCTCATTTCTAAGCAGCAGAAAGGGGGCTGTTTTCATGTCGGAGGTATCCACTATGCCGGCCTCACAAATCAAAGTCGATGAGCGGACCCAGTACGGCGGCCAGGCCGTTGTCGAAGGGGTCATGATGCGAAGCCCGCGCTACTTCGCCGTCGCCTGCCGACGCCTCTCCGATGCCAAGATCGTCGTGACCCTGGAACCGGTCGAAAAGCATCTCGGCGCGTTCCAGTGGCTCAACAAGCCTTTCCTGCGCGGCTCTTTGGCCCTCATCGATGCCATGGCGCTGGGAATCAAGGCCCTGACCTACGCCGCGAATGTCCAGGCGACCGACACGTTTGCCCAGTCGGAAGCCCCTGCCGCCGGAGCCGCGAACCTTGCGATGGGCGAGGGGTTGTCCGCGAAGAAATCGTCTTCCGACGGCACTATCAACGGCATCACTATCGGCCTGACCACAGTCGTGTCTCTCTTTTTCGGCTTTGCCCTGTTCTGGACCTTTCCCGCCCTGCTGACCGATAAGCTTTTGCCGAACCATGGACGTCTGCTCTCGAACCTGACCGAAGGCGGCATCCGCCTTGCTATTTTCTTTATCTATATCGGCCTGATTTCCCAGATGAAGCATATCCAGCGCGTCTTCCAGTACCACGGAGCCGAGCATAAAGCCATCAACACGCTAGAGCGCGGCGTCCCAATGACCGTCGAGAACGCCCGCGATTCCAGCCGGATCCATCCGCGCTGCGGCACGAACTTCATCTTTATCGTGCTCATCACATCTATCGTCGTGTTTTCGATTGTCCCGCGCCATCCTTTCTCCGAAGGCATCGGTCCCGTCCTAGAAACCGTCGGCCTGCGCCTGCTATTGTTGCCGATAGTCGCCGGGATCGCCTACGAGATACTCAAATGGGCCGGTGCAAACCGGGACAAAACCTGGGCACAGGCGCTCATCGCCCCCGGTCTCTGGACCCAGTACCTGACCACCCGCGTTCCCGACGACAGCCAGCTCGAAGTCGCCATCGCTTCCTTAGACGCCGTCTGGGCCAAAGAGCATGAAGGCGTGGGGATTGTCCCTACCCTCGTACCCGGCGAAGAACCCGCCCCGGTCGTGGCGTGAGCATACACGAACACAAAGAAACCTATATGACTACTGCGGAACAGGCGTTGCCTCGTGAAGAAATGGCTCGCCGAGCCGATGAAATTTACGAAACTTGTATTGCCTCGCACATGACTGGCAAAGAGCCGCAATGGTATGTTCTCATAGATCTCAAGACGGGTGCCTATGAAGTAGATGCCCGCGAAATTGACGCTTCTGACCGCTTAATAGCACGATACCCGGAAGCCCAAGTCTGGATGAGGCGAGTTGGTTCCCGCCATGCTCGTCATTTCGGGTGGCGGGGGCAGTTTATCGAACACGGAGGGCCGGTGCGTTAAGCAGGAAACCATGCCATGAATGGCACGGCTATTCGACGAAGACGTCTCGAATCCACCGCTTCGCGGGGATAATACAGATCAAATTCCGAGTTCCGCGAAGCGGTACTTCCTGGCGTCTTCGCCGTGTAGCCGTGCGTTTCAACGCATGGTCGGAAAACGCGTGGGATTCCAATTATGGCGATATGGCCTCACGAAGAAACGCCGCTGACGGAACCCGAAAAGGCAGCCTATCGTTACCTTCTTTATCAAGCCATGCTTGACATTCGTATACTTTGCCAGTCGCGTGGCCCGGAAAGTCGCAACCCGCTCGAATGGCGGCGGCAGTACCGCCTCAGCCGGGTAGCAGGCGCAATTGCCGATTGGCTGCATAATCTAGCTCGGTGTTCGGTCAATGACTTCCACAGTTTCAACGTACACTGGTTCTGGCAGGAATATGACAGCCTTTGCGGCAGATTCCGCGAATTCAGTCCCGGCAGTTGGCTAGACTACCGTCATCGATACAACGAACACTTGGCGCGACTGAAAAAAGAATAAAATAGCGCCTGGCGCATCCCGAAAGAAATTACAGCTACTATGTTTGAGAAATTAGCCGAAGTCGAAGAATTATATCAAGAATTAGAACGCCGCATGGCCGATCCCAACCTTGTCAACGATATGGACGAGTACCGGCGGGTCCATAAGCAGTACAGCGACCTCACCGACATTGTCGCCAAGTACCGACAGCATAAAGAAGTCCTCCGCCAGCTCGTCGAAACGGAAGAAATGCTGCGCGGCTCCATCGATGACGACCTGCGGGACATGGCTCAGACCGAGTTTGACGATCTGAAAGCCCAGCGGGCAGCTTTGGAGCAGGATATGAAAGTCATGCTCCTGCCGAAGGACCCCAACGACGAAAAAGATGTTATCTTAGAAGTGCGCGGTGCGGAAGGCGGCGACGAAGCGGCACTGTTTGCCGGCGAGCTATTACGCATGTACCTGCGCTACGCGGAAAAGCGCGGGTGGAAGTATGAGCTGCTGAACTCCAGTGAGACCGGCAACGGCGGCTATAAAGAAGCCGTTGTCGAAATCCATGGCGAAGGCGCATACTCGGCGCTCAAATTCGAGTCCGGTGTCCACCGGGTTCAGCGCGTCCCCGCCACCGAGGCCAGCGGACGGCTGCATACGAGCAGTGCGACGGTGATTGTCATGCCGGAAGCGGAAGATGTTGCGATTGAGATCAACGAAGAAAAAGACATCGAGAAGCAGTACACGCTGTCTCAGGGCGCGGGCGGTCAGAATGTCCAGAAGAATATGACCGCCGTGCGCCTGATCCATAAGCCGACGGGGATTGTCGTGGCGTGTCAGGATCAGCGCTCCCAGCTTCAGAACTACGAGAAGGCCATCCGTGTCCTGAAAGCGCGATTGTACGACATCGAGATGCAGAAGCAGAACGACACCGCCGGGGGCACCCGCAAGTCACTGATCGGCACCGGGGGCCGCGAGTCTAAGATCCGCACCTACAACTTTCCCCAGGACCGCCTGACCGACCACCGGATCGGCCTGACAGTCCACAACCTGCCGACCATTCTCAGCGGCGAGATTCAGCACATCATCGACACCCTCGTCAGCGCCGACCAAGCCGAAAAGCTCAAGCAGGAGATGGAAGTGTAAGCAACAAGTGCAGAACGCAATGGGATAACGCGGAAATAAACGAGGAAGTAAACTTCACTCGCTGGTTAATGTCGTCCTTCTGACGAAAGATTGGCCGATTATGGCACATCTTGATTGTACAAAGTACAGCATTGACTAGCGAGTGAAGTTTACTTCCTCGTCTTGACTGGCGCATTTAAACAGATCGTCAATGTGTGTTTCCAGAAGCGCATTCATATCAACCCCTGGAATAAAGATGCTTGCCAAACCCGGCTTTAATGCCGCTCTGCCGGGCTGTCAGCTTCGCAAACTCGGCAGGCGACAGCACAACGGCCACAGCCTGACCGGCGCTCAGCACAGTGACAGGACCATTGGCTGCTTCGGTCCAAAGCTTGCCGATGTTGTTGCGTGCTTCCGTCGCACTGATAGTTATCAAAGTTCTTCACCTCGCGGCTATTCTACCTTAGTAGTCAAGGAATTGACTCTATGACAGTATCATATTCCAGCCGCATTCTATGTCATAATAGACCATTCACCATTATCCTATACCCTGCTGGAGACTGTTCATGCCCACCCTGCAATTCAAGGGAAAAACCGCCGTCGAGACCTACCATTATACGGTTCCGCATCACACCCTCGGGTTTGATGCGGCGGCCTCGGTTCTGGACGCCGGGCAGACACCTTCGCTGGACGGCAATGTTATTCTCGAAGGCGATAATCTGCTGGCGCTCAAAGCGCTGCTCCCGACACATACCGGACGCATCAAGTGCATCTACATTGACCCGCCTTACAACACGGGCAACGAGGGATGGGTCTACAACGACAATTTGACCCAGCCGCAGTTCAAAGAATGGATCGGCCAAGTCGTCGGCAAAGAAGGCGAGGACGCCTGCCGCCATGACAAATGGTGCTGCATGATGTACCCGCGCCTGATGCTCTTGAAAGAGCTTCTGCGCGACGACGGCGTCATCTTCGTCTCGATTGACGACAACGAAGCTGCCCATCTCAAAATCTTGATGGATGAGATATTCGGCGAGGAGAACTTTGTCGCAACAATCATCTGGCAAAAACGAACATCGCCCGAGGCACGCAGAATACTTGGAGCAGCGCACGACTACATTGTCGTCTACGCAAAGTCCTTCGACAAAGTCGGCTTAAACCAAAGGGCTTTTGATAGCGCAAATGCACAGGATTTTAAGAATCCCGACGACGACCCTCATGGTTCATGGGCATCAACGGATCTGACGGGCCAAACAGGTCATGCCACACCGAGCCAGTTCTATAGGATCACTACGCCGAAGGGTAAAGAATATGATCCTCCCTCTGGCCGGTGCTGGGCTTTAGCAGAGACAACTTTCCGGTAACTTGCTTCCGAAGGCAGAATTTGGTTTGGGAAAAATGGAAACAGCAGACCTCGTTTGAAAAGGTATCTGTCTGATATGGAGGAAACGTCAGTCTGGACATGGTGGCCTAACAACGAAGTTGGGCATAACCAAGAAGCGACGAAAACTCTGAGTGACATCATGGGTGAGGGTGATAGCTTCACGTCCCCGAAGCCAGTCCGCTTGATTAAGCGAGTTCTGCAAATAGGTTCAGACGAAGACTCGCTCATTCTTGACTCCTTTGCTGGAAGTGGTACGACCGCGCAGGCTGTCCTGGAACTCAACAAAGAAGACGGCGGCAATCGGAAGTTTGTGCTGGTGCAGCAGAAGTACGACAGCAAAGATGATGAGAAGAAAAAGCTGAATCTCTGCCAAACGATCACGGCAGAGCGGGTCCGGCGTGTGATTGCAGGCAAGGGAGTCCCGGCGACCGGCGGCGGATTTACCTATGCCCGTGTCAGCGACAGGCCGCTGTTCGGCGAGTACCGGGATTTGGGCGAGACGCCGCCTCCCTACGAAGACCTCGCCAAGTATATCTTTTACACCGAGACCAGCCGCCAGTGGGACCCGGCAGGCATGGACAAAGCGGCAGGCAGGATCGGCGCATTCGGCGGGACAAGCTACTTCCTGCTGTACACGCCCGATGGAGAAGCGAACGCTGCACTGGACTTGAAATGGCTGAAAAGCATCGCCGCCGCCGATCCGAACAAACGGCTTGTGGTTTATTGCGAGAAGTTCTGGATGCACCGAGACGAACTGCGCCGCTGGGAAGCAGACAATCATAAGTCCGTTCGGACTATGATTGTACCGTTTCAATTGAAATAGAGAAAAGCCATTATGGAACTGAAGGCTTATCAAGAGCGGGTCATGCTCGAAGTCGGAGATTACCTCGATGCACTGGCACATGCGCGGACAAGTGTGCCGGATTACGCCTCGCAGGAAGCATGGCGCGTCGTCAAAGGCGGAATGCTGCCCGCCCCGCGCCGGACAGGAACGGGAGCCGATCTGCCGACCATCTGCCTCAAAGTGCCGACCGGCGGCGGGAAAACGCTGCTGGCGACCCAAGTTCTCGGGCTGGCCTACAAAACCCTACTGCCTGAACGCAATGGGGCAGGCTTGGCGCTGTGGATCGTTCCGAGCGACCAGATTTACAAAGACACCCTGAAAGCGCTGAAAGACCGAAACCACCCCTACCGGCAGGGGCTGGAATATGCGCTGTCGCGCCGCGTCGAGGTTTGGGAAAAGAATGAGATTGTCCGACTGACGCCCGCCCAGCTTGGATCGGGTCTGAACATTTTATTACTGAAGCTGCAAGGGACGAACCGGAGCGACAAAGAAACTTTGAAGTTCTTCCGGGACAGCAGCGGCAGCATCCCCGCCCACTTCCCGCCGGAGGATGATCCCGACGCACATCGTGCCCTGAAAGAGCGCATTCCCAACCTGGATATGCTAGCCGAAGACAGCCAAACAGGTAGCTATCTCGCCAAGACCAGTGTAGCGAATCTCGTGCGCCTGAACGCGCCGGTGGTCATCTTAGACGAAGGCCATAAATGGACCAGCAGGCTGGCACGGGAGACCGTCGAGGGCTTCAATCCTACTCTCGTCGTCGAACTGTCGGCAACTCCGCCGAAAGGCGAGGCAAACGAGCTGTGCAAAGTCACCGGGGCTGCCCTGCTGGCCGAAGACATGATCAAGCTGCCGATTAATGTTTCCAACTCAGGTCAGCAGTCGTGGCACAACTGTTTGACCGAAGCGCGGGACAAGCGCGAAGAATTGGCGCGTTTCGGAAGGGAGTATTACGCCACCGGCAAGCCGCTCATCCGCCCCATCGTTCTGGTACAGGTCGAGCGAACCGGAAAAGACCAGCGCGGGCCGGGCGTCATCCACAGCGAAGACGTCAAAGAATACCTCATCCAGCGCCTGTCCATTCCTGAACAAAACGTCAAGATCAAAAGCTCGGACAAAGACGACATTGAGGGCATCGATTTGATGGTCGAAGACTGCCCCGTCGAGTGGATCATCACAAAAGCCGCGCTTCAAGAAGGCTGGGACTGCCCGTTTGCTTATATTCTTGTGTCTCTGAATAACACGCAAAGCAAGCAAAGCATGACTCAGCTTGTCGGGCGTGTCCTCCGCCAGCCGTTCGTGGAAAAGACTCCGTTCCGCGAACTCAACGAAAGCTATGTCTATTGCCTGCGCCAGCGAGCTGAGGCAGTCGTCCAAGATGTCCGAGCCGCGCTGGAAAAGGAAGGCTATGAAGGCGACGCCGCAAGCGTCATGGATCGCAGCGAAGGCAGTACCGCCTCACTCATGCAGACTGCCACAATGCAGGAGAGATTTCGTCAGGTTTACCGCCAGCCGTTTGAAGGGCGCATCTTCCTGCCGCGCTTTTGTGTGCGCGGAGAGCAGGGCGACGAAGAGCTAGACTACTTCCGCCATCTTCTAAGTGCCGCAAAACCTGAAGAATTTGATTACGCAGCAGTAGCCGAATGGGACTTTGCCGATGACCTAACAGCGGCACGGGAGCAATTCTATCGGGTCAATCTTAACATAGATGGCGATGCCCTGCTGCCGTTAGGCATCACAGACAAGCCAAGCGCCGTGGGGGAAACGGACGCACAAACACGCGCCTGGCTTGTCGCTAATCTGGAACTCGACTGGTTTAGCGTTCGACAGATGCGTCCCGTGGTGGAGCGTGTTTGTGATCTTCTGCCCCAGGTCGCCGGACAGTTAGCTTTAGTTCGATTCCGTCTGCTGGAAAAAACAAAAGGCTTGATTTTGCAGCAAACCGATTTGCAAACTGAGCGCCGTTTTCGGGCGCTGCATGAGCAGGGCCACCTCTTTTTCTTTCTGCAATGCGTGGAATGCCGCTTTGAGATTCCTCGTGTCGTGGAGCGCCGCCGGCTTCGACCACTCCTGCGCGGGGATTTTACACCGCTCCAAAAGAACTTGTTTGACTACCAGCCCGACGACGACAATGAATACGAAAAAACAGTTGCGCTTTACCTCGACAATCGCCCTGAAGTACTTTGGTGGTATCGAAATATTGTCGGGCGCGATGAGTTTTCTATTCAGGGTTATAAGCGTTATCGCATCCGGCCGGATTTCGTGGTTCAGCAGGCGGAGGGGGAAGCCCCAAAGCCGACAGTGCTGGTTGTAGAAAGCAAAGGTAAGCAGCTCAAAGGCAATTTAGACACAGAATACAAACGCCATGTCGCCGATTACTTTACGAAGGTTGGACGTGAAGTGACATGGCAAGAACTCGGCGAAGGCTTTGATAAACACTGCTTTCGCTTCCAAATTTTAGATCAGGGAGATTACGCCGATCGCGATTGGCGTGATGATTTGAACCGGATGTTGCAACTACCACAAGGGGAAATGCCATGATTTTGCCAAGATGGGTGACATGAAGACTTTTGTGACTGTCGCCGAAGCACTGACGGGTGCGAGTGAACAGCTTGCAGCGGTGCAGATCGAGACGCCGCGCTTTGAGGCTCAGCTTCTGCTGGCCTGGACACTGAAGCTGCGGCGTGAGGATTTGGCCCGGTCGCCGGAACGGGTGCTGACGGGGCGGGAACAGCTTATCTTTGACAAAGCGGTCAGTCTGCGAGTCCTGCGGCGGCCTCTGCCGTATATCACCGGGGAAGCCTGGTTTTACGGACGTCCGTTCAAGATCAACCGGGCCGTGCTGATCCCACGCCCGGAAACCGAGATGCTGGTTTCGCTGGCACTGGAACTCTGTGGGGGGATTTCAGAGCCTCAGATTGCCGATATTGGCACGGGCAGCGGGTGCCTGGCGGTGACGCTGGCCTGCGAACGGCCCGAGGCACGGGTCTGGGCGACAGATTTGTCCGGGGATGCGCTCAAGCTGGCCCGCAAGAATGTCGTGCGGTACGGATCGGAAAACCGGGTACTATTGATGCAGGGCGACTTGCTCGGGCCGCTGCCGGACGGCCTGCGCTGCGATGTTGTTGTCTCGAACCCGCCCTATATCACTGAAGCAGAGATACCGAGCTTGCAGCCGGAAGTCCGGGACTACGAGCCGGTACTGGCTCTCTCCGGGCTGGGCGATGCATCCGGCACCGACGGAACAGCCCTGCACCGGCGTCTGCTGGCTGAGGCTCCGCCTTACCTCAAACCCGACGGGAGGCTGCTGCTGGAAGTCGGACTGGGTCAGGCGCAGTCAGTGTCCGAGATAGCGCGTGACCTTGGCTATGTCGACGTTACGATTAAAAACGACTTTTCTGGAATTGGACGGGTGGTAACTGCGTGTCTTCCCAAAGATGGCTGCTTTTAATTCCTGTGGCTCTGCTCACCGGCTGCTCGGCCCGGGACCCGGTGACCCAAACGCCGGTCTACCATATTGGGACTCCCACCAACCGCTCGTCGGTCAACTCCTGGGAGCTGAACTCGGAGCCGACCAATACCCAGCCGGGCCTCTATCGCGGCAGACCCGCGCACTTGAAGTCCATTGCCTCCCAACGGGGTTTCGAGCCGGACGATCCCGTGGCTCAGGCCGTTCTGAACGCACTCATGTCCGACGGCACGATTTCCACCCAATACCTGTCTGCTCGGGCTAAAAATGGCGTTGTGATTCTCACCGGCAGCGTCACGACAGCCGGCCAGAAAGCCCATGCCGAACAGATTGCCCGCGCCGTACCAGGCGTCAAACGGCTCGACAGCCGTGTGGTGGTTCTTACGCCATGAACTACGGAACCCCTCCCGCCTTGCTTCGCAGGGTCCCTCCCCTATTAGGGGAGGGCTTTCGGAAAGTGCAGGATAATATCCAGAGGGCGGGGGCAAGTCCAGCCCCTACGCTCAGACTGTGTCTCTACTCTGAAGCCCTCCCCTAATAGGGGAGGGACCCTGCGAAGCAAGGCGGGAGGGGTTCTTATGATAGGAGGTGGGTTATGACTGAAATCCTCAGAATCGATTCAATCACGCCTGACCCCGAGATACTGGCTCATGCCGGGGAAGTGCTTCGTCAGGGGGGACTTGTCGCTTACCCGACGGAAACTGTCTATGGCCTGGCAGCCAGCGCGTTTGTCGTGGACAGCATCGCCCGCGTCTTCGATGCCAAAGGCCGCCCGTTCGGTCAGCCTCTGCCGGTGCAGATCGCTGAGGCGGGGGAAGTGGAGACGCTGGCACGAAATGTCTCAGCGGCGGCGCGACGGCTGATCGCGGACTTCTTCCCCGGCCCGCTGACGCTTGTGTTCTGGCGGCAGCCGACAGTCTCGCTGACAGTCACCGGCGGCGGCAACACGGTGGGACTGCGGATGCCTGATCACCCGGTTGCTTTGGGTGTCCTTCGCGCCTTTGGCGCTCCGCTTGTCTGTCCGTCGGCGAACCTGACAGGCCGCCGCGCTTCGATGTCGGCGCAGGACGTTTTAGAAGACCTGGACGGCGAGATCGATCTGGTTCTAGACGGCGGCCCGACGACGGACCGCACTCCCAGTACTGTGCTGGATGTCACCACCGAGCCGGCCCGGCTTATTCGCGAGGGCAAGATCAGCCGCGCTGAGCTGGAAGTGTATTTGAGAATAGAATAAAAGCCCTGTGTCTACTTTCTTTCGTATCCTCTCCTACCTGCGCCCTTATAAGCTCACGATTTTGGCAGGATTCACCTGCCTGCTTGTCTCCGTCGTTCTGGAATTGTCCCCGCCGCTGGTCTGGAAAGTGATCGTGGACGATGTTATTGTCAGGCGCGAATTCGCGAAGCTCTGGCCATGCGTGGTTGCGCTGACACTGATGCAGGGCGGCAGCACATTTCTGTCGGCGGTCCGGACGCGGCTGCTGGAATCAGTCGGACAGAAGTTTGTCTACGACCTGCGTAACACCCTCTACGACAAGCTTTCTCATCAGTCACTGGCTTACTTCAACGAAGCCCGAACAGGCGATTTAATGAGCCGGGCATCGTCGGATGTCGATGCCGTCTCGGAGGTGGTCATACAGGGCACGGACTCGGTCATCGCGAACTTCCTGCGGCTGGCCGGGGTGGGGATTATCTTCTGCGCTTTAAACCTGAAACTGGGCCTCGCGACTCTGCTGCCGATCTTAGTTGTCGGCATATTACTCAAGCTGTTTAACAAGCGGGTCAAAGGTATCTACAAAGGTGCTCGGGCGAAGCTCGGGCTGGTGAACGCGAAGCTTCAGGACAATCTTTCCGGCATCCGTGTCATTAAAGCTTTTGCCAGAGAAGACGCCGAGCAGAAATCGTTTGAGCAGATCAACCGGCGCTATCTTCAGGAGAACCTGGACGCTATCAAGCTGCGGGCGACGTTTTTCCCGTTTGTCCGCTGGATCGCGTCGTTCGGCAACACTATCACTATCGGCTATGGGGCATGGCTGATTCTGCATGGTCAGTTCACGGTCGGGGGATTGATTGCGTACCGGGGTTACGGGCGATACTTCTTCGGGCCGATTGATGATTTGACCCAGATCAACGACACGGTTCAGCGGGGCAATGCGGCGGCCGAGCGGCTGTTCCAGGTGCTCGATGCGCCCGTCAGTGTCACCGATGCACCCGACGCACAGCCGCTGCCGCATATCGATGGCGAGATTGTCTTTGACCGAGTCTCGTTCTGGTACCGTGAAGGCACACGCCCCGTGCTGGATAATCTTTCGCTGCGTATTCCCGCCGGGCAGACGGCAGCTTTGGTTGGAGAGTCAGGCGCGGGCAAAAGCACCATCTTTGCGCTGGTCTCCCGCTTCTGGGACCCGGACAGCGGGCAGGTTCGGATCGACGGTCATGCGCTCACGGACATTACCCAGACGTCTTTGCGCCGCCAGATCGCCTCGGTCCAGCAGGAGACGTTTCTGTTCGGTGCCTCTGTCGCCGAGAATATCCGCTACGCCCGGCCTGATGCGACCGATCCCGAAGTGGAAGACGCCGCCCGGTCCGCCAACGCCCATGGCTTCATCACAGAGCTGCCCGACGGCTACAATACTCTTGTCGGTGAGCGCGGTGTCAAGCTCTCCGGCGGTCAGCGCCAGCGGATTTCCGTCGCCCGTGCGTTTCTTGCCGACCCGCGCATTCTTCTTTTGGACGAAGCCACAAGCGCCGTCGAGCCAGAGTCAGAGCGTGTCATTCAGGACGCCATCGAGCGCCTGATGCGTGGCCGCACGACGATTCTCGCCGCCCACCGCCTTTCCACAGTCCGCAATGCCGACATCATTTTTGTCTTCGCCGCCGGTCAGCTAGTCGAGCAGGGCACCCACGCCGAGCTCATGCGCCTGGAAGGTGGCCGCTACGCGCGTATGGTCAGCCAGCAGCAGGGGACGCTGGAGAGGGTGTGACGGCTCCCCGGTCTTAGAGACTGTGTAGGAAGGCTCACTGCCAAGACGACAGAACTCAATCCCGCCGTGAACGGCAGGTCTGGCCTCGCAGACGCCAACCGCACGGTGTGCGGAAGATAAGAAACCATCGGCGAATGGCATTTCCGGGCACCGCCCGGTTGGCGCTTCGCCTCCAGACCTGCCGTTCACGGCGGGGGTTCACGCAGGCATCTTTTTATACAGACGCTTAGCAAGGAGAGAATTTCCTGACATGAAATTAACCGGCGATCTCAAAAGCGCAAAGCTGATTTACTTAAAGGGATTCTTATTTCTCGTGACAGGTCTTCTTTCCCTGACAGGCCTTTTGCTGGATAGCCCGACCCTGCGAACGGCGTTCTTGCTCCTCATCACGATCTGGTCCTTCTGCCGCTTATACTACTTCATGTTCTACGTTATCGAGAAGTATGTAGACCCTTCCTACAAAATCGCTGGGTTATACTCGTTCCTGATCTATCTGCTCAAAAGAAAGACGATTGACTGAAATCACTCGTCATGGCTTTCACATGTATCGAAAGGCTAAGAATCAAAAGCCCAGCAAGAAGTTGATGGCGACGATGTGGCGGCGCAGGAGCAGGAGTCTTCGTGATAGTCGCTGTATTGAAAGCTAATTGACTGGGATAAACTGAGAGTGTAAGCCAGCCTAAATCAAGCGAACGGGCGTTGACAGCCGGGAACGCTGGGAAAGAGTTCTTAGAGACTGTATAAAAAGCCCCCTAGCCCCCAATTCTGGGGGAACAAGAAAGCGGATTGAAAGCCCTCCGGCTCCCCAGAATTGGCTCTTGCAAGAGCGGAGCGGGCTGGAGGGCGGGGGGCTTCTTCGGGGCTTTTTATACGGTCTCTTAGCCTCTTCCAAAAATCAGGCAGGAAAGCAGGCAGGCACCGGAGAATAGTGCGGTGGCGGATTGCAAGTGACCCAATGAGTGCACGTGACCAATGGAGGTTCAGCGATGGAACGTCAAACACGAATGATTTCACGACCGGCAGAAGCGATCCTCGTTATCTGCCTTATGGCCTGCCTCGGCGCACTTGGGCTGCACGCCGCGACGCAAGTAACAAGCTTTGATCCGGTCGCCGCGACAGTCGGCAACGCCCGGCTCCTGACCCTGGCACTCACCCAGTACGCAGAAGACAGCAACGAGCAGTTGCCGCCGATGCAGAATGCCGCCGTGTTCGAGACTGCCCTGCGCCCCTATGTTCCCGATCCTGCTGTCTTCGTGTCCCAAATTACCGGCAGGCCGTTCATTCCAAACCCAATGATTAGCGGCAAAGGTCTGTACGCCTTGGGCGATTTGAGCATAGTCACCGCATTCCGCGACGTCCTGCCGCCTTCCAACATCCCGGCGACTGTCGGCTTTCTGGACGGCCATATCGAGCGCGGCGGTGTCGTAATCGATAACACGCAGACAGGCAGCTATCAAAATGCACGCGTACTGGCGGTTGGCGTTATCGAATACACACAGGATAACGACGAAGTGTTTCCACCGACCGCGACACAGCCGCAGTTCGAGGCTGCGCTGCTGCCATATGTCCATCAAAGCAGGTATTTTGTCGACCCAAACAACGGCAAGCCTTTTGTCCCAAACCCGGCGCTGAGCGAAATTTCTATCGCAAATATTTTCGATCCAGCCAGCACTGTGCTTCTTCAAAGCGCCATGCCATACAAAAATGGCATTCCAACAATTGCCTATGCCGACGGTCACGTAACCCCTGTACCAGCGATTTTAGCAGTCAGCCCCGGCAGTCAGGATGCCTCTAACCTAAAGCAGATCGGCCTGGCAACATTCCAGTACGCCGTGGACTACAATGAGACCCTGCCGGAAACCACGAATTACACTCAGTTTGAGGATATACTACTGCCTTACATTCGGAATTCGAGTCTTTTTGTCTCGCCTGGAACTGGATTGCCTTATGTCCTAAACCCGGCAATCGGCGGAATGAGCCTGGCAAGTATCGCATCGCCATCCGACACGGAAGAAATGCGGGATGCACAGATCAATCCTGATGGGACATTTAACATTCTCGAATTAGACGGCCATGTCAAGCAGGATGCATACTTCGTGACAAAAGCTGTGGTTGTGACGCCCGATAACCGGACACATCTTTTCTGGCCCAAAGGAACTCAGGAAGCCGCGCTCTGGACACTCACGCCAACCGATACCGTGAAAAACACAGATACACTCACCAGCAGCAGCAGTGCCATCGCGTTCGGTGTCGGTACCGACAGCCAGTCCCATGTTCTCTGGGGCAACAACTACCCAGGAAGCGTGTTCGACGTCCCAATTACCGGCGCGATCACAGTGGATACGATTGCCGCAGACGGCACGCAGGAAAGCTCGACCCAGTTTGGGCCCTACGACGGCTGGACAGCGTTGTTTCTCGCCACCGGCGCTGACAACAGCTCACGGCTGCTCTGGCAGCATTATGATGGCGCACTGGCCCTGTGGACGCTCTCACCTGATGGCGACTTCCTCGGAAGCGTTTCCCTGCCGGCACTTACAAGCACCACCGTACTAGTTGGACTAGCACTCGGGGCAGATGGCTTGACACGGCTGCTCGTGAATACATCTGCTGGGAAGGGCCACTTGTGGACTCTCTCAGAAAGCGGCCAGCTCGTGCGCTCGACCGCGCTCCCCTCGTTTTCCAACTCGACACTCACCGCGCTTGCTGTCGGTGTCGATGGGTCGAGCCGCCTCTTGTGGAGCAGCGGCTTAGACAAAGCCATCGTTTTGACGATGGCGGTGAATGGTCAATTCACAGGTTACACGACTTTCGGGCTGACCGGTGGCGGCACCGCTTCGCAGATCGCCGTCGGTTCAGACCAGAATCTGCGTGTCCTCTGGGCCGCCTCAAACGGCAGCCGGCAATTGCAGACACTCACAGCCACCGGCAAGCAGCAAAGTCTGCTGAGCCTGACACCCTATCAGTGAAACTAAAGCGATAGGTCAAACAAGAAAGCCGCCGACATCAGTCGGCGGCTTTCTTGTTTCACGGGTGTTACGTAGAAAGACGAGTGAACTCACTCGTCATAGCAGTTTGTTTCATCATGTAGCACAAGAATTAGAAGCCCTGCAGGAAGCTGACGGCGACGATGTGGCGGCGCAGGAGCTGGCCGTAGTCAGCACCGCCGGTACCATCGCCCGCAGGCAGGACCGCGCCGGGATAGGGGTCTTCGTGGTAGTCGCTGTACTGGAAGCCGATAGACTGAGAGACACCTAAATGGTAGGCTAAACCTAAATCGAGCGAACGGGCATTGACGGCGGGGAAGTCTGCCGAGGCACGCTGACGGTCGCGGCCTTCGAGCGAGAGGTCGAGGCGGGAGGTCAGGCGCTGGCCGAGACGAGCGTAGACCTGGTTTCCATTGGTGCCGCTCGGGTAGCCGATCGGCAGGTCGCCGTTGAACCAGGCCAAACTTGTCGGTAGCGGCAGCACTTTGGTATAAGTCTGCTGATCGGTGTGGGCGTATTCCAGGACCAGATCTGTGCCGGAGCGGTCAAATGTCTGCGCGTAGCCCAGCAGGTAACCGATCTTGCGGGGCGTGATATTGCCTTTGCCAAGCCCCTTCGGAGCCTGGAGGTCGTCGATGAGAAACTGCCCGTAGAAGCGCTGGCTGGTGTTCGGGCCGTGCGGGGTGACGGTCAGGCCCAGATTGAAGTTGTAGTTGAAATGGGAGGGCTCATCGACGTTGGCATAGTCGATCTTCTGGTAGGCGTAATACGGCAGCGCCAGCACGGAGGCGGACCGGAACTGGTTCGATGTGTAGGCTTCTTCGACGGAGAGGGTCGTTCGGTCGCCGATAGGATGTTCCAGCCGCCGCCCGCCTTCGTAGATGTCCTGACCGCTGTTCCGGTAGAGGGACTCGAACTGAGTGTAGCGGTAGTCGCCCAGAACATGCCCGAGTGAAAAGGGAAGCTCGATTTCGAGAGTCGGACGCGCCGGGCTGTTGTCGCTGACCAGCATATCGCCTAAGTAGCCGCTGCCCCAGCGCTGGCGCAGCTTTCCCGCCGTGACCCGAAAACCGCGATTGCTGACGGCAGTGACATACGCTTCATCGATGCCGTTCAGCTCATCCGGGTTGTCACCGCCCGTGTGCCCGTCGCCGCGCAGATTGACCGACAAATGATCGCGTGTCTGCGTGTAAATATTGGTCAGGCTGACCGTATAAGCGCCGTCGCGGCCCAGTGTTCCCAGCAGCCGCGCCCGGCCAAGCAGGTCGCCGCTGCCGTGCAGATTGGTTCCTGTGTTGCTGCGCCCGCCGGCCTCCACTTCGCCGAAGCCGGTCAGCACCGGCGGGGTCGAGACAGGAGCGGCGAGAATAGGCGCGTCGGCAAGCTCAGGGGCTAAGATATTTCGGGCGAAGGCCAGCGCCGACGCCGCACGCGGGTCGCCGGGCTGATTGGTGATGCCTTCGATGAGACCCGCAAACTCGCGGCGCGTATACAGCCGGGCGGTGACGCCCTCCAGCGAAGTCGCATCCGGCGCACCGGGCGGCAGCAGGTGCTGAGCCGCCAGCAGGGCGACCGCGTCATAGAGGCCGGAGCCCTGGGGAACGATGTCTTCGGGGGAAGCGGCACGAAGAGGCGAAATCCCGACAGCAGCCAGCAGCAAGAGTGCAGCAAACGCTCGTTTCATAAGCGGGCCGCACCCGGCTTATTCATGGCCTGCACCGGGTCCGAGTCGGACAAGAGACGGGAAAATATCGCTTCATACTGATGGGCCACGCTGGTGCGTGTGTAATGCGCTTCGACATATTGCCGCCCGCGCCGCCCCATTTCCTCGGCCCGCTTGGAATCGCTGAAAACGGAGATGATCGCGGCGGCCAGAGCCTTCGGGTCTTCCGGCTCAATACAGACGCCGCATTTGGACTCGTCAATGACTTCGGCAGTCTCGCTGTGGGCATCCACGGAGGCGATCACGGGGCGAGCGACACCCATAATCGTGAACAGCTTGCTGGGCACGGAATCGTTGCTGAAGCCGCGCCGCAGGGGAATCAAACCGACGTCGGCGGAGGAATACAAGATGGGGACATGGTCATACGACTGGTACGGGAGGAACTGGACATTAGAGAGGCCCATCGCCGCGACCTGGGCAATCAGCGCCGGCTTGGAAGCGCCGTTGCCGACAATCGCAAACACCAAGTCAGGAGTATCACGCAGCAGGCCGGCGGCTTCCAGCACAGTATCCAGTCCCTGTGACATGCCGACATTGCCGGCGAACAACACGACGAACTTATCGTCCCAGCCCTGCTCGGCGCTGAAATCGTTGCGGCGGGGATGCGGCGAAACAAAGGCGGCATCGATAAAGTTTGGAATCACGCTGATCTTGTCTGCGGGCACGCCTTTAGCGGTCAGGTTGCGCTGGAAACCCTCGGAGATGACGGTAATGGCGTGAGAGTGCGCGTACACGAACTTTTCCAGTTTTTTGTAGGCCGCAATCACAGCCGGGCTTTTCATAACGCCCATGCGAATGGCGACGTCGGGATAGATATCCTGAATATTGGAAATGAACGGGATACCACGCAGCCGCCCCAGCAGGTACGCGGAAATGCCGTTTGTCAGCGGCGGCGAAGGCGACGGGGTGACAATGACATCGGGCCTCGGCATCAGAAGGCCGGCAGACGCCGACAAGAGCGTGAATGACAGGTAGCTGAAGAAGCGGGGGAGGAGCCGGTCTTTATGCACCGGCACGTAAGACCAGACCCGGTGGACTAAAATTGCGCCCTGCCGTTCGCGCTTGGACCACTTGCCCCGATATTCCGGCCAGATAGAGTTCGTGGAATAATGCGGCATGCTGGTGATGACGCGAACATCATGCCCATGCAGAGCCAGCTC
Organism: Janthinobacterium lividum; assembly: GCA_050954545.1. Taxonomy (GTDB): domain Bacteria; phylum Armatimonadota; class Armatimonadia; order Armatimonadales; family Capsulimonadaceae; genus JANXMY01. Next base: position 3,362 of record JBPBQB010000100.1, on the reverse strand, counting down.
TTCGGCCAGCTCCGCCATCAAAATACCGGTGGCAGCATTGTCCGGTTTATAATACATCGTCAAAAAAAGTATCCGCATGAACGCTCCTGCCCAACGCTTCGTTCAGGCGCTCTTTCCTCCTGTGGAAGTGCGCCACCGCTCTGCGTTGGCTTCGTAGATCTCCTGTAAAATATGCTGTATATTATACTCTTGTTTCCATGCAGGATAGTCTGTTTCAAACTTTCCATTGTCGCCAATCCACCAAATGTGGTCGCCGATACGGTTTTGCTCGGCGTAAGTGGAGTTCAGCTCTTTGCCCGCGATCTTTTGCGCGGCCTCGATTCCCTCCAGCATGGAACAGTTGCTGAAGCGCCCGCCGCCGATGTTGTAGACTTCGGCGACACGGGGATTGTGGAAGAAAGCCTCGAAAGCACGGATAAGATCGTTGGAATGGATGGCGTCACGAACCTGCTTTCCTTTATACCCGAAAATCGTGTACGGCGTCTCGGTCATGACGCAGCGCATCAGGTAAGCAAGAAAGCCGTGAAGCTGAGTAGCCGAATGCTGAGGCCCTGTCAGAGTCCCGCCCCGGAAACAGACCGTCTTCATTCCAAAGTAGCGGCCATATTCCTGCACGAGGACGTCGGCAGCCACTTTGGACACGCCGAACAGGCTGTGAATACACTGGTCAATGGACATATCTTCGCGGATACCGTTCCAGTAGGTATGATCCGGGGCGATCTCGTAGCGCGTTTCCTGCTCCACCAGCGGCAGCCGGTTCGGCGTGTCTCCGTACACTTTGTTGGTCGACGTGAAGATAAACACGGCTTCCGGGCAGTTCAGCCGGGCGGCTTCCAGCATGTTCAGCGTTCCGGCGGCGTTGACATCGAAATCCGTGAACGGCTCCCGCGCCGCCCAGTCATGGGACGGCTGCGCCGCCGTGTGGATAATCAAGCTGACTTCTTTGCCATACCGCGAGAGAAGCGCACCGACGGCGGCACGGTCCCGAATATCGATTGCGTTGTGCGAATAGCGCCGCCCCAGCTTCGTTTCCAAATTGCTGAGGTTCCAGGCCGTGCTGGCTTCTTCGCCGAAGAAGACACGCCGCATGTCATTGTCCACTCCGACAATGTCCATACCGCTCTCCCCAAAATACAAAGCGGCTTCGGAACCGATCAGCCCCGCTGAGCCTGTAATAATCGCGATGCTCATGTGAGTTTATTTTCCTTCAATATGAGAGTAATTTTTACGCTCCGCCACAACCTGCCGGTAGCAGGCGAGGGTTTCTGTTGCTGTACGCTTCCAGGAAAAACGGGCGACGTTTGCTTGGCCCTTTTCAATCAGTGCACTACGCTTGGCTGAGTCAAGCAGGCACTTCCGCATAACCCGGGCCATCTCATCTGCGGAAGCAGGGTCAAAAAACGCTGCGCCGTCACCCGCAACTTCCGGCAGGGAAGACGCTGCGGAACAGGCGACAGCAACTCCAGCCTTTTGCGCTTCCAAAATGGGAAGCCCAAATCCCTCATATAGCGAGGGAAAGACGAATAAGTCTGCATGTTTCAGCAAAGGCATGATATGGTCATCCGGCACATATCCAGTGATATTGATTCTGTCAGCGATGCCCAGCCCCTCGATTCCGGCTTGTAATTCACTCCCCGGCGTCATATGACCAACCAGAAGCAGCGTATGTGGAACCTGGGTGTGGATAGATGCGAAGGCGCGAAGCAGACAGGCGATATTTTTGTTGCCGGTGATGCTGCCGAACGCCAATAAATAAGATCCCCTGATGCCATACCGGACTGCAATATCTTTCCACTGGTCATTCGCCAGAGGCGTTGGAGTCCGCGGCCCTTCCAAAGTCACCGTAATCTTTGATTCAGGCACACGAAGATGTCGATGAATTTCTTCTTTGGAAAACTGAGAGACTGTCAGAACCCGATCAGCGTGACGTGCGGACTGCCCGACGAACCAGCCAAGAAAAAGACGCTTGCTGCGAGACATACCGTGCCAGGGAGTCAGATAATTCAGATCGTGAATAGTCACCACGCTTGGGCAGGGCGAATGCAGAGGGCAGACATACCCTAATGAGTGGAGAAGGTCGAAGCCGCCGCGGTCTACCAGTCGCGGAAAGACAATCTGCTCATAAGCATACCGTACCTCACGCCGTACAGCGTGTACCGGGCAGACGACTTTTTGAAAATTAGATTGTTCCGGCAAGTCCATCGCCGCGCCTTCTTCGCTGACAAAGACTGTGTACATGTTTTCCTGATCCAGTGCTGCCAGAGATTTGACAAGCGACTCGGAATAAACTTGAGTCCCACCATTCTGACCAGGAATAATAAAGAGCAGATTGAGCCCAATATGCAGCTTGTGTTCTGCTTCTTTTTTTGCTGCGGACATTCCGTTTTGTTTCTTACTTATCATTTTCTGAGACGAGAGTATCGGCAGGAGTCTGCAAATTCCTGAGAGAGACCGATACAAGCTGCAATGTAATTACAATCAGTGTTGGAACCAAGATTGAAAATTGGAACATGGACTTGACGAGAGAAATCGAAAAATCGTCACGAAAAAAAGTAAAGCCGAGCCACCCGGTCAGAAGCACGTAATAGAGTCGAAACAGTAAGTTCCGGTCAATGCAGCGAAGATAGCTGAAAAACCACCCTAGGGAAAACAAAAAAGCCAGTGTGCCGATAATGCCGAAGTTGATCATCAGTGAGAAGAAAACATGCTGTGCCCCTAGCGGTGCAAAGATGGTGAAGCCATAATCTCTTGGGTCTAGTAATAGTTCTGCTTTGCTGGGCAGCAACGCTGTCGGAATTAAATTTAAGAAGTCACTCATGAGAAATATGGGGGCGCGGAGAACGTCGAACACACCTACCTGAAGGTAATGGGTAAGGGTAAAACTTGTAAACAGGGACTCGGCCAGCAAACCTGTCAAGACAGTAGTCAGATCAAGCGAGTTAGACTGCCGAATCGACCCAACCGCTCCAGCGATGGTCATCAGCACGAGTACGACTATTAAGAATGACTTACGGGAGATCCTGTGGAAGTAGCTAGACCAATAAATCATCAGCATCACCAGGCTGGAAATAAAATAGAGCCGTCCGCCAAGTGACAGCACAAGAAACGCGACTGCAAAATAGGCGACGAAATAGTAATTCAGGAACAACGTAGGGAAAGAAGGCTGACTACTGCGATTCTCAGCACGCTTCATACTGGAAAGAAATGCCAGCGCGAGAAGTACAAGGCTGACCGCAATGAAAGAGCCACGTTTTACGTCGCCGAGGTCGAGCGCTGCAACTCCATATCCTCGAAATAGCTGATCACGCAGCAAAAATGCATAGACTGCTGCAATACCAAGTGTCACAATCAGAAAAACGTCC
>JBPBQB010000084.1:0-23537 GCA_050954545.1 Janthinobacterium lividum | reverse complement strand
CGCGCTTCTCAGCACATACTAAAGCATTCGTTTAACCTGAGTTGCGTTTCTTCATTCTAGAGTGCCGCGAGCAAAGTATACGCCAGCACGGTGAGGAAAACTTTTAACTCGAACCCTTTATGGGTGACCGCATGGATCGTCCGTCCAAAAGCGGCGGCGATCTGGCTGAACACCGTCTCGATGCGCTTGCGTTCCTTGCGGGCAAAGTACGCCATCCATGGAGCAAGCGATTCCTTGCTGTTTTTGCGCTGCTGGGCCACCAAGTGCAAACCGGCCTCCTCCAAAAGCGCTTCTTCGTGCTGGTCTAGGTAGCCTGCATCGGCGAAGATGCGTGCGAAGATGCGTGCTTCGGGCGGCAAGTCCAGCGCCAAGCGCCGGAACGCCGAAATGTCGGCTTCGCTGCCCGGTGCCAGCATGACCTCGACGGGCAAGCCGCTGGTGGTCATCACCAGATGCACGCGCAGGCCGTAAAAGAAGCGACGCTTGCAGGCAAGGTAGCCTCCGAACGCCTTGCCATGCGTTTTGGTCGGACATAAGCGACTGCGGCAGATGCGGTAATTGTATGCTCAAGAAAGCATTACTTTGTTTATGCACCTCGGCCAGCAGTGCGAACAAGGCTTGCCAGAGCGCCGCTGGGACTTCATGCAGGCGACGGTTGAAGCAGCCTTTGGAGAGCATCGGCTGGATGTAGCCGTGGTCTCTGAGGAACACGCGGCTGTGCTCTTGGTCGCCCGAAAACAAGGCAGAGGCAACAAGAGCGACGGTCATGACCTGCGCGGTCGTCAGCTTGGCTTGCGGGGCGTCCTTGTAGCCTCGGGCCGAAAGAAAATCGTCGCACAAGCAGTAAATCGCGATGATTTGTCGGACAGAATGGGGCATGGTCGGTCTCCAGAGAAGTGTTGGGTGGGACTTTCACTTTACGGAAACCGGCCAGGCATCTAAACTTCAACCGGCAAAATACGAGAAACGCAACTTAGGTTACCTGTAGAATAATGGAAACTTCGTAGAGTGACAGATGTGCACACCAGAAACCTAGCTTGTGTGCCGCGGTCATCATTGATCGAATTGTTTCTGGGATGTTAGCTTTGGGCGGGGTTCGAGTGATTGGAAATAGCAAAATTTCTCCTGGTCTGAAAGCAACCAGATTTGAGGTTAATGCCATACGCAGAGACCGCATGGTGAGTGGACGCATCCGTTTGGCGTAGTCATTGATCCCAAGAATAATATCGCTCTTAGAAGTGCAACAGCTGAAAGACCGGAGCCGCCGGGGAGCTGTCCCAGAGCACCGGCGGCGGGTAGTGGGCCTATCCCAAAATGACGAAAAGTGTGGGATAAACCCGATTCTTTATCTGTGCCGCTTTCGAAGACTATGCCGTTTTTGTTGATACCGGTCGCCTCGCTCGTAGTGTAGCTTGGAAAGGTGCCTGGCTCGTGAAAAATCGTGGTGTACACGAAGGCGTGTGTAACCACAGTAGTCGCCGCACTGAGGGCTGCTAATGCAGTTACGGTGATCATCCCTGTTTGATCAACAGCAGCCGCCTCGATAAGTGTATACCCGTCAAAGATTCCTAAATCCTCTGCGGCCGTGAGTAGCCCTGCATTAGTTTTATTCTGCTACTTTAGTTTTATTCTGCTACTTTAGTTTTATTCTGCTACTTTAGTTTTATTCTGCTACTTTAGTTTTATTCTGCTACTTTCATCACAATCTGCAAAGCGGTTGTAACGTATGCGCGATTGTAATGTATCCGCGATGATGGAAGCCGTTTGAGAAGACTGGACACTGTTTGAGAAGAATGGGCACGTTCCTTCATCTGGGCAATGCCACTTACTGTGGAACGGTCGGCTATAATCGGCAAGCCATAACTCATAAAATATTTATTTTGTTGTTATTATGATTACTGTTGCAATTTTTAGTGTGGCGTGTTATACTGTCTAATGTGATCTTTTAGTGTGTAATGGATTGGGAAAATGAGACGTCATGCCGAGCGACATTCGACAGCGAAAATTTGAAGTGCTGGCAACGCAGTTGCGTGACCAGATCCGGCGTGGTGTTTTGAAACCAGGGGATCGTCTCCCTTCACTGACTGAAATCAGTATGAAGTCGGGAATTACAAGTCCGACCATCATGCGTGCTCACACGCTTTTGGAACGAGAAGGACTGATTACACGGCAGCATGGGCGCGGAATATTTGTTGCCTCTGATGTAGAACACCACCAGCCGGCCGGTCCGCTTGGGAAAACCATTGTTTTGCTGACACCCTACGGAATGACGCCTTCTATGGTACGGCGTGCGCCCGGCTGGGCCCCTGTCACCACAGCCGGCGTCCTGGAGACTGCCCACGACAACCGTCACCACGCGATTATGCTTCATCCCGATCAGATGGAAACCCGTGATATAGAGTGGCTGATGCAGCAGCGGCCGCTTGGGGTGATTATCGATGATAGCTACGGAAGGGATATCGAGCATCTCCGCCTCATCATAGAGACCTTCCAGAATGCGGGCTTGCCAATGGTGTTATTGGGGAACACGCCCTTTTCGACTCTTTGTGACCGTGTTGAGTCGGATCACGAAATCGGCGCTTATGAGCTGACAAAATGGCTGATAGCGCGGGGGCGTCGCCGCATTATTATGATGCGTCCTCAGGAACTGCATCTCGACTGGGCAGCAAAACGCTTTGCCGGGTACGTCCGCGCTATGGAAGAGGCTGGCCTGGAAGCGCTGCCGGCTATTTCCCAGCCCATTTCCCTCCTTCAGGGTGACACTCGGAAAGAGTTCGAGCATGATGTGCGCCAATGCGCCTCCTCGATGATCGAAGCGATGACGGGGCCGACGCCCTGCGACGCCCTGCTGACCCCTTCAGATGGCCCTGCGGTCTACTATGCCGCCGCGTGCCGCTTGTTCGGCAAAAAGCCGAATCAAGACGTCATTCTGGCGGGGTACGACAACTATTGGGAAGAAGTTCCTGAGCGGCAATGGGAGCAGGAACCTCCTGCCGTGACGATGGATAAAAATAACAATCGGATCGGCAAGGAGCTCGCCAAACTTCTGATAGAACGGGTTGCAGGGACACTTCCACCAGAGCCGCAAGTGCGCCTTATTCCGCCCACTCTCGTGCCGGTCGCAGAAAGTCTCTTGGGAGCACCGCTTCCTTTCCAGCAGACCTAGATAATGATATTACATCTAAAGTGTCTGACCATTCTCAATTATATCACGCAGTAGAAAGGGTTTCCTCATCATGTCGACCTCAATGAAACGTCGAAGTGGATTTACTTTGATTGAGCTTCTCGTTGTCATCGCTATTATTGCGATCCTGGCAGCGATTCTTTTTCCGGTCTTCCAGAAAGTCCGCGAGAAAGCACGGCAGACTGCCTGCTTGAGTAACGAAAAGCAGATGGGTCTGGGTTTGATGCAGTATATACAGGATTCCGACGAAACCATGCCGTTATCTATAATTCGAAACGTTGGACCCTCTTTAAAAGACTTTTCCTGGCGGCAAATGATTTACCCGTACATCAATTCGGCAGAAGTTTTCAAGTGCCCGGATAATCCGAATAAGGATGTCAAGCCTTACTATGAGCAAACCGGCTGGGGCCCTCAGTTCCATAACATCTTCGTGAGTTATGCCTGCAATGATTATCAGACCGGAGGGGGGCCTTTCCAGGAGCCTGGCGGCACACCTGGCGTCATTACACTCGCTCAACTCATAGCGCCGTCTCAGGTTATTGCGATTGGTGAATCGCGCCGTACCGATCTTCCCTCCCTCCCGTTATTCTCATGGGCTTCCGCATCTGCAGAAGCCGATTGCAGTAATGCCGGCTATCTGTGCGCTGCCTCCGGCGTTCAAGGGCACACAGGCATGACGAACTTCCTTTTCTGTGATGGTCATGCCAAGGCCATGCGTCCATCAGCCACAGTTTTACCTGTCAATATGTGGAGCATTGATAACAGCACGGATTTGCCAAATAGTGGTGCCTATCCCAACTATGCGCCTACATTGCAAGCTGCGGACGCTTTCCTGGCAGCAAATTCATAGTTTCCAAAATACGAAAACAGAATTCCTCCTCGACGCTTAAAAGCCGAAGCAACTGACGGCTCCAGGTGCTGCGGAGGAGTTCCGTTTTTCAAGCGCCTGCATAGGTGCAGTTCGGGGCCATAAAAGACTCATAAAAAAATTATTTAGTTGCCGGCTTCTTTGCCATGCAATTTTTAGTGTGTTATGTCATACTATCAAAGTGAAGCGCTCACTTTAGGAGCAGGCCAATTTGAATTTGAACGTGAGCCTAAGAAAAAACAGCGACATAGATCGGGCTGAACCGCCAACACCGCCGACGGAGTTTGCGCGGACCGTCTTTCTCGGCGACTCGTTCACCGACGGGAATACTTATCCTCGCCTCGTGCGTGATTCGCTTGCCGCAGCGAACCAGGGATCGATGATCTCGATCTGCGCCGGGATTGGCGGGAACACCATCGCCCAAATGCATGCACGCCTGAACCGTGACGTCATCGCGAATAATCCCACGCTGGTTATGGTCAGTTCCGGGGGAAATGATTGCCATCAGGATGTTGACGCCGTCGGCTTCGGAAGAGATTTCGAGGAAATCGCTCGCATACTGCGTGTCCGCGACATTGCAGTGATTTTAATGACCACCAGTATCGAAGGGCCGAGCCATGCCGACAAACGTCCGCGGCTCGCGGAGTATGACGCTTGTATTACCAAGATCGCCGCTTCTCATGGCCTTCGAGTCGCCGAGGTGAACAAGGCTCAAAACGCGGCGGAAGCGCAGGGAATTCCGCAGCTTTGTGCCGATGACGTGCATCCGAATTATGAAGGGCAGCGCTCGGTCGCACGCGCTGTTCTCGATGCCATGGGGTACGGCGACGTGCCCGTCGTGCCGTCCGCTCAGGTGCGCCTTAACGAGGGAGTCGTACCGGCGTGGTATATCTGTCCGCCGTCCGCCGGAAAAGAAGCGATGAGCGCTTCCGAGATTTCTGCATTAAAACTCGACGCCACGTGGCCTGTGCTCCGTCTGCCTCAGCCGCCGCTTCATCTTGAGCGGGAACAGCTTCCCGCAATGAAGTGGCTTGACGATGTCCGGGCGGAAGGCGCGGCGGTTGGGCTGAATCAGTCGCTTGGATCAGGGCCGCATTACCTGGCCGCCACACTGTCAGCGGAAAAGGCGGCTGCGCTCCAGTTCCACACCGGCTGTGAGCTCCAGTCGCTCTGGCTAAACGGCAGAAAGATCTACACCAATGATGGGACTCGCGGCTTTCATCCGGGCCGAGAGTCGGTCACAGGAACTGTCGTCGCGGGAGCCAATTTCCTGGTTGCAGAGGCCGGCGATACGTTCTACCTGAGCATCACTGACGGCCCTTTCTGGTAGCACTGCCCGATCACTCTATCGTTATAAGAGGCCCTAACAAAAACGGGCGCTGTCTAAGAACCTCACCCCGGAACTGCGTTCCGACCCTCTCCTTGTTAAGGAGAGGGTGGCGAGGAACAAGGCGGGTGAGGTCTCTCGTCCACGATTTTTGTTAGGGCTTCTAAAGAGTTGTTATGACACCTTTCCCTATTCTTGAAGCGCGATGGATCTGGACTTCCTATGCAAAGGATACGTCCTGGGCCGTCCGCCGGTTCCGTGCCCGTTTCAGTCTGACGGAAGCGCAAAGCATTCGGCTTTTCGTCTGTGCGGATAGCCGCTACGCCTTGTTTTGTGACGGGCAGCGATTAGGGCGCGGACCGGCGCGTGCGGATGTGCGGCACCAGATGTACGATTCTTACTGCATTGAGTTAGAGCCGGGGATACACACGCTTGCCGCAGTCGTGCTGGCATATGGTGGTGAGAGCAGCCCTATTGCCGAGATGCATGATAGAGGGGCGTTCTTATGCGAGGTGCATGGGGCGACCGGCGGCGTCCTAGCGGCGACCGGGCGTGCAGACGAATGGCGCGTTCTCACTGATACGAGCGTACAGCCCGCGCTTCTCACCCAGCAGGAAGGCTACTACGGGATTGGCCCGAGCGAAACGGTAGACGGCACGTGCTTTCCCCACGGATGGGAACAGCCGCATTTTGAGGATCACGACTGGGCATCGCCCGTTCCCGTGGCCTTGGCCTGGCCTCATGAGCAGCGCGTGGACTCTGCCGATCCCGGCGGGCGGTGGCGTCTGCTCCCGCGCGACATTCCTTTCCCGCGTGACCTGGCACGCCGCTTCAGCCCGGAGTTCGCTCCCGTTACTGTTGCCGCGCATTCCCGATATGAAGGGATTGTGACACCGGGCGAGTACGTCAGCGGTTTCCCCCAATTAGGAGTGGAAGGCGGCTTAGGCAGCGTCGTCACACTGACCTATGCAGAAGCCTTGACAGAGAACGGCAAGAAGGGCATCCGGGACGAAGGGACGGACGTCTCCGGCTTTTCCGATACATACATCTGCGGTGGAGGCTGCGAAACTTACACCCCGCTGCACTGGCGGGCGTTCCGCTTTGTGAAGATCACAGTCGTGACAGGAAGCACACCACTGGTGGTGTCGGCGCTGTCCTACCGGCAGACAGGCTATCCCTGGCAGTACAAAGCAGCGTTCCTCGTGGAAAACGGTCCTGTGGAACTGCCCGCCGTGCTGGAAACCGATTTTCGCACGCTGTCCTGCTGCACGGACGAGACTTTCATGGACTGTCCGTACTACGAACAGCTGCAATATGTGGGAGACACGCGCCTCCAAGCCCTGCTGAGCTACGTCACGACCGGCGACACACGGCTGGGGGCGCGGGCGGTGCGTTTGTTTGACTGGTCGCGCCTGCCGGAAGGTCTCACGCAGTCGCGTTATCCGAGCCGAATGGAGCAAATCATTCCTCCTTTCTCCCTGCTCTGGATATTGATGGCAGAAGACTTGGCACGCTACGCGCCGCATGAAGCGGCCGCTGTGCAAGGCTGCCTGCCGGGATGCCGGGCCGTGCTGGAATGGTTCGCCCGCCGCGTTGACACCGCGCAAGGCGTTCTACCCGGCGCTTTGCCCTGGTGGAATTTTGTAGACTGGGCACCCGGTTTCGTCGATGGTGCGCCGCCTCCGTTTGCTGCCGGCCGCCCTTGCGCCACCTTGAATTTGCAGTATTTAGCTGCCCTGCAAGCCTGCGCCCGCCTGCACGGGGAAACCGACGGACTGCCCTGGCAGAAACAAGCGGAAGAACTGTCCGCCGCGATCTCCCGCGTATTCTGGGACGCCGACCGAAACCTTTTGCGCGAAGGGGGCGTGGCTGAGGGAGAACTGTGGGCCGACACGCAGCACGCGCAGGCATGGGGAATTCTGACGGGGGTCGTGCCGCCGCCCGCCGTGCAGGCCGTCTGCGACAGCCTGCACACAAACTTGCAGCTCACGCCGGCGACATACTATCATCTGTTCTATGTGGTCGAAGCGCTCGCAAAAGCGGGGCGGTTGGAGTCTCTTTGGACACACTGGCTGACCCCGTGGCAGGACGCACTGAAGATGCATCTCTCGACCTGGCCGGAACAGCCCGAGCCGACACGCTCGGATTGCCACGCGTGGTCCGCGTGGCCCACCTACGCGCTGCTGACTCATGTGCTTGGCGTCCAGCCTGCCGGCACGGAAGAAGGAAGCCGTTACACGGTCTCCCCGCAGCGTGTGACGGGCTGGGACCGGGTGAAAGGCCTCGTGCCGTTACCCGGCGGGGCGGTGCAGGTCGCGGTGGAGTGGCAGCCGGACGGGGTACCCCACATATCGCACGCGCTCAATGGCTAAGAGTTATTTCCTATGCACAAAAGATTTCAGCGCCGAATTATCCTCTCTAAAATTATCTTCTCTAAACTGATTCATTCCTCGGGGGCTGCGGCACTCGTTTTGCTGTTTCTTATCCGTCCGGCGCTTGCCGCGCCGACTCTCCCAGCCCTCGGCGAATGGGACGGTGTGACGGCTTCGGCGCATTTGCAGACGCCGTACGAAGATCCCTTGCAGTCTAAGGTTCCGTTTGGCACCGTCAGCTATTACATGCAGCCCTGGCGCTCTTATATGGACACGTGGTCCGCGCAGCAGTACGAAGGCTCTGCCGGGGCCGTCTGGACCAGTGACGCGAAATATGCGGACGCCTTGGGGCCGATCCTGCACGCCGCAGGTATAAGGACCCTGCGTTACGAGATCGGCTGGGGCAATCTCGATTTCAACGATCAGATTCCCGATTACCGCAAACACGACATGATGCTGTTCTTCGATATGTGCCGCAAGTACGGCATCCGGCCTATGATCCTGCTCAATGCTAACGACGGTGATCCCTGCCCTGAGCGGGATGTGCCCGTGATGCTGACGCACTCTGCCAAAAAGGGTGATACCGTGCTGCATCTCGTGCCCGGCACGCGCCTTCATGAAGGCTACACAGGCCCGATGAGTGCGCAGTTCACCGCCGCCTATCCGCTGATCACGCATGTCGATGCCGATGGGACCGCGCACCTCTCCGCCGCTCTCGACAAAGATTTCTCCGCCGGAACAATTCACCTTTCCGAGCTGAAATACCAGCCGTTCCAGGGCGATCATCTGGCTGACGGCACTCCCGTACCGGCCTGCCAGGACACCTTCGATGGCTGGGGGAAGTACGTGGCCGCCGCTACGGCCTTTGTTCGAGACGCGCTGGGCACGTCAGGTAAACCGGACGCCGGATTCGACATGGAAGTCTGGAATGAATTTTCGTTCGGCTCCAAATTCCTCGAAATCACCCACTATTACGATGTGCCGCCCAAATACAAGTCGTATGGCCCTTCCGGAGTCAGTGAGCTTGGCGCGATCTCCGTGTACACCAAAACGCGGCCACTTGCGGCAAGCGACCGGCCCGACGCCAGGACGCAGTTCCAGGAGGAGGATTATTACTCTATTCTCGGGATGACCATTGACTACATGCACGAGCATCGAGGCGAGTATCCAGGCGTTAAAGTCATCAATGGATTTTCTAATCAGTCGCCGTTCGCCGACGGCACGGATTTATGGCCTCACCAGACCGGATTCAGTCGGCACTATTATACCAGCGGCTGGCAGGATGTCTCGCCGCAGCACGCGCCGAATATCACGTCTGACAAAGAGACGGAATGCATCAATGCAGCAGGAAAATTCGAAGGGAAGCTCGACGGCAAGGATTGGGATACCGTGACGCCCGGCAGCGTCTTTATTCCGACCCTGCGCATCGGTTACCCGGAGTACCTGCACAGCGGGTTCAAGACGGAATCGCTGTCGCGTGACATCCTGCCTGATTCGCGCTACGTCTACTTCGACGGCCATGGCCGCTATACCAACAACGGGGACTTGCATCCCGCCGAGGTGTGGCAAACCGAGGTGAACTACTGGCGTAATCCGTTCTTCGAGGAGTACATCTTTAAAGACGGCTCAATCAAGCATGATGACCCGCAGGCTCTGGCGCTCGACGAGCACATCAACGCTAAGAACATGCTGCGCCAGTATCTCTTCCACAATCATAAGGGGCTGAAGAGGATTTATTTGTATCAGTTGGGTGCCGACCCTTACTCGTTCGGCATCTTCCCCGCTCGTTTTTTCGCTGCCCTGGATGCATCAAAGGATACGATGACAGCCGCAGTGCGGGAAACAATCCCGCAGGGCATTGCAGGTCTGACCTGGCTCGCGTCGCAAATGGATAGCGCACAGAAAATTACAGCCCCGCGCCCGCTGAAAGTTGAAGACCTTGTCGAGTATAAACCCCGGCTGGTCATGAAAGGCGACGGCACGGCAGCGCATCCCGACCGATGGAACCGAGACTGGTTTACGTTCCTGCCTTATCAATTGACGTCCAAAAAGTACCTGATTCCCTATTACGTTCAAACTCTCGATGAGACGCATGTCTGGAACAAGAACAAGAAAGCGCTTGATCCGGCACGCTGGGATATGCCCCCACAAGACTACGACGTCACTCTCAGCAACATCCGGGGCAAAGGCGCATCGGTCTCGGTTCTGGATCCCCTCACCATGAAAGCTGTACCGGCGACAGTTGTCAAAGCGGCGGCGAATACAATAACTGTTCACCTTAGCGCCGTAGATTATCCGCGGTTTTTAACCATCCAAGAAGTGCGATCCGGTCCGCTCATACTCGATCCTGTGGTTCAGCTAACGTCCGGCAATCGTGTGCGCGTGACCTGGCGGACGAACCAGCCTGCGACAGTCAGCCTGACTTATGGATCGGGCTGGGAGAACCGGTCGGCGCAGGAGGTCGACCTGAAGCCAAGCACGACTTCTTATACCCTCCCGGCAGTAATCAAAGGCGTTGTGGCCGTGCGTATCAAGGCAAGCGCCAGCGGCCTGCGAGATGTCTGGCCGCGCTGGGACGAGGACCCGCAGGGACAGATCGTCGCGCCCGGCGGAATGGCAAAACCCTCGGGATCTGTGAGTCCCGTAGCCGACTTTCATCAATCCGTCGCGGCGGTTCCCCTGGCTTCTCTTGCGCATGGAACACTCCCGGCACTGCCGAGTCGGTATGAGGATCACGCCTCGGGATGGAGCCTTCATCTCCCGGCGGGTGTCACGCCTGTCACCAGTGGAACGGCTATGGAAGCGGCGCTTTCGACCAGCGCCGGTATGGTGATGGTCCGTATGCGCTATCTGCCGAATGCAGCGGTCAGCGCCTCTGAGGAGCTGCCGTACGCGGCGACTGGCGACGAACAGTCAACCACGCCCGTGACGCTTTCTACGGGAGTAGGTCAGGGCACCTTTTATACCTATCATCTCACGGCGGCGGCGCATCCGGGCATGTCGAACCTCAGTCAGGTCTACCTTTTGATACCCTCTGGACTGGACCTGCTTGTTTTGTCTGCATCAGGACCAGTCAAAGCGATGTCTGCGGCAAGTGACACTTTGATCTCTATCGCATCGAGCATTTCGCCAGGTCACTGAGAAGCCGGAACATAGTAACAAGAAATGCTGAAAGTTGACAAGAAACAGCGAAAGGTCCGAGACAGAAATGTTGCGCTTGCATGAACACATTTGTAGAGGTATCACTTTGAACAACGCAGCGATGTATTCTTGGCAGAAGCAGGCAATGGGCCTGTTCCTGCTCCTGCTGGCTCTGCATGGCAGTGCTTGCCAGGCGCAGATGGTTTCCGGCAATGACATGCCCGGCTTCGCGGCGACGTTCGGGCTTGCACCGGGCAGCGCTGCCCCGGGCTACGCCGTGCATGTGATTAACAGCAGTGTTCCCGGCAATGTCCTCTGGCCGGGCGACACGCCTAAGTTGACGCTTCAAATCACGAACTCAGGCTCCCAGGCGATCCAGGCGCAGGGCCATGTCGAAGTTGTTCCTTACGGCACGCACGGAGTGCCGGGGGACATCTGGAAACCGTATGTAGTACGGCTCGGCAAGGCTGTATCCGTCCCAATTGCTGTTCGGGTGGCTCCGAACGGCTTTCAGGATGTGACTGTCACGCCGAGTGTTCCGGCACGTTTCGGCGGCTATGGCCTTGTGCTGGATATGGGCCCGCTGGGACGCCAGTTCATTACCTCCGTGGTGCGAACCTACCCCGTTGCCGCGAAGCGTGTGCAGTATCCTCATTCCTGCCTGGACCGGCTGCCGCCCCCGCTCATGCAGCGGCTGGGAGTGCATGCTCTGCGCTGGGAAATGAATTACAAGCCGACGACCGACCCGGACTTCGCTCAGTGGTACGCAGAAAAAGGCAAACAGCTAAAAGCCTATCAAGATGCCGGGGTTACAGTTTTGCTGATGGCGGCGGGTCCCAATCCGAATGGGCCGACGCAGCCTTTAGGACAGTTCCGCAACCTTTTGGATGATAAAGGCGTGATGCAGGGCGGCGCTATTGACATCGCCTGGCTGCCGTCTTACGACGCAGACTTCCAGGAGTTCTGCCACCGCTTTGCCCGCGACTACGGCTGGCCCAAAGGCCCCATTACTGCCTTTTCCCTCTGGAACGAGCCCTGGGAAGGAAGCTCCATCTCCGGCTGGGGGGCGGACATGCTCCGCTACCGGGACATCTACACCCACATGTGGCAAGGTGTTAATCAAGCCCGTCAGCAGAACCATGTCCAGGTGCTGGTCGGCGGCTGCGATTCGTCCTCTAATGCTCTAGACAAGCTGTTCCCTGACGGCAAAAATACATTTGGCCCCATGTTCGACTTCCTTTCCATTCATTACCAGGGCCTGAATTCCACTGCCAACTATAAGCAATGGCTCAGCCGCAAAGGCTACAACGGACGAGTCAAGGTCTGGGATACGGAAAGCTGGGTCGGCAATACGGACGACCGTGTTTCCGCCATTGTCGCCGCTGACCGGGCCGCCGGGTATGACCGTGCCATGGGAGTGTTCGGCGGCAACATCTGCAGCACCGGCGACTATGCCCAGCGGCTTGCTGATGGGACCACGCAGAACGTGCAGACGGTTACCGCCTGGTCGACAGCAGCCTCGATCGGTGCGGCCAGCCATTTCATCGGGGAGCGACCATTCCAGAAACTGCTGTTTCCCAACGGGCTTCCCTGGGTTATGGTCTTTGGCGGCGTGCCAACGGCCTCTAATAAGGCAAATCCCGAGGATGGCACAATTGTCGTCGTCGGCGACCTGGGCGAAGAGTTTGGTGCCGGCGCTCTGCCCTTCCGAACCGTGCGCGGCTATGCCGAAATCAAACACAAAGCCGTCCTCAAAGTGCAGATGGCAGCACTGGCAAACGCGGCAGATGCCCAAAAACAAGATATTCAAACGCAGATCGACACGCCGGAAACCCTGAGCAGCGCGGCGATGATTCTTCCCGCTTCCAGCGAATACGGTCTCTACGACTTCTATGGTAACCCCGTGCCTGCGGCGGGCGGCAAGATCGTCGTCCCTCTCGACGGACGCGGCTTCTTTATGCGCGGCAGCGGCAAGCCGGGTGCGTTTTCGCATCTGCTTTCGGCTGTCCGTTCTTCCCGCATCAGCGGGATCGAGCCGCTGTGCATTGTAGCCCATGACTTCACTCGTCCCGCTGCACTGTCTCACGCGCTGCATCTGACGCTGACAAACGTCCTGAACCGTCCTGTTACCGGGCGGCTGTCGGTGACGGTCGGCAGCTTGACAGTAGGGGAGCCGAATCAAAAGCAGCTCATAGCCGCTAATCAAACAATCCAGGTGCTGCTGCCCATCAGAGGCCAGGCCAATGCCGCTAACAGCTACCCGCTGACCGCCACGTTTTTGGCCGATGGTTTAGCCCCAGAGGTGTGGACGGAAAACATCCATGCCGACGTCATCACCAGGCGCACAATCACAGTCGATGGCAGGCTGGATGACTGGAAAGGGATCATGCCGCAAACCATCATCGCGACAGGCTCCGGTGGACCGACTCTGACCGAGCAGGCCTGGCTGCCGTTCAAGCAGTATGACACGAGCATCCATTCGGGGCTTGCGTCGGCGTACTTAGCTTACGATGACAAAAACTTCTACTTCGCCGCCAAAGTCGCTGATGCGACGCTTGACCCCGGTATGGTGCGGTTTGCCACGCGTGACGACGACCAGTACTTTTATCCGCCTGTTTCGTATGTTTCCGCCAATGAAAGCTCTCAGCCTGACGCCGGCAAGAACGTGCAAGCGCTGACCTGGCCCAGCGGCGTGCGCCGCTATTCGTACCGCAAAAGCCCTGAGCTCCCGTCCGGCAGTACGCCCAACCATGACAACATCCAGCTCGCCTTCAACGTGTTGCCGGAGGCTGATAAAAAGGATTATCCGACCGTCCCCGGCACCATGCCCGGCTTCGTTTACTATCAAGACACCGATTACGAATTTGCGCTCAATCCTGTGGCACCTGAGTACGGAGGCGGTACAGAGGTGTGGAAATTGGCGGCACCCAACATTCCGCACAAGCATTTTTATCCGCGCCAGCCTAAGTCCCCCAACGAAGGATCCGTGCTCAATGCTCAGCTCAGCGTCCGGCGTGACGGCAATACTCTGGTCTACGAGTGCGCCATTCCCTGGACAAATATGCCTGAAGCAAAGGCGCGTCTGGAACAGGGACAAACCATCAAGTTCTCTTACCGCGTGAACGACAACGCAGGCGGCCCGGTCATGGAATTGTCTAAGGGGCGCAGCGTCGCCAAGCGCAACAATTCATTCCATGTCGATTGGGGAGAGCATTGGTCCAACGAACTGGAGTTCGGCTCGGATATGTCACCTTCCAAATAAGCAAATGCAGACCTTAAAAAATAGTGGGGTCGAAAATACTAACATGACCGAAGTGACCCTAAATAACGGCCTGACGCTGACGCTCTGCGAGCAGGATGGCATGTTTACCGGCATCGGGGCTGTGCGGGCCGACGCCGTCTCGCTGCGCAGCGGGCATCAGCCGGCCTTTGTCGAGATCTGGACCCCGGACGGCATTGTCCTGACAGATTTTGCCGTCACGCATCAAAAAACCGGCCCGGACCGGATTGAGATCTTTATGTCCGCTCAGGCCTGTCCAAGCCGGGTGATGGAATGGATGCTCCATGAAGCCCGGCCACGACTCAGCACTAAGGAGTTTACGCCTCAAGCTCGGCCCGCAGAAGAAACCACGCTGCATCTCGTCATTATGCCCGTGACCCGGCAGATCGCAGGCCATATGGCAGTCGGCTTCTCCTATCAGTACCACTACCACAGCAGCCGGTACCCGATCTACAAGATCCTGGACAAAGCCACCTGGGAAGTCGGCGGCGCCGCTTCGGGAAACACGTTCTGGCTGCGCAACAGCTTCGCCCCCTCCATCTTTCCCCTCACGAGCACTGACCAGTCCTACTCCACCGAGTGGTACCTGCCGAGTGCCGGCAACCCGAACGTCTTCCAGTTTCTGCCCTGGCAGACCGCCCTCGAAGGGTTTACCCTGACCACCCACGCGGAAGGGGCGCTTGTCACCTGGGCGACGGAAGTCAGCCATATCCGCTCGTTCTTCGAAAAGCCTGTCGGTGATGATCAGATGCGTCACTGGCACGAGCACTGCGGGGATCTGTCCGCGCATTTCTCCACGGCACCGATGGAAGTCTTGTGGCTGCCGGGGGTGCGCGGCCGCGTGGAAAACCTCAATCTCTACGAGGCGGTGCGCGACCTTGTTTCCGAAACACTCCACACCGAGATCGGAATGCGCCGGGAACGGGCGTCTTCCTATGGAGTCATCGAAGAATGGGGCGTGCCGGATATGGATCGGTACCGCACGGTAGGGCTGCCCCGCCTGCGCGACGCCGGGGTCAAGACCGTGTTCCTGCCCAACGAGTTTCAGAACAACATGAACACGTTCGGCGTCTCCAACATGTGCTGCACCCTCGACTACAAAGTGGCCGAAACCGTGGGGGAGGACAAGCTGACGGCGTTCTGCCGGGACGCGCACGACGCCGGAATGCGTGTTGAGATGTGGGGAAACACGGCGCTCTCCACGCTGACCACGATCTTCGCCATGCGGGACCACGCGCCGCAGCGGATCGACTTCCTGCCGGTGGAAGGCTCGGTGGTCGAGGTGCTGCGCCGTGCGGAAGACCCCTACGTCCGCAATGCGTTCGGCGGGATCGAGGCGGACCATTACACGCCGGTCTTTGCCCAGCTCAACCTGCGTGACCCGGACATTCGTGCCTACTGGATGCAGCAGTGGACTTACGCCCATGACACTATCGGCCTGGACCAGATCTTTCTGGACAGCTCTTTCAATATGTCATCGGACAAGTTCCACTGGATTGCGAACTCCTTGCAGAATGGGGCAGCCGGTGCGACTGTCGACCAGACGCATCTTCTGGGCAATTCTCGCCCGGCAGCGGAGCCTCCGGCAGCAATCCTCTCGCAGTACCAGGCGCACTTGGCGCTGATGGTCACCATGCAGCAGGCAGGCTATATTTATTGCGGCGAGGATACGGGCGTCTTCGGCCTCCATCGAAGCGGTCCAGGCGTGGCTGCTCGCCTGGACAATCTGGCGCTTTGGTCGGACTGCCTGGCGCTCTTTGATGCTGCTGCCATTGTTGCTGCCGGCGGCGACCTGGAAGCGGTGTACTTCGCGGGCCTCGCGTACCGGCAGGTGTGGCAGATCCACTGGGACATTGTGCGCGATGAGCTGTCTTTCCACGGCGGCGCACGCCGGGGTGACTTTGATGCGCCTGCTGATTGGCATCTTGCCCTGGTGCGTGCTTACAACGCAGTGGGAGAAGGCATGGTCCATCGAACGATCCTGGCGGATGAGAAGGGTGTATTGTATACGGCTGCTTCTGGTCATTTCCAGGTGCTGTGGGCCTTTGAGGAACTTGAACTGCCGCTGCCGAAAAATGCTGTCGTGCAGGACGTTATGACAAACGACAATTTCCCCGCGTCGGAAGTGCTGGCAGCAGCACGACATCATGTTTATACCATCACGCCGCATGAGTAGCCCAGAAGTCAATTTTTCGCAAATTCTATTTTTCGCAAATTCTATTTTTCGCACGGGGAGAAGCAAATGTCTGAGAACAGCCGCGGAGAGGCGGATCGCTGCCTAAAGCCAGACGCTGTGCCGCTGCCATTCTTGGAGCGTCAGGGTGATCGCATGCGGCTGATCGTGGATGGGGAGCCCTTTATCGCGCTGGCGGGGGAGGTGCATAATTCCAGCGCTTCGAGCCTGGCCTATATGGAGCGCGTCTGGGACTGCCTCAGCGCCTTAAACTGCAACACGGCTCTCGTGCCTGTTTACTGGGAACTGACCGAGCCCGAAGAAGGACACTTTGACTTCACGCTGGTTGATGGTCTTCTGGAGGGCGCCCGCGCCCACCGCCTGCGCCTTGTACTGCTCTGGTTCGGGACCTGGAAAAACACTTTCTCCAGCTACGCACCAGCCTGGGTCCGGCGTGATCTGCACCGGTTTCCACGCGCGCACACGAACCCTGGTGTCAATACTACCTGCATCACCGCCTGGTCGACCGAGGCACGGGAGGCCGATACGCGTGCGTTTGCGGCGCTTATGCGCCACCTGAAAGCCGTAGATGAGACGCATCGCACCGTTCTCATGGTGCAGGTGCAAAACGAAGTCGGCTTGCTGGGATCGTCCCGCGATCACTGTCCGCTTGCGGAGGCCGCGTACTTCCAGCCTGTTCCGCAGCCGCTTCTGAGCGGGATCGAAGCCCGCAAGCATCGATTGCACCCGGCACTTTCCAATGCCTGGAATACTGCCGGTGCGTGTCGCTCTGGAACCTGGAGTGAGGTCTTCGGCACGGCGGCGGACGAAGTCTTTATGGCCTGGCATTTCGCCCAGTATATCGAGAAAATCGCGTCCTGTGGCAAGAAGAACTATCTCCTGCCGTTTTTCGTCAATGCCTGGCTAGTTCAGCATGATGCGGAGCCCGCCGGCTCTTATCCCAGTGGAGGCCCCGTCTCGCGGATGATTGATATCTGGTCCTGCGCGGCTCCTTCGATTGATTTCCTCGCGCCTGACATCTATATTCAGGACTTTGCAGGCGTCTGCGCGGAGTATGCCTCCTATGGTAATCCTCTCTTCATCCCGGAGGCGCGTCGCGATCTGACCTGCGCGGCGCATGCTTTTTATGCCATTGCGGAGCATAACGCTCTGGGATTTGCTCCATTTGGCATAGACAGCATCGGCATAGCCGACGAGCAGAACCTTGCCGGCGCTGCTGCGGACGCCTCACGCACAATCCGAACGGATGCGGACGGCACGCTGCTGGCGCGGTCTTATCGGCTTCTTTCAGACTTGATGCCTCTGCTGACGCACCACCAATCGACTGGCCGGATGCGCGGCATCCTGCAGACATCTGAGGACTCTCAGGAGATCGTGCTGGGCAACTACCGTCTTCGCATTGAGTTCACTACGGCATTGTCTGATGCCCGCGCCCCGGCGGGGGGACTTGTCATCGCCTTAGCGGACGATGAATATCTGGCAGCTGGCTTTTCCTACCGCCTCACCTTCGACTCCCTGCAGCCGCAGGAGCGTTATGCCGAGGTGCTGGAAATCAGCGAAGGTCATATCGAACATGGCGAGTGGCGACCCGGCCGCCGGCTCAACGGCGACGAAATGGAAGTTCGTTTCGATACCTGCCCCTCCCTGCGCCGTATCAAGCTGCTGCAATGGCCGCTAAAGACAACCCAGGTGTGTTCTTGGACTGAACCCTTTGGATGAGACATTCAGTTAAGGTGTGATGGTCTGGTTCTTGTCTCGGTCCTTCTTGCAAAGTTGTTCGTACTCAGCGGGCGGCAGGTAGCCCAGGCTGGAATGCAGCGCTTCTGGTTGTATACCGCTTCCAGGAAGTGGCCGATCTGGGCGTTGGCATCGGCCAAATTGTCGTACTCGCTCAGGTAAACCTGCTCGCACTCCAAGGTCTTCATGAAACTCTCTGCCTTCGCGTTATATGTCCAGGAGGCCATTACTTCGTATCATAGGGATTGCCCTTGCGGCTCATGCTGATCTGTACGCCGCTCTCTTTAAGCAAACTTGTGTACTCGCCTGACGCATACTGGACGCCGCGATCCGAATGATGCACATCAGGCTTTCAGTCCCGCAGCGCCATTTTCAGGGCCGAAGTTGCCAGAGACGCCTCGAGGCGGCGGCCCAAGGACCAGCCCAAACAGCGGCGCGAACACGCGTCCAGCACCACGGCTAGGTAAATGAACTCGTGGCCCAGACGGATAATGAACTCGTGGCCCAGACGGATGTAGGTCAGATCGGAGACCCAAAGCTGGTCGGGCGCGGTGATGTCCATCTCGGCGGCCAGGTTCGGGTACACAGGCAGCCGATGATCGCTGTTGGTCGTCGCGACAAACCGCTTCTTGGGCCGCCGCACCAGGTTTTCTTCGCGCATCAAGCGCAGCACCCGCTTATGGTTGACGCAAACGCCCTGCTGCTTTAACGCGTGCGGTGACGCGGCGGTAACCATAGCAAGACCACTCCAAAGCCACCTGCTGCACCTGCGAACGCAGCAGGTCGGTCTTTGTCTTCGGCTCCTGAAGCAGGCGATAATAGTTTGCTCGGGGCAGTCCAAAAGCGTGGCAGCACGCACCGAGGCTGTAGCCTTGCTGAACTAGAGTGGAGATGGCTTCGCTCATAGCCCTGCCTCTTTTCGCTGCTGCTCCTGGAAGGCTAAGACTTTTTTAAGGCTTTAGTGGGGTAAGAGACTGTTCTCGATGGTCAACTGACCGATCAGGCGCTCCAGTTCCGCGACTTTGGCGTCTTCGGTATAGGTATGGCCGTTGCCTTGAAACGCACTCTGGGCATACTGCGTGTGCAGCTTCTGCCATTTGTTCACCCCGCTACGGAGCCTGTGACTAGGGGGCGATTAGGTTCGGATGCAGCTCGTGTTCACGGGCAGCCTGCGCGATGGACTCCCCCGCCTGGACTTGGCGGATGACTTGCAGCTTGAAGTCTTTGGTAAAGATACGGCGTTTGAGGCTAATAGTCGGTGGTCTCTCTTTCGGAGTATACCACCCTAACTCGTTGTCTCACTTCAAGGGTGCAGTCCATTCCACTACTGCACCCCCTTTTGAGATAAGTATAATAGTTATAATTCAAGTATTATAATTATCAACTTGACCTAAAAAAAGCGCTGACGGTCCAATTGGACCGTCAGCGCTTCTCAGCACATACCAAAGCATTCGTTTACTTATCAGGGGCTTGCAAATAGTTTGCAGAGTGATGCCGAAGGCGAGACTCGAACTCGCACGCCCTTGCGAACACTACGACCTGAAAGTAAACCAAAGGCCTGGCAGAAAAGGCTTTTTTGGTCCATCGCAATTATACCCCGTCGCGCGAAAAAAGCTTGCGTTTTGAACGGTCAATCCACTATTTTTGGACCCGCGCATTTTGGGCGTTTTCTTTACTCTGAGAAACGCCCACTACTGCCGGCCGCAGATTCGCTTTTTCCACTACGACCGGACTTGGGGTTTCGCGCTCTCCTGGGATTTGTGCTTCGCGCTCATCTTGGGCCAGCTCGCCAATCAGCCTGACGGCCACGGTCTGCATCCGCCTGCCCAGCGCGCGGTAAAATGCCAGCAGCGCGTTTTCTAGTTCTGCCCTGGACAGTGCCTTGAGCGGACGCGCGTCATCCTTTGCTGCCTGATACTCTTTATTCGAGTCCTCTGCCGCTTCCGTGCCCCATTGCCCCGCCGCCGTCCATTTTGACGTGCGATCAGAAGTGCTCAGGTGATCAGAAGCGGCTAAGTAGTCAGAAGTGATTAAGTGCTCCGGTGCCAGCACGCGGTCCGGTGATGATGGGTTAAAAGCTATTGATTCGTCCGGTGATAGAATACGGTCAGGCCTAGGTAAGTGGTCGGCCGCTTTCTCCTCGGCTCTGCTGTCAATCCCGGCGCCTGCACTGAGTTTCTCGCCGCCTGACTGCGCGGCATAGGGTTGATATTGCGCACCCACTGTTTGATATTGTGCACTGGCTACTTGATTCTGCTGATTTGGCTCAAAGAAGTAGATAGGCGTTACAGCAAGGATGCCGGCAAAACGCGGCAGATCATCAGCGCGGACCGGCGTCACGCCGTTTTCGTAGTTCGAAATGACTTCCTGACTTGTCTGCATCTTCTCTGCGAGGCTCGCCTGGCTCATGTTCATCTCACGCCGCCGTGCCCGAAGGACAAGGCCAACATGCTGCATCTGTTCGCCGTCTCTCTTCTCACTGATCTTCCCTTTATTTTCTGGGTCAGGAGTGCGTTTGCGTATAGGCATCGTATTCGTATTTTACCTAATTTCTACTCTCGTACTGCGAAACGGTGGCGCATTTTGCCAAAGCAGCAGTCAAGTTCCTACTGGCTCCAGCCCAAGGCTAAGCGGTGCCTCTTGATATCGTTGCCAACTCCGTTGCGGACGTTGAACGGCGAGTTGTGAGGAGCCGAAGATTTCCGAGGCATACCCAGTGTGCACAAAAACGCAGGCTCTTTTTCATGTATGCACTTCATTTCTGCGATGCCGCTTCAACCTGGCGATCTACCTGCAATTGAGGAGCATCAATATTTCTTTCTTCAGCAATGTTTATTGATACTATGTATGCTCTTACCAATGCTTATTTTCTCCAATACACCAGATACGATCTGCACAGTCATTCAATTTAGAATCGGCATTTTCACCTACGAGAAGCGACACAACACGTGAAATTAACCAATGAATAAAGCAAAGCTGCTGTGAGGGAATACCCACGGCAGCTTCTCATTTGTATCATTCGATCATAAAGGGCAACCGAAGTAATTGTTCTCCCTTGTAGAGTGCAAGTTGCGGTACTAATAAAGGGTCGACAAACTCAGTCTCAATTTTTGCTGCGTCACCAGCTCCTAGCTCACGAATATCGGTATCCTTCAATCCCAAGCCGCTGATTGACGTTCCTAGACCAAGTCCTCTGTCCTCTGAGATAATATATCGGCTATGGACTGGACTGTCGCCAGATTTCGTACCCAATATAAGCATTTGCAAGGTTGGTCGCGGGGAAGCAAAAATCAACTCCCATTTCCGTTGATAAACTTGTCGCACCGCTTTGTCGCCGGGTGAAAAACCTTTCTGGGCCTTCCACGATGTAAAAACAAAAATCTGGCATTCAGGGTCTACATCTGATAATATATCAAGATCATCTGCAACAAGATAAGGATCGTAGATTTTGAGATAGCCTTTCGCATTATCTCGAATCCATTCTCGAACTGTCGATACTGCTTCTGTTCTCTTGCCGGCTTGAAAAATCTGTAAGCTTGTCGGCATGACGTCATGGATTATAAAGCTCGTAGTTCTTTGTATCCCAATTAAAATTTCGCTCAAGTTCAAGCTGGTGCTTAAAGCATCTACCAGTAGATCATGGCAGCCATGTATAACTTTAGGTTGGATTGAACCGGCAATTGTGTTTTGAACCGCCCAACTGATAACAGGCAATGCATCATCAAATGATGCACCAAGCGTGGCATTTATCCACTTACTAGTTTCTTGTGATCCCCGAACGTGACTTGTTCCTGCATTCAGAGAACTCACCAAGTCTGTAGCAGCAGAACCCAACACCTTATAACGCTCGAAGGCTTCGGGAACACTTCTTGTCAGTTCTCTCTCCAACTGAGCGGGGTCTTTCTGAAGAGTGTGAGCAGCTAATCCAAGCTTGCGCTCGTGCTCTATGTAAGGATTGTCAATAAGTGGAGTCAGGTGAGATGCAAACGCCGGATCGATGTCGTGAGCCAATTGTAGCACTTTGCCTGTTAGCCGGTCTCTAAAATTGTCATTTTCGGCAATCTGAAGCAGTTCCATAGACTCTGTTAAAAGCATTCTTGCTGCTTCTCCGTTGTCCACTTTCTTCCATGCTTCTGCCGTTGAAACGAATCGACTAGCTCTGTCGAACAGCGTCGGAATCAGCTTGACCGCCGCCTCACTTTCGTGCAGAAGATCATCAGCGAGTGACTTATCTACGCGATAAAGGCTTTGCCCCAGCTTAGCTAAAACGTAGGGCTTGTCAGCGGCATTAGAAATAGCTCTTGCTTCTTTAGCCAACTGCGGTAAGTTCGGCTTGGCAGCAATGTTGGTGGCACCACTCGGTGGTGGAGACGCTGACCGTAAACGGGCAATTAATCCTCTACAGACAATTGAGTAACCGTCGTGCTGAAGGCCATCTGGATCAGGTAATTTCGTTGCTACTACACTCTCCAGTTTCGCAGCAATTTCCATCGCATCTCTATAGATTATTCTCGGACAGTTTTCTTTCCCTTTGTTACGCCGGTCAACTTCCACTATGGAGTGTACCAAAATATCAATTGCAGAGAACAGCTCTACGTCTCTGGAAATGTGTCCTATAACTGTACAAACTCTTCGTGCTGTCCTCGCATCAACTTTGTTGACTAGCTTCTCTATATCCACACTATCGTCAGGTGGTTTTCCGGACAAAAGGTACATGATAATGCGCCGTAGCGCACGATCTTTATAAGATGTAGACAATTGATCAAGTCGATCAAAAGTTAATGCTTCATCGTATTCAAACAGACAAGGGGCAATTGCTGTTAAAGAGCTGATATATGCTGAGTGATCTTCACACTTACCGAGCAATGGAATGACTTCATTTTCTACTAACTCGTCGAACTTCTTCTTCTGATCTGCTAGCAGATGGCGCAAAGCGATATCTGCAAAAAATCCGCACTGAGAATTAAACGAAGGTAATCTGCGAACAAACAAAATTATTTGTTGTAGCTGGTTTTCGTTGTTACATTTCAAGGACAGCGACCTTGAGTAAACGGTCAACAAGAGGTGAAGGATGCCACTGTACACATTGACAAGAACTTCATCTGCTAGCGGAGATGTCCTCCTCTCCTCGTTCTGTTCATCCAAGAGAGATTTTGCTAACTCAGATGCTTTTAACCCAACGATCAGGGCTACTTCTAAGGCGAACCTGACCTTCTGCCAACTACTTTCTATTTTGGAATGGGTATCTTTGATCAGCTGAACAAACACCTCGACTTGCTCTTTGTCTTTTTCTGTATCAAGACCCTTTATTGCAAAAGCAGCCGCTAACGAAAGATTTGATGCTACTTTGATCCCAGTGACTAGATCCAGCAGAGTTCTTGATTGTGGCTCAGCCACGAAACGCCCAGCTTCCGCGCATCTGTCAAGAATACCG
>JBPBQB010000099.1:0-23696 GCA_050954545.1 Janthinobacterium lividum | reverse complement strand
ACGCTGGACGCCGTGGTCGTGGTGCGCCCGACGCCGACCGCCGAGGCTCCGCCGCATCTGTGCCTGGACAAAGGGTACGCTGATGCGCCTGCCGAAGCCGTGGTTTTGGAGGCAGGCTATGTGCCCCACATCAAGCGCCTCGGTGAAGAAAAACTCGATGCCCCGCAGGAGAAGACGCATCCTGCCCGCCGCTGGGTGGTCGAGCGCACCTTTGCCTGGTTGTCTCGCTGCCGTGCGATTTTGGTCCGTTATGACAAACGTGCGGACCGCACAAAGAAAAGCGGCAGAAAAGCTGGTACATGGCCTTTTTCGAGATGTTTTGGCCGTCGTTACAGAGGGAAGACTGCGGCTTTGCGAGACAGCCGATGATCTTCTTGCTGTCCTTGAACTTTTCTGCCATCCTATTTCCCTGACCCAAACCGACGGTCTCCGAGAATTGCGTCAGAAAGTTAAGCAGGAATCACTCAGGCTTGGCCTGTCCGAGGAGCGTTGCCATGACCTGGTGACGGCGTCCCAGGAAGCAGGAATGAACGCTGTTGTCCATGTGGGGGGCGGCCTGAGCCGCATCAGTACCAATGGTCGGAATACGGTTCAGGTGCGAGTGGAAGACGGGGGGACCGGCATTAATGTGGAGCATCTGCCGCGTACCCTGCTGGAAAAGGGATATTCGACAGCAGGAACACTCGGCTATGGCATGAAGATGATGATTCTGTCCGCTGATCGTATCTGGCTGCTGACAGGGCAATTGGGTACAACAGTAGTGCTGGAACAGGATCACACGACGCTTAAACACACTTGGCTGTAAACGGCATCTCCTTTTGGCTAAACCAGTTTTGCAGAATAGATACCGCAAACTCTTCAAACACTTACTGACTGACGCCTCGCAAGCAGCAGGCAAACATCGTCTCGGAACGTTCCGCTGGCGAATGAGCGTGCTCCTTCCAGGATAGCCTTTCCGACCTGTTCCATCGATCCCAACGACAGTGACTGCTGAGCCAAATGCACCATTCCCTCGTAGCCTAAAAATGTTCCGTTCTGCTTGGCCTCCGTAATGCCATCCGTTGTCAGCAGGATGGCATCCCCTGGCTCCAGGTGAAGTTCCTCCGGAGAATACGTGGCACCATCGAACACCCCTAATGGCTGGCCACCTGTCTTTACCTGTTCCATGTCTCCCGTGACCCGCATCACCAAAGGCGGCTCCATGCCCGCACCGCACACCGACAGACTGCCGCTGGCTGAATCGAACACGGCGACGCTGAGAACCACAAACTCCGCAGAGCGGCCTGGATTGTCCAGCCGCTCAGACTGGCACAAAAAGGTGTTCAAGCGCTCCAGTGCCTGAGCGGGGTCGGCCCCTTCCCTGAGAAACACGCGCAGTGCGAACTTCACCTGCGCCGTTTGTGCCGCGGCAGCCAGTCCCTTGCCCATGACATCGCCCAGAACCAAAGCCGATTTGCCCTCCGGCAGAGCAAAGGCGTCGAAGAAGTCCCCGCCGACCAGCAGGTCATCACTCGCGGACTCATACTGCGTGCTGACTTCCAAGCCAGCGAACGACTGGGCAAGATTACCCATCAGAATCGATCGCTGGAGAACCTCTGCCGTGCGCTGCTCCCGCCGACTAGCGGCTGCTAGTTCCTCGGCCAGTTGTTTGCTTTCGGTTCGGTCACGCAGGATTTTGGCGAAGCCTCTGAGATTCCCTGCGGGATCGCGCAGGCCCGTCATAATGCCGCTCGCCCAGAACTTGGACCCATCTTTTTTGAGGTGCCAGCGCTCATCGTCTGCGCGTCCTGTGGCGACGGCTCCTTTGAGCTCCTGCGCGACCACCCCTTGCGCCCGATCCTCGGGCGTGAAGATCACCGCAATGTTTTGGCCGATGATCTCCGCTTCCTGATAGCCCAGGATGCGCTCGGCCCCGAGGTTCCAGTGAGCAATACGCCCATCTGAGGCCAGCTCGATGATGGCAAAATCACGTATGTTGTCTTCCAGAAGGCGCAGACGCTCATCGCTGTCCATGAGCATTTCCGAGTTAGACTTTCTGGTAGTGCTGTTGTCCAAGCGTGTATCCTATTCCTTAAAGCATGGCTCTTTCATAGAGGAACGCATCGTTTGACGTTTCCCCTGTTATATGTACCACAAGCAAAGTGAGTGTTTTTGTCGTCTAGCCAGGCGGCTTCTTGTCCGTTTGCTCCTCTTGTTGCAGGTTCTGCTGCCACGCCCGTGCAAATATGGAGGGCAGCCTATACTTCAAGCTGCTGTGCGGACGCTCTTCATTGTACCAGCACCGAGGCACTCCCAAGTGAACCTGGGCCTCGGCGACGGAAACAAAGACTTCGCGGTTTAGTAACTCGTCGCGCAGCTTGCCGTGAAAGCTCCCGGTAAACTGGTTTTTCTGCATTTGAGTATTCTACTTTTCAGGTCAATACTTACCCTGCCAATGGCACAGTTTTCGAGGGAAAGGTCATTCTGAAAACTCCATCCGAGCAAAAAATTCTTTCTCATTCCAAAGAACGGTCGCTTCTACCGACAATAGCGTTGAATAAGGATTGGACTTCTGAGATGGAAAAGGAAGACTTCGAGAGGTCATGCTGTCATAAATGGCGCTGGTTGTCTACACGCAATCGCGGGTACAACACAAAGCCATCACCTTGATTTCTTGTCCTTCGTACTACAATGGGCCCCGCAGAGTGACTTGAACGCCAAGCGCCGTCCGCTAGCCTCCGCACTCCGACAGCATCAATTGCATTGGTAGAATTGCATTGATAGAAATGTCTGGCCCTGAACATGGTTGCTTCCCTGCCTGACGGTGAACAAGACCGTCTTGCCGCCCTCAAGGAATATCGCCTGCTGGATACTGATCCAGAAGACGCCTATGATGACATCGTGCGCCTTGCTGCCTTTATTTGCGGCACGCCGATTGCCGCCGTCACCCTGGTGGACGCTCACAGGCAATGGTTCAAGTCTATTCTCGGCCTCGACGCCAAAGAAACGCCGCGTGAGATCGCCTTTTGCGCTCATGCCATCCTTCAGCCTGATCTGCTGGAAGTCTTTGATGCTCAGGCCGACCCCCGCTTTGCCGACAATCCCTTGGTGCTGGGAGACCCCCACATTCGCTTCTACGCAGGTGTTCCTCTCGTCAATTCCAACGGCTTTGCGCTGGGCACGCTCTGCGTCGTTGACTTGGTGCCGCGAGCACTCACGACCGAGCAAAAAAGTATGCTGATGGTGCTGGCCCGCCAAGTGGTGTCTAGAATCGAGTTGAAGCAGTCCATTGCTCTGCAAGAACAGGCGGAGCGAGGACAGGAACAGGCGGAGCGAGGACAGGAACAGGCGGAATTGCGGCAGGAAGAAAGCGAACATCGCCTGGAGGAAAGTGAGCGGCGCTACAAATCTCTCTTCGACCACAATCCCCACACCGTCTTTAGCATGGATTTGGAAGCGCGTTTTTTGAGCATCAATGCCGCCTTCCAATCCCTCTCGGGATACACGCCTGCGGAACTTGTCGGGGTAACGTTCCAGAGGCTCATTCTCCCCGAGGAGTTCGGGCGTGTCTATGAACAGTTCATCCGGGTCACTCAGGGGCAGCCCGTCGCGTTCGAGACGCTGATCGTTCACAAGGCGGGGCATCCAGTCCCCATCGCCGTCACGGGCATTCCGATCATGATCGACGGCATGGTTAGCGGCGTCTACGCGATCGTAGAGGATATTTCGGAACGAAGGCAGGCAGGGACAGCCCTCAGCGAGAGTGAGCTGCACCTGCGGATCGCGCTGGAGAGCAGCGGATTAGGCTCTTACGTTTTGGATGTTACCTCGGGTCAGTTCTTGATCCTTTCTGATACTTGCCGTGCCCACTTTGCCCTGCTCCCCAATGCACAGGTATCTCGTACAGAATTCCTTGGCATGCTCCATCCCGCTGATCGAGATCGCGTCCAAAGCATCTTTCTCCAAGCCATCCAGAATGGGAGCGGATATGAAGCGGAGTACCGCATTCTCTGGCCTGACGGCAGCCTCCACTGGATCAGTGCTCGCGGAAGGCTGGTAGGAAATGGGACAGGTGCCCCCACTCGCATGGTGGGAGTGACGCAGGAGATCACGGAGCGCAAACGACAGGAAGCACAGCAGGAACAAGCGCTGCGTGAAGCGCAGGAGCAGGCAGACCATGATCCGCTGACAGAGCTTCTCAATCACCGTGCTTTCCAAAAAAGACTGGAAGATGAAACAGCCCGTGCTCAGCGCGAAGGCACAAGCCTTGCGGTCGTGATGCTGGACTTGGACGGCTTCAAGTTCTTCAACGATGTTTATGGGCATCTTGTCGGCGACGACGTGCTGCGGCAGTTCGCGAAGCAACTGCGGGCGGTTTGCCGTTCCTATGACACCGTGGCCCGCTTTGGCGGGGATGAGTTTGCTCTGCTTCTGCCAGGAAGCGGCCAGTCCACGCCCGCCGAGATTGAGGCACGGCTTCGGAGAGAACTCGGAGACATTGTCTTTCGTCCTGAGGGACAGACAATGCCGCTTCCGATCACGGTTTCGGTGGGTGTGGCCTTTGTTTCAGCACTGAGCCTGGATTGTCATGAGGCGCTGAGGCAGGCCGATGAGCGTTTGATTCGCTCCAAGACAGGAGGGCAGGCCGAAACAGAAGCGGATGCGGTTCGCGCTTCGGCGCAGCTTCATGTGGCAGGATTTCCGATGCTGGATGCCTTGGTGACCGCTGTGGACAATAAGGACCGCTATACGCTTGAGCACTCGGAAGGCGTCATGGAGTACAGCCTGATAATCGCGCGGGAGCTGGGTCTGAGCGACGCTGAACAGCATACGATTGCGGTTGCGGCGCTTCTGCATGATGTCGGGAAGATCGGAGTGCCTGACGCGATCCTCAGAAAACCAGGAAAGCTAAGTGATAAAGAGTTCGAGTCGATCCAGCAGCATCCGACCATGGGAGCAGCCTTGGTGTCGACCGTGCCAGGTCTGGAAGACACGCTCGAGGCCGTGCGCTATCATCACGAACGCTGGGATGGTGCAGGCTATCCCTCGGGACTGAAGGGAAAAGAGACCCCCTTGATAGCCCGCCTGATGGCGGTAGCCGATGCGTTCAGCGCAATGACCACAGACCGACCCTATCGCAAAGGGCTGGAGCGAGAGAAAGCACTGAGTATTCTGAAAGATGGTGCGGGAACCCAGTGGGACCCTGAATGCGTGGAAGCGTTTCTGAGAGTCCAGTCACTCCATATATGTAGCTAAGAACCTTTATGGAGTTAGGAACCTTTGAAACCTTTGTCGCGCTATCATCTCTCTAGGTCAACAATGTACCCTGAAAGCAGCCAAGTCCGAGTGCGGTAAACGGAGACTTTGCTCCCTGTTCCGTCCTCGGAAGATCGAAGACCGCGTGTTATGAAAGAAACAACTATCAATCTCCTGGACCGCATCACCGATGCTCTGGTCACACTTGACGAAGAATGGCGTTTCGTCTTCGTCAACCAACAGGCCGCCGACCTCCTTGGAATTGACCGCCTTGACCTGCTCGGCAAGGGTCTCTGGGACGAGTTCGCAAACCTCGTGAGCGAACCATTCCATGCGGCATGCTTCCAGGCAATGGCCGAGCAGGTTCCAACCCAGATCGAGCTCTACTCCGCAAGGCTTGGCCGCTGGATCGAAAACCGCCTGTATCCTTCCCTGGATGGACTAACCATTCTCTTCACAGACATTTCCGAACGTAAAGTGCAGGAGACCCGCTTGCACCAGTACCAGGACATCTTCCGCCTCGCCGAAATCGGACTGGTGATCGGCACAGGAAACGGAACGATGCTGAGCGGAATGAACCCTGCATTTGCTCGTATGCACGGCTACGAAGTCGAAGAGCTTCAGGGGCGAGCGACGCAGGACGTCTACGCGCCCGAGGCAAGAAGCAAACTTCCCTGGCTGATCCGCCGCACGGAAGAGATCGGGCACCATATCTATGAGTCCCTGCACGTTCACAAAGATGGAACGACGTTTCCTGTTTCTGTGGACACCACGGCGGTCAAAGACGAGGCAGGTCAGGTCCTGTACCGCATCGTCAATGTCACCGACCTGAGCCAGCGCAAGCAAGTTGAGGCCGCGCTTCAGGCGGCGGTGCTTCGGCTGGAAACGCTGATTTCCAGCTTTCAGGCAGGGGTTCTCGTCGAAGATCGCGAGGGGCAGATCGTACTGACAAACCAAGCGCTCTGCGACATGATAGGAATGGAAGTTCCGCCAGGTGCACTCATAGGCGCACCCATGTCGCTTTTCGTTCAGCGCCTTCGGTCTCTCTGCGTGGCTCCTAATGGCCCTCTGATGCGGATGGCGGAAAGTCACGGCAGTCTGCGTCCCTTTCAAGGACTGGAGATGCCTTTGCTGGACAGGCGCATCTTCGAGATGGACTACTCGCCTGTGTTTCCTGAAGACAACAGTGGTTTTCATTTATGGCAGATGCGGGACGTGTCGGACCGTCGGCAAATCGAACGCGAGCTGAGAGAAGCTTCCTCCGGCTTGGAGGCTCAAAAGTGGGCGTTAGAAATCCAAAAGCGGGAACTTGAAGAAGCAAACGCTCGCTTAGAAGCCCTGGCGACAACCGACGGCCTGACAGGACTGCTCAACCATCGCATATTCGAGCAGAGACTATCTGAAGAGTTTCGGCGGGCTCGCCGTTACGGGGAACCCCTGTCGCTTATTCTTCTGGATGTAGACCATTTCAAGCTCTACAACGATGCCTTCGGGCATCTGGCGGGGAATGCGGCGCTGGTCGAACTGGCTCAGGTGCTGCGGGAAAGCATCCGCGAGACTGACTTGGCGTTTCGCTTCGGCGGAGAAGAGTTTGCGCTGCTGTTGCCGCATACTGACCTGGAGGAAGGATTGTGGCTGGCCGAGCGTGTGCGGGAAGCCATGGAGGCTGTATCCTGGGAGCGACGGGCGGTGACGGTGAGCCTGGGTATCTGCAAGGTGACGCCTGAAATGAAGGACCCTGACGTTCTGATCGCTTGTGCTGATACCGCATTGTATCAAGCAAAAGCAGGCGGCAGAAATCGGGCTGTTGCTGCCGCAGATTAACCGATAGACCCTGACAAGTAAATACGGGTCAGCAGAAATCAAAGGTCAGCAGAAACCAAATTGATGGTGCATTTTCTACTGGAAATCTTTCCTCTGAAAGTGTCTCTTGGCGAAGCGCCCCCGGATTGCGGCTCGTGACATTCTGTCTGCACTTGCATGATATAGACTTCTTCTTTCAGCCGTAGCCGCTTTTCAACGACCAGAACTTCTTCCAGAATCGGGATAATCATGACGTTACCTTCGTAGCGGACGGGGGGCGGGTTTTCGACAAACTCGTTGATCTCGACGCGACTCAGGTCCACATTGTAGCCACTTTCTTCGTGCGGGGTGAGTGCGTCAAGCAGCAGGAAAAGGCGCTGACCGCTGTCGAGCAGCACCTCCGCCATTGCATCGGGGTCCGTCGGCAGCGGCGCGGACAAAAGCTGTCCGTGGGAGCCATCCGTAAATATTGCGGTTTGGATCATGAATGCGCCCGAGGAAGAAACATGCCCTCTCAGGCTTCTCTTTCAGGCACGGAGTTAAAACAAGGAATGGTTACGGCAAGGAATGGCTGAACCGAGGAAGTTCAGTCGCGGTCGTAAGAATGCAGCCCTGGCAATGTCTGTCGCCCGCAGACAGGGGATTGATCGCCTGCGTTTTTGGTATCCGAGTTCTCCTCGGTGCTCATTGTCGGTTCAGGCTTCTGGTTCAGCGTGTCAACGATTACTGCCGAGGCCGTTCCGCCGACGAGGTCGCCGACGACTGCTCCAATCAGCCCACCCGCCAGCATCCCAAGTTTGGCTGAGAATAGCTTTCGTTTGCGGCAGGTCCACTTCATTCACTTCTGTTTTGTCTTTCATGCTCTTTTTCTTGCTCACTGAAAGAAGATCCCAATGAAAGACAGCCGCGTTGCCCCCTGCTTCCAGAAAACATTGCGGCTGACTCTGTCGCTTATCTCAGCGGCGTGTTGTCGAGTTTGTATCCAGGTCATCGACCTCAACATCCGTGCGGCGCACCGTGTCGCGGACGGTCTCGGTGCGGTCGGTGGCGGTCTTGCCTACAACGACTTCCTCGACCACCCGTGCCGTTTTAGAGACAACGGCTTCCTCGCCCGTTTCCGTTAGCGTGATGTCTTGAGTCTGGAAATCCGCATCGGTCGCCAGGCGATCCACAGGACGCCGATCTATCGTCACGGTCTCATCTCGAAGCGTGACCTGCGCTTCCACAGGCCGCTCGGTAACAAACGTATGGATGCGGGCCCCGCCGCGCTCAACCGAACGCTTGCCCACTTGAAGTTCTTCTGCGACAATCGGGATCGTGATCTGGCTGTTCAGGTCGCGCTCGGCCTGGAGATCAGGCCCTGCGTAAGCAGCTTGGGCGGCATCAAAGCCTGTGTAACCGCTCTCGCGGTAACGTGAGCCCAGCTTGTCGATGTCAAGGGAATTGTTTCGGTCCAAAACGGCCACCGCCTGGTCTGCCTGAGTGTCTTCGACACTGCCGATGACTAGGGCACCGCCGCGCCGCACCGCTTCGGCGTACAGGTGTGAATCGTCCTGCGGAACGCCGACACTTGTGAGTGCATTCAGCACTTTGTCTCGCGCATCACTTGTCATGACCTGAACGCTGTTGCGTTTGATGCCCATCGTTTCCAGGCCAGTCATAGCCGCCTGTGCATCTTTATTGTCGGGGAAAAGCCCCACCACTGTTTTTGACATCTTTATTCTCCTCGGTTGTATTGATAGCTGCTTTATCTGAATGCAGCAAAAGCATCACATGTGCCAGCATCCGCGAAGTCGGAGCGGGCAATGGCCTGAGATACCCTCTGTTTTTGGTGTGCAAACCACGTTTCAATCAACGATTCTGCTCAGACCCTGAACGAGCAGAAAAATAATTAGATGTTCCGTAAAATAGAAAGGCGTTCTCTGGTCATCGGCGGGGCGGTGTCCGCCGCCTCCGCCTGTCCGTTCAGCCAGGCACAACTCGGGCAAGATGCACCAGCCCCACCGTCGCCGAAGCCACCAACGAAAAGAAGCCCAGACCCAACAGAAACTCGTCCCGCAAGATGCGCCAGGCCTTTACCCGGCAAACCCCATGCTCCACATAGACCCGTTGCCGTGCCTAATGCCGCTTCTCCGCCGTCAACTCTGGCGTCAGCTCTTGGGGCTTGTCACCCGCCTTGCCGCGCTTCCTCTTGTTCGGCAGCAGCATCTCGGGAGTGCCCAGATAGCCCAGGTCCCCGCGCCGCCTGCGGATACTGGCCCGCCGCCTGGCTTTCTTCGTACACGCTCTTATCAGACTTGGGACCCGGATACCCGGTTTCAATCGCAAGCACCTCGCCGTGCTGGTCCGTCACGATCTGCGTCTTGAGGCTTTATTAGGGTGATCGTATGGCGCTTCTTTTTGCCCGAGTAGAACTTCTTCTGCAGCGCCGCAGACTAGGATGGGCGATCGGGGTCTCGAAGCTG
The DNA here is from genome assembly GCA_050954545.1 of Janthinobacterium lividum. Classification (GTDB taxonomy): domain Bacteria; phylum Armatimonadota; class Armatimonadia; order Armatimonadales; family Capsulimonadaceae; genus JANXMY01. The sequence continues at coordinate 14,193 of JBPBQB010000099.1, read as the reverse complement.
TCCACGAGAAGTACCTCCAGGGTGTCCGGCGACCAGGACGGCTCTTTCTTGGTCCACTTCTTCTGGGCATCCCACCGGTGCGCGGGGCACAGGTCGCGCAGAAGCAAATCGACTTCGGCAAAGGTACGCTCACTGATGTCTGCGCTGACGCCGAACATGGCTCCGACGGCGGCATGAGAGACATTATGGCGCAGGTAAACCAGCGTGAGCAGCACTTCCTGGAAGGGAAGCATCTTGCGGGAACGTCCGCCGCCGACGGCCCCGCTGGCGTTCGGGCTTTTTCTGCTGCTCCTTTGCCCGCCGGACCAGCATCTCGGGCAGGGCGGTTGCCAACAGCACCCCCAGGGCGGCGGGTTCGAGACCGAACAGGGCACGGACACGGTCTTTCGGAAAGGCTTGAAGTTGCGGAAGGTTCATGCCACAATCTTCGGCAGGCTTAAATTCAATCTTTATTTCACGGAGTATCTAATGTTGTTCCTCAAATATGGTTGACGCAGGATGCAGATCATGTCTTGCTAGGGCTTAACGGGCTGGCGGCGATATAGCCGAGGCTAAGACCACCCGCTTAGCTGCAGCGGATCGCGGCGCATGATGTCCCAAAACGAAGCGCAGTGGCAGCAGCAGACAGAGCATCGCCAGCAGAAGCGGCAGCGTACAGCCGACACAACCCACACACCCATTTTTGCCAAAAGGAACAAGACATCCCATAGATTTTTCCTTTGCTTACCTAAGCACCACGGAGAACAAACCACCGAGTTTGCCCTTTTTGACAGAGCCGTTGTCCGTCACCGCGAGATCGCCATCGCTAAAGAACGGCCCACCGGAACTCACAGGACCCCTCAGCGCGGGAACGCCGTACTAGTTGGTCTGTGCCTTCTCGTTTATGACTTTCTGGAGATGCAAAACATAACGCACCAGGCGGAATGAGCGGGGGCAGGTCATCGATTCGGGGCTAGGCAACAAAAAAAGCGGGAGGCTGTTGCCTCTCGCTATCGTTCGTTTTTGCAAACGTGAATATAGTATATCAGAGATTTGCCCGGATGTCAAGCCATGAGGGAATCGTGATGAACGAGAAATTGCTGATTACAGCCTCTCGTTTCACACCAGATGTAGGCTTTGCTGATGCAGAATGGTATTACAGCGCCTTGAAATGTTCAGAAATAATCTCATAAATGTTTCAGATTATTCACTGATGGAAGTCAACAATCACCCTCCCTAGCGCTACGGCCTGAACCGCTTCCGCGCCCGCTTCTTGAAGTATTTCCCGACACGCTACCAAACTTGCCCCACTTTTGGCGATGTCATCCAGCAGCAGAACGTGCCGGCACTGCACCAGTGCTTTATCTTCCAATTGGATTGTCTGCCGATGAAGGGCCCGAGTGGAAGGGCCACCATAAATGATACGGCGGATGGTCGTGTGCCGCACCAGACAGGAAGTCGCATCGATCCGTCCATTAGCGGCCAATCTCTGAGCCAGCGTTCGCAGCGGCCAGAAGGCTTGATACGCCCGATGCGGCGGGACAGCGGCAATGGCGATGCCTGGCTCCAGCATGGGATCGAGCATTTCATAGAGCCGTTTGAGCGGCCACTGACGCTCAGCGTTCAGGGCATTGATCAGCCGTGTCCAGGCGATATGGTCACGGACAAGACTGGGATTGTAGGGACTGTCTGCACGATAGGCGGCTGGACTAGCTTCTTTGACCAGGTTTTTGGCGGCACGGATTTTGGTTTGGGGATAGTAGTGCCCCAGCGTGACGATCTTCGATGGCGTATTATAGCGGTCGTTCGCGGGAGTGAAGATGCGGGGTGCAGGGTCAGAGATTTGCATAACAGCGGCTATTTCCGCGTTTGTTTCGTAAACGCCGTCAGCGCAACGCCGCTCAAAATCAGCAGCAGGGCCACACCGCCCAAAGCTGTCAGTCGTTCGCCGGCGAAGGCTGCACCGAGGGCCACCGCGATCACCGGGTTGACATAGGCATTGGAAGTCGCCAGCGCAGGGCGCACAGTCCGCAAAAGGTAAGCATACGCACCGTAGCCAATCGCCGCTGCGACTACCAAATACGCAAACGCAAGTATTGTCCGCAAATGCAGCAAGGCGGGCGCGTGCTCATGCGTCACTGCACTCGCCGCAAGCAGAAATACCCCCCCGCACAGCATCTGCGCCCCCGGTGCAGACAGGCCGGCGGGCAGTGGCAGGCGGCGGCCCCAAATGGAACCCAGTGCCCAGCACGCGGAGGAAACCAGCAGCGAGACAGCCCCCACGGGCTTGCCCGTAAGCCCCCTTCCAGGTTGAGGCAGATCACGCCCGCGAACCCCACCGCCAGTCCGATCCATTCACACCTTGTCGGCCACTCGCCCCACAGGCCCGAAAACACCGAGGCCCAGAGCGGCACAGTCGCCGCGCCAAGAGCTGCCATGCCTGAAGTCACGCCCAGATGCTGGGCCAAAACGATGCCGCCGTTTCCCCCGCCGAGCAGGAGCACTCCCACAAGAGCAGCCCCGCCCCATTGCCTTCGCAACGGCCAGAGTTCCCCGCGCCCTCGCAGGATAAGCAGCAGTCCGCCTCCTGCAATAATAAAGCGGCTCCCCGCCATCAAGAACGGCGGCAGTCCTTCCAGAGCGATCCGCATTCCCAGGAATGTTGATCCCCACACGACATAGGTGGCAAATAATGCCAGCGCAATGCCGACTCTGTCAGGCTGATGGTTCTTTACTGGGAGATGCTCAGAAGATTGATTGTCCGATGTCTGTGTCAGTGCGATGATGCCGTCCCCTCTTCCGTCCTGCGTTTTCAGGGTTGTTTTACCCAGGCGAGCATTCCTTCAAGAAAATATTTCTCGCACTTTAAATTATGCGAAATAATTCGCACAGGCTATTGACTTCTTCTGCAAAATATGCGAAGATATTCGCAGCAGAGGAAACCGAATATGCCTAAACCTTTTCCCCACAGCCTGAGCCGGCGCGAACGGCAGATCATGGATGCGATCTATGCCCTTGGGCAGGCGTCCGCCGTTCAGGTGCTCGAAGCCCTGCCCGATCCGCCGGGCCTGTCGTCGATCCGCAAGCTGATCCTCATTCTGGAAGAGAAAGGCCACTTGCGCCACGTTCAGGAAGGCCAGCATTATTTGTATCTTCCTACTCACCCACGTCAGGCCGCCGCCAAGTCCGCGATGAAACAAGTCTTAAAAACCTTCTTCGGGGGCGATCTGGAAACGGCTGTGGCGACGCTGCTGTCCGAGGCAGAGACAGACTTGACCAATGAGGAAGCGGAGCGGCTATCGACGATGATCACAGCCGCTAGTCGGAGTGAAGGAGAACAGAAATGATCCTAATGCAGCTCACGAGGTTCGCCGCGAGGTTTCTCTTTGTTCTAGCGGATACCACGGTGAAAGCAGTTTTGCTTCTGGCAGCGGCAACAATCATCGCCACTCTGTCTCGCCGCGCTTCCGCGTCTTTTCGTCATCTTGTTTGGGCGATTACTCTTACCTGCGTCTTCTTCCTGCCACTGCTTTCCTGGAACCTCCCTCACTGGCGCGTTTCTGTGACGGTTCCCGCAGCGCACACGGTCCAGGTCACAGACGAGGCCCCGCCCCTGGACCGAGCTACGCCGTCCATGCCAAAAGCGGCGGCTCAGACAATCTCTGTGAAACCCAGTCTTTCGGCTTCCTCTACTGAGGCTCCTGCGCCAGCGCGGACAATCGCGCCGCCTGCGGCGATGGCAGAACGTCTTCCCCCAATTCCAGCCGCCAACGTCCCTGCTCCGAGTGCTCCCTGGACCACTCAGGTTGCCTGGGCTGCTTTGTTATGCCTGGTTTGGATTACAGGCGCAGTCATCCTGCTGATCCAGATGGCTCGGGGATTGGCGGGAATCAGAAGCATTGTCCGGGGCAGTTTTCTCGTTGAAACCGGTTTTCTGGCAGAGGCTGCTCTGGCCGCAGCCACTCAGATGCAAATTGGCCGAAGCGTCGGGCTGCGTCAAGCCAGCGCGGCAGGCTTGATCACTGTCCCGCTCACTTTCGGCATACTCCAACCCGTAGTAGTCCTGCCTGCCGAGGTCAACGAGTGGCCTGTCGAACGCCTGCGAGCCGCACTGCTGCATGAGATGGCGCATATCAAACGCCATGATTGGGCATTGCAGATGCTCGGCAACATTGCAGGAGCCATCTACTGGTTCAATCCACTTGTTTGGATGGCGCTCAAACGGATGCGTGGCGAAAGCGAAGCGGCTTGCGATGATCTGGTACTGGCAGCGGGTGTCCCTGCTCAGGACTACGCTCGTCATTTGCTGGACGTGGCACTGTCCGTGCGCGACAATAGACGCCTTCGTTCCAGCGCGGTGGCAATGGCGCAAGGGCCGAAAGTGGAAGGGCGGCTGCGGGCCATCCTTGCCCAAAGCCTTTCCAGACGCCCTGTCACGCGGCGGGCCGCAGCAGGGTCTCTCACCGTGGCTTTGCTTATCGCCCTGCCTCTCGCGGCTCTGCGGCTGGTCGCACAGGAAGCAGTCGTTCCGGTACCTGCAGCCGATGGCTTGCAGCTTAAAGGAAACTTCACTCTGCGCTACGCCGTGGACATCACTGACCTGACATCGACGGAAGCACAGTTTCGTCAGTATCAGCAGATTAGGACCGAGTACACAGCGCTTCTCAAAAAAGACCCCTACTTTCAGCCTGAGCCTGCCGAGTATTATGCCCCTTTCTCTTACTTCCAGGCCCGAAGGCCACGAACACGCCATGTCATCCTGACAGTATCTTCATCGGGAAAAGAGCTTTTGTGGCGAAGCGAGGAAAATGGCGAGACGTTTGCCCTCGTTTACAATGGTAGAGACGGCACCCAGTTATTCTCCAATGGGCACAATGGGAGAGTGGAACCGGGCCTGAGTTTCGCAGAGATGGAGAACTGTCCCCTTCCTGCCGTGGGCTTGCCACACATTCCGCTCTTCAAGCCTGGCTCGGCTGTTCTTGTGGGAACCTCCGGGAAAAGCCAGACATGGCGGGCACTCTGTCCTATTGAAGGTAGCACCAGTTCGCGGGGCGAGATATTTTACCTCCCTGATGTCGCCCATATGGTTAATGATGGCGGGGCATGGAAGGCTCTGGACGTTGACAGCACAGACCAGCAGATACAGTTCCTTCAGCATCAACGGTTTCAAGGATTATGGATCGCTTCCCAGATGCGTATGATCAAGTACACACTGGACCCAACGCCCGCGAACGTAATCCCCAGCCATTTCGGCAATCTTCGTGACTTCGAAACCTGGTTTGATGCACGGCGGCGACCGACCGCGTCCTGCGAGTACCGTTTGCTTTCTGCCAGTGACACGCCACTCGACCTGAGTGCAAACGGAATGCGGACTGTGAGTGCCGCGCCGCCCCCTCACAGCGGACTGGCATCCTCGGGCCTGCAACTCGATGACGATGACATTCAGGAAGCCCTGCATCTGCGCTACCATCTTCAGGACTGGGCCAAGAGTCATAAAGCCCTTCTCCAGCAAATGACGCGGAGTCAGATCACAGCACGACAAGTCATGCCACTGATCGCGGCTTCGCTGAATAGTCTCCTGTTTCCCCTCTGGCAAGGAGACCCACGCCCAAATCATGTCTGGGATGGCGACCCGCGAACAGGGCATGGCGGCCAAAAACCAGCTTTCACAGCAGAGAATTATGCCCCAGGGAGGAACGGCACGGCCAGCGACTTCGAGATTGCACGCTCGCGCAATCCTGGTTCCTCTCATGTCATTCTGTGGGCAAGTGGACGCATCACGCGGGCCACGGCTGACGTAAAAGGCCAGCAAGAGATCACGCCGCCTTTCTTCGTGGGAACCGCAAGCAACCTCGCGGGGGACGAGCCGCAGGCGGCATTGACGGAGGCTATGACTCCGACGGCTGCCGAGACAAACTCTTATTCTGCTGCAAATACCGCAGTCGCATCCGGTCCGAGCGCAACGCTTGCAAATGGGTACGTCATCTCACTCGTCGGGGTAACGCAGGCCGTTCAGATGGGAAAAGAGTGGGATATGTACGGCAATCCCTGGTGGCGCTCCAACGGTAATCCTGCCCCTCCGCAGATAGAAGGAGAGAACGGACACTGGCACTGGACAACGGCAAGAACGCACAGTTTGCCGCCCTATATCTTCAGAGTTGCTGTTCAGCCGCCAGGCGGAAGGTGGCGGCCTAATGCAGACAGTCCGATCAGCCTGTTTGAGCAGTTTCCAGGAGCGTCAAAGCCTGGCGATAATGCCACTGAATACCATATCGTGAAAGCCGGCCCCCACCCGGTGGCACGGGACATCGAGCCGGCGTTGATCGATGGGTCGGCTCCCCAGTATTTTGACGGACTGATCGGCGGGACTCAGAGCGCCGAACTGTATCCAGCAGGCACCCATTCCTGCACCATTCGGTGCGGCGTAGCGACAGGGCCATGGCACATTGCCACCGCGACTCCCTCCGCCGCGATTCCCCCGTCCAGCCCGGTGAGCAGCAGTCGTCCAGCCCATTCTACTACCGTATTACTCGACATGGATGGAAAACCCAGGGTGACGTGTTTGGATAGTCAGGGCAGAACTAGCATTTTCTATTTCGGAAGACCGTTAGGTCCTTTGTCTAACGTCAACTGGCATTTGAGCGCTATAGACGCGGCGGGACGAGACGTGCCGCTCATTCAGGCGCAGCAAAGCGGGGAAGCGTCAGGCAATCCCCTGACCTTGCTGGGTAAATCAAACGCGGCCACTTGGACAACTTCGCTTGCCCCAAATCAGATAAGAGAGTTTCGGCTGGAGACGAGGCCCTACGAGACTGTCGAGTTCCGCAACATCCAGCTTCAGCCGTCTGCGGACGCCGCAGGGTTACAGCCCACGGCCACCACTTTGTTGACACAGGCAAGCAAACTTCAACTCGCCCAGGCCAGGCAACTGCGCGACCATCTGCAAAGCTGGGCGAAAGGCAGCCGGGCGGCTCTCCAGCAGATGGCACAGGGACAGCCAGGCGATCTGTCCCTCGTGATGCCTGTCTACACTTCCTTCCAGCGCCTGCCAATGTCACTTTGGGACGGCGATCCCCGCATACCTCATGGCATCGATGGTGCGCCGTTCCAGGGAATGCTGCCAAGCCGCCTGACCTTTTCTCATTTGCTGAGGTCTCAGGGGCTGTTCGAGCGGACAATCCGGGCAGACTACCAGCAGCATCGCGATCTTGAGGTGGCTCAGTCCTACAATGCAGGTCAGCCGAACATGACCGTATGGACAAGTGGCCGCATCACTCAAGGAGCAGAACAGAGGGAACTCGCGCCTCCTTTCTTTACGGCAACGTCCGAGACCAGGTGAAAATCCGCAGCCACGGCATGGGCGGAATAGGCGGAATAGGCATTTCTATTTGACCTCTTGTATAAGTCGCCCGGTCTGGAAGACCGGGCCATACTCCGAGGATTTATGCAAGAGATCGGCTTTGTTGCATAAATGCCTTTGCATTGATACCATGCCTTGAAAGGCATTTATGCAACAAAGCCCAAGAGGTCTATTGTCTCTGTCATACTTTTTGCTTATTCAACCCTTGCCCAGCACGAACCGCTCAATGGCTTGCGCCACGCCATCCTCAGCCTGAGTGCCTGTGACATGATCTGCCTGAGCGCGAACGTCTCTATGACCGTCGCCCATGCAGATACCCATTCCGGCCCACGCCAGCAGTTCCAGATCATTGAGGTGATCCCCGACAGCCAGCGTCCGCTCACGGGCAATGCCCAGCATCTCCGCAACCAGTTGGGCGGCGTGGGCCTTGTTCGCTGATCGCGCATTCATATACGTACACCAGCAGTTATATCTCTTGTCGACGGCATGATAGACAGAGATTTCCGAGCCGAGTGATTCCTGCCAGGCGAGAGCTAATGCCCCCGTGTCGCTCTCCGAGCCGAATACACCGACGCTGACAGTTGGAACATCGGTTTCAGTTCTGAGGTCGTCGCAATAAACGAGGCGATGGGCGTGCCGCTCGGCGTAGGCAGGAAACACAGGATGCCGCCGATCTGTGTAGACGCTCCGGCCGCCGTCATCTTCCACCCGGACGCCGAAGCAGAGCAGCGATGCGCCAATAGTGTCGGCAAGACGTGCTGCTTCCCGAACAGTCGAAGAAGAAAGCGCAATCTTTTGCAGGACATGGCCTGTCTCCCACTCGGCGATGACGGCTCCATTGCTGAAAATCCCATAGCCGTGGCCGCTCCACTGAGCCGCGATGTGTTCCACCATATAGCGGTTGCGGCCTGTGCAGATGACGATGACGCAGCCGAGCTGCTGGGCGGCATTGAGGGCAGCGAGAGTGCGCGGGGATACGGCATCGCCGTGATCTACCAGGGTGCCGTCGAGGTCCAGGAAGATCAAGCGATAAAGTGAAGTTTCGTCGTCGTGCATTGCCGGTAACATAGCCATTAAAAAGCCGTGTCCTAGAGAACCCGTGCCAGCACAAAGCCATCATGCCCCTTGCTGCCCACTGTCTGGATCGCCGTGGCACTGACACGCGGCTCGGCAGCCAGATTTTCGCTGAAGCGGCGCACGCCGTGGATACGCGGATCGTCGCTCTCCGCATTCACGACTTCACCCCCACGAGCGATATTGTCAACAATGATCACACTGCCTGGGCGCGACAGCTTGAGTGCCCACTCGAAGTATTCCCAGTTGCTCTGCTTGTCGGCATCAATGAAGATCAAGTCGAACGGTTCATGCCCTTCGGCAGCAATCTGAGGCAGCGTCTCTAGTGCCTGCCCGAACCGCAGATCGATGACTTCGGACAGGCCAGCACAAGCGATGTTCATACGAGCCGCTGCCGCGTGCTTGGGGTCTGCTTCCAATGTAATCAGCTTGCCACCAGCAGGCAGGGCACGGGCCAGCCAGATCGTGCTGTATGCGCCCAAAGTTCCGATTTCCAGGATATGACGGGCACCTTGCATTTGAGCCAGCAGCATCAGCATCTTGCCCTGCAGGGGCGACACATCCATTGCAGGCAGACCATATGCTGCATTCGTCTGAAGCGTTGCTTCGAGTATCAGATCACTTGGCACCAGCAGATTGCTGAAGTAGTGGTCTACTGCCGTCCATCGTTCGAGGTCTGTTTTTTGAGTATCCATAACTGCTCCTACTCGTTAATTTGGTTCGCGCCGCTGGAACTATTTTATGATTTTGCCGAACGGGCCAGCGGCTCCCAGTCCAGCAGACGCTTGGCTTTGTTAAGGCTCATGAGATTCTCGCCATAGTCGCCGCTGATAGTGAATGCCTGGAAACCTGCTCGGTATTCCAGTGCGGACAGCAGTGCCCGCGCCGTGTCTTCGGCTGTCGTCAACGGTGTCGGCTCACCTTCTCTCGCCGCATCCAGCCAAGTTTCTTCGGGCACCGGCAGAAAAAGGCGCAGGGCATTGACACTCATGCCCCATTTACGGCAGGCGGAGCGGCAGACTTCTTCGCCCAAACGTTTGGTGAACCCATAAATCTCATCGGAATCAGGCGGCATCTCTTCGTCACTCCCCTCACGCCTCAGACCGTTGTCCCCATAAACCGACATACTGCTGGTGAAAACCATATGTCGAACGCCTGCATTGTGTGCCGAGTGCAGGGCCAGATGCAGGCCTTTGACACTTACATCGAACGCCTCTACACGCGCCTCGATCCGCCCCCAGTCATCTCCATCAAGAGGAACATGGCTGCCCATCGCCATGTAAAGAACTGCATCCATGTCTGCGACAGCGTTCGCCAGAGCCGCAGGATCACAGACGCTGCCCAGAACGAAGCTGAGAGCAGCATCTGAGGGCGGTTGTAAATCAAACACTCTCAATTCATGGCGCTGGACCAGAAATGGCAATGTGAGTGTTCCTAGGTAGCCTGATCCACCGATGACCAAAACACGCAACACTCGCCCTCCCTTACCTGAAAATGATTTCCGTCAGTATCGATATAGTACCCAGCAAGTCATCGGGACTTCAAGGCAGACACGCATAACTGTCAAGCCGTAAAACATTCTCCGCAAAAATACGGGTTTTACCCTCTTGTTCTTGGGAAAGTCTGCCGATAAGCAAAGTATGGATACCAACCCCATTACCGCATTGTCTCAGGCGCTCGACCTCGGCACGTCCCGAATGCAGGCAATCAGCGCCAATCTCTCCAATATCAACACGCCCGGCTACAAGCGGCAGGACGCCACATTTGCCGCGCTGCTGGACTCGGCAGAGTCCGGCGACGGCAGCAGTCTGGCCCAGGCCACGCCCGATGCACGTGATCTGACTTTGGACAACGACCCCGGCCAGATCAGTCATCCGACCTTTACGACCCAGCAGAACGGCTCGATGCGTCCCGACGGCAACAATGTCGATATCGATGCCGAGACCAGCCGCCTGGCCGCCGCACAGATCTATTACGAAGGCTCCGCACAGCTTCTGATGGGTCAGTTCAGCAACTTGAAGTATGTGATCGCGGGAGGAAAATAACTAATGGGCTATATGGATACACTGGCGATCAGCGCTTCAGGCATGACTGCCGAGCGGCTGCGAATGGATGTCACCGCGAACAACCTTGCCAATGTCAACACGACCCGCACCCCACAGGGAGGGCCGTTTCGACGCCAGGAAGTCGCACTTTCCCCGGCAGGAACTTCTTTCGGTCAGACACTCGCAGGCCTCTCGGATTCCGACAGCGACACCAGCGATGACGGCGGCGGTGAGGTCGCCGGGGGCGTTCAAGTGTCCGGGATTGTCCCGGACATGCGCCCTTTCAAGCAGATCTACGAGCCAGGCAGCCCGGACGCCGACAAGAAAGGCTATGTCAGCCTGCCGAACGTCGACACGGTCTCGGAGATGGTGGATATGATGAGCGCCACCCGCGCCTACGAGGCCGATGTCGCCGCAGTCGGTGCGGTCAAGTCAATGGCGATGAAAGCTTTGTCTATCGGGCAGGCTTAACAGACGCAGCTAGAATTTCTGAAGAACCTCACCCGGCAGCAAGCTGCCGGGTGAGGTTCTTTCTTTGCGGGAAGAAGACGCCACGGAGTAAATTCCGAGGCTCGGAAGTACCCACCGTCCAGGGGACGGAAGATTAAGAAGTGCAGTCCGCGCTTGATTCTGTTCTTGTGTCGCCTCGACACTGGGCAGTTCCGAGCCTCGGAATTTATTCCGTGGCGTCTGCCGGCCTCTGATATTCGACCGCATTTCCCCCCGTAAAAAAACCTGTTAATCCCTCTCTCGTATGTGGAACAATCCGCATGTCTGACTTTTGGACGCTTGTGAAAACACTGTCCAATCTACTTCAAGGAAACCATGCCATGACACTTACTTCTTTGCCGGCAGCGACACCGACCAGCTTATTTACACCGGCTTCGGCTTCCGCCGATTCTTCTTCTCTTTTAGGTACGACTGATGCCGCAGGTTCAACCGGCGCTTCCTTCGGTCAGATGCTTCAGAGCGCACTCGGCCAGGTCAGCGGGCTTCAGGACCATGCAGCGCAGATGACCACCGCATTTGCACAGGGCAAGACAAGCGACATTCACAGTGTCATGATCGCGACCCAGCAGGCGACAATGGCTCTGCAGCTCACGACGCAGATTCGCAACAAGGCCGTGGAAGCCTATCAGTCGATCATGCAGACAAGTATGTAAAGTTCGGATTGGGAAGACACGACGGAGGAGCCTGATCGTTGGCAATTTTAACACATTCCTGGGATTCACTGCGCGGCTGGTGGCAGACCGCGACAGCCCCCACCCGCGCCCTGGCAACAGGGATGGTCCTGCTCATGGTCGTGGGATTGGTCGTGGCCGGCTCGCTTGCCACCAGCCCCGATTACCAGCCCATCTACCATGGAGTCAGCGGCAAAGACGCGGCGGCAATGGAAACAGTTCTCCATGGTCATGCCATCGATATGCACTACGATGACAAAGAGCAGACAGTCAGTGTTCCCTCCAAAGACGGCAGCAATGCCACCATGTATATCGCGGCGGCAGGCATTCTCTCCCAAGATAGTGTCGCCGACGGCACCGAGACGGAAGATGTCCCGATCAGCCCGATGGACTCCCCCGATGTCGTGACCCAGAAACAGAACACGGCCAAAGAAGTCGCCATGGACCGGAAGCTGATGCGGCTCGACCCGATCGCCGCTGCCGCGGTTTCAATCAGCGCCGGCACGGCGACTACCCTGTTCGGCAACGACACCGCACCGACAGCCAGTGTCATTTTAACACTGAAGCCCGGCCAGACCCTCAGCTCCCTTCAGGTCAAAGGCGTGATCAATCTTGTCGCCCATGCTGTCACCGGCCTGACACCCGACAATGTCACCCTGACCGATCAAAGCGGAATGCCGCTGGGCCAAACTGACGACACCGGCGACCCCGGCCTGCCGGGCGGCGAGGATGCACGGGCCAGTGAGCTCGCCCGCAAAGGCATTCAGGACCTGCTCGACCGAACGGTCGGCCTCCACAAAGCCATTGTGACTGTCCATGCCGAGCTGAACTTAGACCAGACTTCCACCGACTCAATCATGCATACACCTCTGACAGGCACGAAAACAGGCCTGCCGGTGAGTGTCCGCACCAAAGAAGAAGATTACTCCGGCGGCGGGGCAGGCGCACCTCCGGTCGGCGGTGTCTCCGGCTCGGCCAGCAACCTGAATGTCCCCAGCTACAACACCAGCGGCGCAGCAGGCGGCAGCGGCAAATACGCCAACACGGATACGACGACCAATTACGACAATGATGTGACTCACACGCTGACCAAAGTCGCGCCGGGAAGCATCAAAAAAGAGACCGTCACCGCGCTCGTGGACACCAGTGTCCCAGCCGATACGGTCGCCAAGCTGAAAGACAGCATCTCCACGGCCATCGGCGCAACCCCCGGTGACACCACCCGCTTTGTTACGGTCCAGCAGTTTGCGTTTGACACCAGCGCTCAAAAAGCGGAAGCTGCTCAGATGCAGTCGCTGGCCTCCCAGCAGCTTTACAGCAACATCGCCCGTGCCCTGGCAGTCGCAGTCGTCGCCATTGTTTTGCTTGTCCTATTGACACGCTCCGGGCGTCGCACAAACAGCCAGCCTCAGCTCGCTCTGGCCGGCGGCGGCGCGAATGTAGGTCATTTGGACGAAGTTATCGATGACGATCTGGCAGCGCTGCTAGACCGAAGCGGAAGCCGCAGCGGCAGCAGCAATCATGTGATCGAAGACCGGCCATTGACGGTCGAAGATGTCCTGGCCGAGATGCCCGAGCCCGAAGCCCGCCCGCGCCGCCGCCCGCGTGTCCAGTCTATCGAAGAGCAGCAGGATATGAAGATGGAGAGCATCCGAACGATGGTCGATGCCCACCCGGAGAGTGTCGCGCTCCTGCTCAAAGGATGGATGGCAGAAGACATGAAAGTTTCCGCGTAATAGACAAGACAATGAAGAATGCCGAGCGACTTTAGTCACTCGTCAAGTTCAAGATATAAGAAAGCAGCGCACTTATGGCACTCCGCCCGCAACCGATGACCAACCGCAAAAAGGCCGCTATTCTTCTGGTGGCGCTTGGCCCGGAAACATCCGCCAACCTATTTCAGCATATGACGCCCGATGAAATCGACATGGTCAGCATCGAAGTCGCCCGGATGGGCCGGGTCAACTCTCAGCTCCGCGAAACCGTGATCGAAGAGTTCCATGAGCTGTGTGTCGCGCAGGAGTTCATCGCGGAAGGCGGTATGGATGCCGCTCGCGAAATGCTGATGAACGCGTTCGGCGAAGAGAAAGCCACGCTGATCGTGGGCCGGGTCATGCAGGCGCTCCAGGTGATGCCGTTCGACTTCCTGAAAAAAGCGGATGCTTCCCAGATCACAACGTTTATCCAGAACGAGCACCCGCAGACAATCGCCCTGATTATCGCCTATTTGCAGCCCGCACAGGCCGCCGCCATTCTCTCCGGTCTGCCCCAGGATTTACGCGCCGATGTCGCCCGCCGCTTGGCGACACTGGACAAAACTCCCCCAGAAGTCATCAGAGAAGTGGAAAGTGTCCTGCAAAAGAAGCTGTCGTCGGTTGTTTCGACCGACTTCACCCATGCCGGCGGCGTCAAATCGCTGGTCGAAGTCCTGAACTATGTCGACCGGTCGACCGAGAAGTCCATCATCGAATCACTGTCCGAGAGCGACCCGGAGATCGCGGAAGAAGTCAAGAAGAACATGTTTGTCTTCGAGGACATCATTCTGCTCGACGAC
>JBPBQB010000040.1:0-24307 GCA_050954545.1 Janthinobacterium lividum | reverse complement strand
GGGAGCTTTTGCTTCTCTCTTGTCTTAATCCTGTTCCTACCCCTCTCCCGCTTGCGGGGGCAGGGGTCGACGCGAAGCGGCGGGGGTGGGGGCAAATCCAATTGGAACCACAGGAGGCTAAGGAAGGCATGGAAAACACGATGCGGCAGACGCTGCTGACACTGGCACGGGAAGCACGGCATAGGCCGACACTGGCGGAAAACGACCTTTGGGAGCGGCTTCGAGACCATCGCTGCGAAGGGCTTCACTTTCGGCGTCAAGAAATCATCGGCCCTTTTCGGCTGGACTTTTACTGTCGCAGGGTAAAATTAGTAGTCGAAGTCGATGGCAGTATCCACGAAACAGAAAGCGTCCAGCGCCGCGACATAGACAGGCAGCAAATACTGGAACAGGAATTCGGAATATATTTCTTACGTGTGACCAACGAAGATGTCCAAGACCACATAGATGCGGTAATCGCGCAAATAAGCAAGACCGCCAGTCTACTGTTGCCGTCAGCGGCCACAAATTCCAAATAACTTTCCTCCTAAATTCTAACTCTTCACCCCTCTCCCACGCAGTGGGGGAGGGGTCGACGCGAAGCGGCGGGGGTGGGGGCCAATCCCCTCTTTCTTTATGCCTTTATCTTCTTCAGAAACCCAAAATATCCGGCGCAAGCAGGAAGCTGCACGATGGTCTCTCGCCGCGAGCGGGACACTGCTGGGACTAAAAATCGTGGTCGGTGCGGTGACAGGTAGCGCGGGTATTCTCGCGGAAGCTGTCAACTCAGCGGCGGATCTGATTGGGTCGGCGCTGGCGCTGCTGTCGGTGCGGGCGTCTGACGAGCCGCCGGACGTTTCCCATGCCTACGGGCATGGAAAGATCGAAAACCTGTCAGGGGCGGCCACAGCGGCGCTGATCCTTGTCGGCGGCGTGTTTGCGATTGGGGAGGCCGTGCGGCATTTGCTTCACGCGGAGCCTCTGCCGGGGCTGGGGTGGGGCATGGGGGTCATGGGAACGTCGGCGGTCGTCAACTGGGTGGTTTCCCGCCGGCTTTTGCGGGTCGGGCGAGAAGCGGATTCGCCGGCGCTGGCTGCCGACGGGCATCATTTGCAGACCGACGTGGTTACGTCGCTGGGCGTTTTACTCGGGCTGACGCTGGTGCATCTGACAGGAAAGCTTTGGTGGGACTCGGTGGCCGCGCTCGGGGTCTCGTTTTTGATTTTGCGGGTCGGCTTCAGGCTGGCCGAGGAAGCAGTGCTGACACTTTCCGATGCGGCGCTGCCGCTGGAGGAAGAACACGCGCTGACCGCGATCCTCACCGCTCATCCCGATATTCGTGGGTTCCATAAGCTGCGGACCCGCAAATCCGGAGCGCACCGGCATGTGGACGTCCATGTTCAGATCGCCGACACGCATACGTTTGTGGAAGCGCATCGGCTGACCGAAGACATCGAAGATCAGATGCGGATGGCTCTCCCAAATCTGCACCCAATCATCCACATCGAGCCTTATGAAGAGGAAGTCCTGCATCAGCGTCAGCAGCATGAACACTAGGGCTGGCTGATCTGAGACGGAACATCACGGCTGCCCTGGCTGTCGAAGGGACCGCTGGAAGGAACAAAGGAAAAATCCTGGGGAGTCGGATCGGTGCCGACGCTTGTGGTTCTCGGCATTTGAGGCAGCATTCCTGCGAGTGACGTCGAGGCGTTGTCAGTCGTGAGCAGAACTCCGGCTCCGGTCGAGATCAAAACAAGCAAAGTCAGTCCTAAAGTTGCCCAGAAAGAACGGCGGCGCTGCCGGTAAACGGGATGAAACTGTGGGGAAACAGAATGAGCAGAAGCCTGCGACGCAGTATAAACAGGGTTGAACATCTCTTCGACCCGTGCATCGTATACTGTCTTACGCGAGGCGTCAGACAGAAACTCATAGGCCGCATTGAGGTCACGCAGCTTTTTTTCAGACCCTGCCGTGTTTCCATTGCGGTCAGGATGATACTGTTTGGCAAGCTGCCGATATCGGCGCTTGATCTCTGCGGGCGAACTGCCCGGCATCAATCCAAGGGTGGCATAAGGATTAGGCTCGATAACCATTGCGTGTCTTCTTTTTAGCCTGTGCGGCATAACGTACTCTTATATCGTATATCGGTATATATACCCGAAACATTCATGGAAAGTACGGTTCCCACTTGACAAATCTCACCGGATATGCTATATTAAGCGTCAGACACCGGACAGGGGCGCACCCCCTGTTCATTTTTTTGCCTGTTCTCTGAAGTAAAGGCGACCCAAATGGCGAAAAGTTACGATAACGATACAAACTCAAATAATGCGGCCCCGGCTGGAACTAAAAAAGCGGCATCCGCGAAGCCTCCTGTGGCACCCGCGAATGCCCGTCTGTCCGACGTCCAGCGACGCGCCCAGCAGATGGCAAACAAGCCGCAGACAAGCCCAGCCCAGTTTTTTCAGGAAGCCTGGGTAGAGCTGAAGAAGACGTCCTGGCCGAACCGAGCCGTGCTCACGAAATCGACGTCCGTGGTTCTAGCGCTGGTAGTCGCAGTGGCAATCTGGGTCGGCGGCATTGATGCTGTCCTGACCGCGCTGTTCCCGGCGGGAAGATAATAGAAGACACTTTATGCTGAAGCATTGGTACGCGGTCCACACATATTCGGGCCACGAGAAAAAAGTCAAAACAAATATCGAGCGCCGTGCGGAAACGATGGGTCTGAAGAACAAAGTCTTCGACATCTTAGTCCCAACGGAAAAAGAGTCGCGTGTTCGTCAGGGCAAGAAAAGCGAGATTGACCGCAAGGTCTTTCCCGGCTACGTGTTTATCGAGATGGTTCTCGATGACAATACCTGGTACCTGGTCAAAAGTACGACCGGCGTGATCGGCTTTGTCGGCGATGCCAAGCCGACCATTGTCAAAGACTCCGAAGTCCGTGACATCAAGCGAGCTCTGGAAGAGTCGGAAAACAAGCCGATCATCCGTCCGCGCTGGGAAGTTGGTCAGTCCGTGCGCGTCAATGCCGGTCCGTTCGCAGACTTCACAGGCACCATTCAGGAAATCAATGCGCCTAAAGACAAGGTTAAAGTGCTGATCTCCATTTTTGGCCGTGATACGCCGGTCGAGCTGGAATTCAGTCAGGTCGAAAAGATTTCGTAAGTTTAGAGAAGGCAAGACAGAGAGTGTCCGTGGGTATGAAACCCTCGGATCCAAGGACAGTACAGAAAACCAATGGCAAAGAAAATCACCGGAGTCGTCAAGCTCCAAATCAACGCGGGCAAAGCAACCCCCGCCCCGCCCGTCGGCCCTGCGCTTGGCGGCTACGGCATCAACATGATGGAGTTCATCAAGGGCTACAATGAGCGGACTGCTTCGCAGATCGGCTCCATTGTTCCTGTTGAGATCACCATCTACGAAGACCGCTCGTTTACGTTTGTCACCAAGACACCGCCCGCCGCCGACCTTCTCAAGAAGGCCGCCGGCATTCCCAGCGGCTCAGGCACACCGAACAAGACCAAAGTCGCTAAGATCAGCACGGAGCAGCTTCGGACCATCGCCGAGATGAAGGCTCCTGATCTGAACGCAAACGACACGGAAGCCGCGATGAAGATCATCGCCGGCACTGCCCGTTCGATGGGCATCGACATCGGCTAACCGGTGGCGAATACCATTATCAGGCTGCTTATTGGCCCGGAGATACCGATCTGGGTCAAGCTGCTGATTTTCATCGGCCTATTGCTGGCCGTCCTGGTGTGGTGGAAGAAATCATACTGGGAAGAATAATGTGGGAGGGTCTCGAAACCCCGTTAGTACCACAAGGAGAACGAAATGCGAAAGCAAGATCGAGTTAAAGTCATCGGCAAGCGCTATCAAGAGATCGCGAAGAAGACCAATATTGACACGCTGCTGGACCCCACCCCGGCGCTGGAACTGGTCAAGAGCCTGGCGACAGCCAAGTTTGATGAGACAGTCGGTGTCGCGTTCAATTTAGGCGTTGACCCCCGCCATGGCGACCAGATGGTTCGCGGCGTGACCACCCTGCCGCATGGCACGGGCAAGAGCCGCAAAGTTTTAGTCTTCGCCAAAGGCCCGAAAGCCGCCGACGCCGAAGCCGCAGGCGCTGATCTGGTCGGTGCAGAAGAATTGATCGAGCAGGTCCAGAAGGGTACTCTAGACTGGAAGAGCTATGATCTGATCCTGGCAACCCCGGATATGATGGGCCAGGTCGGACGTTTAGGCGCGACCTTCAAGCAGAAGATGCCGAACCCAAAGGCAGGCACTGTCTCGCCGAACATCGGGCAGGCAGTCAACGACATCAAAAAGGCGACTCGTGTCGAATACCGCGTCGAGAAGGCCGGCATCGTCCATGCTCCGCTCGGCAAGGCTTCGTTCACCAGTGAGCAGTTGTTAGAGAACTTCAATGCCCTGATGGATGCGCTGCAAAAAGCCAAGCCGTCGGCCTCAAAGGGCCGCTACTTCAAGAAGATCGCCGTCTCGTCGACTATGGGCCCGAGCGTTCGTGTCGATCCCGTCCGCGCCGTCGCCATTGCCGCTGGCAAGGGGTAAAGAAGAACCTCACCCGGAAACAAGTTTCTACCCTCTCCTTGGCAAGGAGAGGGTCGGAACGGAGTTCCGGGGTGAGGTATGATTTTAACTAAATAGTATCACCGCAGACAGCCGGTCCCGCCCAACATATAGGGCAGGGTTAATGGACCATGGTCCGCCAGCCGAGGTAACAGGAACGCCCGCGACACGTTATGAACCATTCAGACGTGCCGCGACCGATGCGCCCTGCGACCTGCCTCCATGTCTACGGCAGTCGCAGGGCGCATTTTGTTTTGTCTGAGTCTATCTTAACTTAAGAGGAGGTGAATATCATCGCAACTGAATACACAACTGAACCCGCAACTTCCAAAGTGGAACTGGTCAGTGAGCTGCGCGAATTGGTCGGATTGACCAAAGCCGCAATCCTGACCGATTACCGTGGCCTGTCCGTAGCCGAGCTGACGGAGCTTCGCAAGAAGCTGCGGGTCGTCGATGCCGAGTACCGGGTTGTCAAGAATACCCTGTTCAAGCTGGCCGCCGGGGACAGCATGCCCATCGCCGAGATGGACGAGCATCTGACCGGGCCGACCGCGATTGGCTTTGCCAAAGGCGATCCTGTCGCCGTTGCCAAGATCATGCTGGATTACGCCCGTGAGCACAAAGCGATGTCGGTCAAGGCTGGTGTCATGGATGGCCGCGTTCTGACCATGGCGCAGGTGGAAGCCCTGTCCCTGACCCCGCCGCGCGAGGTGTTGATCTCGCAAATGCTCGGTTCCTTGCAGGCACCCATTTCGGGCTTTGTCGGAACCCTCAGCGGCATCATTTCGAACTTCGTCTTCACGATTCAGGCTATTGCTGACAAGCAGGATGGCGGCGCAGAAGCCGCGCCTGCCGAAGCCGCTGCTTAACCATTACATTACGACACGATTACACACTTTAGGAGAATTGAAACCATGGCCGATACAGCCGCATTGATGGAATCCATCAAAAGCATGACCGTACTTGAACTCAGTGACTTTGTCAAAGAGCTTCAGGAAGAATTCGGCGTCACTGCCGCCGCTCCCGCCGCCGCGCCTGCTGCCGGTAGCGGCGCAGCCGCTCCCGTGGTCGACGACACCCCGACCTCGTTCAACGTCGTCCTGATCGCTGCCGGCGACAAGAAGATCAACGTCATCAAGGTCGTCCGCGAGATCACGGCTCTTGGCCTGAAAGAAGCCAAGGACCTGGTCGACAGCGCACCGAAGGCAGTCAAGGAAGGCCTGAACGCCGAGGACGCCGCCGCCCTCAAAGCCAAGATCGAAGCCGAAGGCGCGACTGTCGAAGTCAAGCCCGCTTAGTTTCTCGGCTTCTGTCGATACTGCAAAAAAGCCTGCTACTTTCAGTGGCAGGCTTTTTGCTTTTGTTTTGACGTATTGACTATTTCGACTATTTCGACCATAATAGCTAAAATTGATGGCAATAAGAGGTAAAAGAATGGCATCGGCAACAGAAGTCAAGAACCGCTTCGGTGAGTTTATGGAAAAAGCGCGGCATGCGCCGGTAACAGTTGAAAAGACAGGACGGAAATATGTTGTGATGATAAGCCATGAAGAATTTGAGCGTCTACAGGCACTTGAAGACCGGCAGTGGGCGGTCATGGCAGCAGTGGCTGAGAAAAGCGGGTATTTGGGCTCAGAACAAACGCTTAAGCTGTTAACACAGGCGTCTGAGTAACACTCTATGCGAAAACTGGACATGACTCGGGATGCGGCCAAGTTTCTTCAAGATTTGGATGCCAAACAGTATAAACAAGTGGCTGCCAAGATGCTTTCGCTTATGGTCGAGGCGACACCCAACGATTACAGTCAATTGATGGGCTATCCTTACTATCGCGTTGATAGTGGTGAGTATCGCATTATATATCGCTTCGACGAAGACACTGTTTATATCACCCTCATTGGTAAACGTAACGGCGACGAGGTCTACAATAAATTGAAGCGCAGAAGTTGACAATCACGAAAAATAAAACGGATGTTCGGGGAACAAAAGTGGCTTCGCAGTCGTTTAAATAATGTGAGCCGCTGCCCGAATACAATGCTGTAATCGGGCGGCAGCCCTTATCGCCCCTGAAGCGATCCGAGGCGAAGCGGCCCCGGCGGGCGCAGATCGGCCCGCCGCATTTCCGCCTGACACCCATGGCCCGCGCAGATGTGGACCAGTCAAGGCGGATCGTCCGCTTCGTGCAACTGGCAATTTTATTTTTGCCTTTTCTCCCTCCTATTCACCCAATCGGCTTCAAACCCGCTTCGATCTGTGCCCGGCGTGGCTCTAAAAACGGTGGCAATGCGAGGCGCTCGCCGAGGTGGGCCAGGTCTTCATCGGTGGCGAAGCCGGGACCATCGGTGGCGATCTCGAACAAAATCCCGTTAGGCTCTCGGAAATACAGGGAGTGGAAGTAGAAGCGGTCGATCAAATCCGAGACCGGCATATGGGCTGCTTGAAGGCGCTGATGCCACTGCTGCTGCTCCACATCGCCGGGAGTGCGGAAGGCGACATGGTGGACCCCGCCGCGCCCGACCATGCCGCGCGGCAGATCGGAACGTTCGGCGATATGGACTTCCGTGCCTGCACCGCCATCGGCTGTCTCGAAAATGCTGATTGAATGGCCCTCAGCGGAGGAATATGTACCGGCAGCACGGAAGCCGAGAATGTCAGTCAGCACCAGAGCGGTTGGGGCAAGCCGAGGCACTGTTAATGTCACCGCAGCAAGGCCACGGATGCCGTGTTCGACAGGAACCGGGCTGCGGTCCCAGGGAGTGCCGCCCGGCTTGCCGCCGTCGTCGCGGAGACGCAGATGCTGGCCTTCAGGGTCGGTGAATGCGAGTGTGGCAGTGCCGTTCAGTTCGACAACGCCGGAGTGAGCGATGCCGAGCGAAGCCAAACGTGCAGCCCACCAGTCTAAAGTGTCGACGCCATTGACACGCAGCGCGAATTCAGAGATGGTGTTGGTGCCACGCCGGTCAGGACCCGCCTGGGGCCAGTCGAAAAATGTGACCTCAGTTCCGGCGTGCCCAGTTTCGTCTCCATAGAAGAGGTGATAGGCAGAGACATCGTCTTGATTGACGGTTTTTTTAATTAAACGCAGGCCGAGTATCTGTGTATAGAACTCGACATTCGCGGCGGCTTGGCCTGTGACGGCGGTGATATGATGCAGGCCACCGAGTATCAGCGGTGGTAGGGTACTGGATAAGGACATGGGCTGTTGATCTCCTGAAAGCAGTGCTGTCTGAAGTATACCCGTTGACAAACAGCGCAGGCGCGGCTATAATAATCCTGCGATAAGGCCGAAGTGGCGGAATGGTAGACGCGGAGGTCTCAAAAACCTTTGGAGGCAACTTCGTGGGGGTTCGAGTCCCCCCTTCGGCATCGGAAACAAAATCGTATCGGAAACAAAATCAGCCGGCTCTTTTTCGAGAGCCGGCTGATTTTGTTTTGCGTGAGCCGAGCGCTCTAGGGATGCGGGATTGTCAGCGTAACGGCGGAATAAGCGTAGACCCAGTAGCCGAGACCCGGCTGGAGCGTGTCCGTATCGCGCACCCAGACATAGCTTCCTGCCGTCGTGCCGGACTTGGGGGCATACCGGTAGACGAGGCCGCTGACCAGAAGCGGCGCAGCCGTGCTCGCCTGATCAAAGGAAGCAGCAGCGGTGCCGAGACTGACACTTCCTAGCCGGACTGTTGTCAGAAATGGGTCACCGATCTGGTTCCAGCCCGGCAGCAGAGCGATGGTGAAGTCGTGGGTCGTGTCGGCGGGTGTTCCGATGGTACTAAATGTCACCGCAGTTGGCAGATTCACCCAATAGCCGCGTCCGATATGCATCGCGTCCGAGGGCGCGGTCGGTGTTTCGAAATAGGCACCAGTCGCTGTCTGCCAGTTCGCCAGAACAACGCCGGTGTAGCCGAATAAGGTGTCCAGAGACACGCCTGTGTAGTCATACGGCGAGGAGAGCATATTCAGCCCTGCCGGGAAGGTGGTGCCGGGGGCAGCAGCAATAGTTAAGGGCGCCGTTTGAGTTGCTCCTAAGAGTGATGCGGAAATGACGACGCCGCCGGCATGTGGTGTTGCGACACTGAATGTCACGGTCGAAGCGCCTGTCGGCACAGGCACGCTGGCGGGAACAGTTGCCGCAGTACCGCTGCTGGAGAGAGTAATCACCAGCCCGCCGACAGGAGCGGGTGCATTCAGCGTGATTGTGCCGGTCACAGGAGTGCCTGCCAGTGTCGACACGGGGTTGAGAGTGAACGCCGAGATTTGGACCGGCTGGATCGCCAGGGGCGCGGACACGTCAGATCCATCGAGCGATGCAGTGATCTGAGCGCTAATTGGAGCCGTGACAGCGGCTGTCGGGATCGCGAACGATGCCGAGGATGCTCCTGCCGGAATAAGTACAGAAGCAGGGATCTGAGCGCTGACATCGGTCGTGGTCAGGGAAACGGTCAAGCTGCCGACAGGCACAGGAGCATTCAGTGTCACGGTGCCGGTTGCGGATGCCCCCCCGATGACGCTGGCAGGGGTTATTGTCAGGCCAATTGGCAGGATGGGATCGATTGTCAGCACGGTTTTTTGAGTCACGCCCGCATAAGAGCCGATTATGGTAGACGTGATTGTGGCCGGAACAATGCTTGTCGTGATGCTGACTGTAGCGACAGTCTGACCGGCAGGGATCGTGACATTTGCCGGAATGACGGCGGTTGGGTCGCTGCTGGAAAGAGTGACCGTGGCTCCGTCTGCCGGGGCAGGATAGGTGAGAGTCAGAGTCGCAATCGAGGCCTGGCCGCCGATCACGCTGACCGGGGTTAGGCCGATCGGTTCCAGCTTGGGGGCCTGCACAGTGATGGTGGCTGTCTTCGTCACGGAATTCAGTGTCGCGCTGATGGTAGCGACGACCTGGGTTGTAACAGGAACAGTGGTGACAGGAAACTGAGCGGAGACGGAGCCGGCCGGCACGAGAACGGTGGCCGGGACGGACGCCGCCGGATCACTGCTGGAGAGGCTGACTGTCAGCCCGCCGGTGGGAGCCGGGCCGGACAAAGCAACCGTTCCGACAGACGATGCTCCGTTGCCGACACTCGACGGGCTGAAAGCCAGCGATACCGGAGTGATAATTGCGGGCGGTGGCAGCACCGTGAGTATCGCACTCTTCGGACCACCGGAATAGGTCGCGGTGACCGTGACGGAGGCAGGGGCTGTGACGGCAGTTGTCGTCACGACAAAAGTCGCGCTGCTGGTTCCAGCGGTGACTATCACAGTCGCTGGAACGGGGACCAGGCTGCTGTTGCTGCTGGATAGAGCGACCGTGGCATCCCCTGCCGGCGCGGGATTGGTCAGTGTCACTGTACCCTGAGCAGTCAGCCCGCCGACCACGGATGTCGGCGTGAGGGTAAGTGAGGCAATCGGGTTAACGTTGATAACGGTCGCCGGTGCAAGGAGGGCAATCATGTTCGCGCCGTTGAACGATCCCCAGCCGGTCGCATTGTCGTACCCCGGCACGGATGCATACAATAGGTTCGTCGAGCCATCTAAGACGTCATGATATGCAGTCGTATAACTGGTTCCGGTTCCGATGGCATAAAGCGCCGGGTTAATGAATCCGATAGCAGTCTGCCCGTTTAGGATGCGCTGCTGGTTTACCAGCGCCGTAAACGCAGCCCAGAGCGGGGCAGCGCAGCTTGTGCCGCCGACGACGCCCCAACCGCCGAAGTAAAAAGAGTAGCCTGTGTCTGGATCTGCATCCAGCGAGACATCCGGCACATTGCGCTGGGTCGTGGAGACGACATCATTTGTACTGGTGATGTCGGTTTGATAAGTCGGCAGAGGCCAAAAGTCACTGATGCCTCCTCCGCCACCGCCGCCGCTGGGAGTGCTTGGAATACCCCAAGCAGACTCAGTCTGGTACACACCGCCTCGCCCGGCAGTCGACAGCCTGGTGCCGCCGACGCCGGTGACGAGAGGCTGAGACGCGGGATCGTCTACGGTGGGGTTAGCTTCGTGAGGGTCATCGTAGGCACCAGTGTCACCCGCCGCCGCATAAAGGGTCTGGCCCTGTGCCTGCATCTTCTCAAAAATGGTATTTTCCGCGGTCTGAGTCGCCTGACCAACCTGGTCTTCCGACAATCCCCAGGACGAACTGATTTCTTTTGCAAGGTTGTCGCTTGCGATCTTATCGTAACAATCGATTTCCCCTGGACCGCCGTTTGGAGCTTCATAGACAAGAATTGAAGTGGCATCAGGAGCAAGGGCAGTCATGAGCTCAATGTCCAGCGTCACCTCAACAGGGCCTTCGCTGACAGTCGGATCACTTGGAATGCCGCTCGCGCCATCAATAAGAATATTCTGAAGAGGAACCGCAGGCAGGCTGTACTTGGCTTCATAGCTGCTGATGTCACTCGCCGTGTAGCCATCCAGCTCATAAAGTGCCAGTGTCCTGCCGGAACCGGTCAGGGTAGTCGAATTCAGATTGTAGGCGGTCTTGATGTCGGTCGGTGTCAGACCCCCATCCGGCCCGGAGCCGACTGCGGGCCGGAGTGAAGGCGAGCGATAATGAAAATTCGTATGCAGTACATTCGAATTTTGCAGGCCGATCACACCGGAAATCTTCCCGACCATCGCGGATGGAATGCCGGGATCGGCATCCGGGGCATGAAACACGCGGCCATCTGTCGATTCATAGTTTCGCAGGTGGACACGGAACGCCGACTCCACTACCGACGACGGGCCGGAAACTTGGAGAAACAGGCGGCTTGTCTGAGTCTGCTTCACCTCAAGGCCATTGGCCCGCGCGAATGCCGCGACGGAGTTGTATGTCTGCTGTGTCGGGCCGAATCGCCTGTCAAACTCACCGGTCGCCAGGAAATGGTGGAACAGCGGGTCGCCGGGAGCATATAGGCGCTGCAGCAGATTGTTCATTCCCACAGGATCGCGGAGCGGCAGAGCCAGAGTCAGCGATAACGATTCCCCCGCATTTATCCGGCCCAGCAGGGCAGCCTTTGACAGCGCCCCCGGCAGCATATGGCCCGGCAGGCGCACGAGTGGCGTCTCTGCCGGTGCGGCATGCACAGGTACGGCAGCCGGCAGTCCGGTAATCAACAGAGATACCGTGGAAGCGGCGATGGCCGCAAGGGCTCGGCTTCGGAACAATTCTCGACAAGTAGACAGCGGTGTGGATAATTTCTTCAAAGTGTCTCTCTTCCAGCGCAATGGGATTTTGACATAGTAATATGTCTAAAATAACACAGCTTATGCCTGGTTGTCAAGGCAAAATCATAAAAAAAGCGTTGGAAGAGGGTTCAGGCACGTTCGCGGACATCTCGGAGGTATTTGACATGACCGTCGAAGAAGACCCGGTTGCGGCCACCGAAGTGGACAGCCAGACCGCGAAAACTTGCGGGGGCGGGGGAAGTGCTTGGGAAATAGGGATCGACGGCGAGCTCCAAGTCAGCTTCGCTTTGAGGAACGGCGGGATTGATGGTAGCATCCTGAACCGCTGGGGCATTGTAGGCAGCGATATCCGCGACACACTGCTGGGGCAGCTTGCCCCAGCACTCGGACGGCTTGGAGAAGTCCGGCCGGTCAAAGCGCCACATCCAGTAACGGGTCGTCAGGCCGCTGGGCGTCGTCTGGGCGACGCGATTAAACCCCATTGGATCAGGCTGGTCCATCGCGCCACCCTTAACGCTGGGACAGGACCAGATCCCGTCGCCCTGGATGTAGGGGTTGAGAACGATTGCCGCCCAGCCAGCACGCGGGTCGGAGCCGGGAAAAGAGCCGGTTCCCCAGGGCAGGTAGCCCAGCGAAATCTTCAGATCGCGCCGGTCGGGAAGCCGCTCATCGCTGTCCTGCTCATACTGGATCATCGCCAGACCGATCTGCTTGAGGTTGGACTGACAGGCCGCCCGGCGTGCATTTTCGCGCACTCTTTGGAACACGGGAAACAAAATCGCCGCGAGAATCGCGATAATGGCGATCACGACGAGCAGCTCAATCAAGGTAAAAGCAGATTTGCGTTTCATGGCGACTTACATTCAAATCCGACACGAAAAAGAAACAGCCTGGAAACTTATAGGGTTTCCAGGCCGCGTTTAGGCTGTACTTGAAACAGCCAATTTTTCATGGGAGCACACGGGCTCGAACCGTGGACCCGCAGATTAAGAGTCTGCTGCTCTACCAACTGAGCTATACTCCCGCAGTCAGTTCTAAAAGTCTTTACTGAGAGAACCGGCTCTATTATACCCGCGTCTGTTTACGATTGCAAGTCTATTGCAGCGGAAATGCCGGGTGAGTGTAAGGGTATAGGAGTCGAGTGACTGAAGTCACTTGTCCTATGTTCGCCCGACATCCATTGAACTGCTTCTTCAAGCTACTGCGGACTCCACTTTGCCGCCGTGACCTTCGACGAAGTTTCGGATGGATTCCAGCGCGGCGATCAGGCCGTCCTGAATGGTCTTGTCCCGGTCACCTGTCTGCTCTTCCATGCGCTCCGACTGCTCGGGCTTCGGCTGGAAGGTCAGATGCACCGTGATCTCGCATTCATCGGCGACTCCATCGATCTCCAGCCAGCCTAAGTAGCGGTTTTCGCCGTCGGAACCCCATTCCAGGCGGTGATTGGGCGCATCGAGCCGGAAGTAGCCGTCGGAGTCGTAAGCATGACCGCCTGCTTCTCCCTGGACCCGGACTCGCCCGCCGGGCTGGGCTTCCGCCTGATGGGTGGTCGGCAGGTACTTCGGCAGGTTGTTAATGTCGGAAACGAAGTCGAAGACGGTGTCGGGGGACGCTTCCACAGTCAGCGAATGCTCATAATCAGGCATGATTTGGGTTCTTTCTAGCAAACGATGTACACCGGAACCCAGCACTGGAAGTGCCGGGCTTTTAAAGTGCAGAATGTCTGCTGCGCAGACGGAAGATTTTCGGATTCTTCAGTCACGAAGTGACTTTTTGCTTTTCTAAAGCCCGGCACTTCCAGTGCCGGGGCAGTGAGTATTGCCCGCAGTATACCCAGATTAGCGGCGACCCACGAGACGGGGTATACTCTTTTCAATCACACCTAATAATCCCATTTGAAAAGAAAGCTACTTATGAAAGATCCGCGTGTCGCAAAGCTTGCCGATATTTTGATTACCTACTCCGCCCGTGTCCAGCCGGGCGAAAAAGTCCTGGTGGAAGCCTACGATGCTCCCGACGATGTCATTACAGCGCTCGTCGACCGCATCGCGGAAGCAGGCGGCTTGCCGTTTGTCACCGTCAAGCGCAACAAAGTCCTGCGGGCGCTGTATCAGAACGCCACCGAGGAGCAGATGCGCCTGACCGGGGAATTGGAACGTACACGGATGGCCGAGATGGATGTCTACTTAGGGGTACGCGGCGCAGATAACAGCGCGGAACATTCGGATGTCCCTGATGACAAAATGAAGCTTTACCGGACGCTCTGGTGGAACCCGGTCCACTCCCAAACCCGTGTCCCGCACACCAAATGGACAGTCCTACGCTGGCCGACCCCCGCAATGGCTCAGCAGGCAAGCATGAGCACGGAAGCGTTCGAGGACTTCTACTTTGATGTCTGCACGTTCGATTATTCCAAGCTGGACACCGTGATCGAGCCGCTCAAAGCGCTGATGGACAAGACCGATCAGGTGCGCCTGACAGGGGTCGGGACCGATCTGCGGTTTTCTATTAAAGACATTCCCACTATCCCCTGTACAGGCAATGCAAATATTCCCGACGGCGAGATTTTTACCGCCCCCGTGCGGGACTCGGTCAACGGGACAATCGCGTTCAACACGGCGACGATCTATCAGGGAACTGTGTTTGAGGGCGTCACCCTGCGCTTCGAGAACGGCAAGATTGTCGAGGCGACTTCGTCCGGCGGCACCACGGCAGCCCTCAACGCTATTCTCGACAGCGACGAAGGGGCACGTTATATCGGCGAGTTCTCGCTTGGCTTCAACCCGTATGTTTTGCAGCCGATGAAAGATATCCTGTTCGACGAAAAGATCGCCGGCTCGTTCCACTTCACGCCCGGCGGGGCTTACGATGAAGCCTTCAACGGCAACCGCTCGACAGTCCATTGGGATATGGTCTTTATCCAGCGCCCTGAATTCGGCGGCGGCGACATCTACTTCGACGATGTGCTTATCCGCAAAGACGGCCTGTTTGTCTTAGACGAGCTTCTGCCGCTCAACCCGGAGAACTTGAAAGCACTGGGATAAGAAGGATCCCCCAGCCCCCAATAATGGGGGAGCAAGATTTTCTTTTCGGAACTCCCCCATTATTGGGGGCTGGGGGGAGTACGTCTGTTACTCGGCGTTCTGGCGGGCAAGCCATTCGTCCCGCAAAATGCCATACTGATATTCATCCTGCCAGGCACCGTCTTGGAATCGGCTTTGCCGCAAATGGGCTTCCCGGCGCATACCGAGACGTTCCATAATGCGAAACGAGGCCGCGTTGCTTGCGTCGCCCCTGGACGTGACACGGTGAAGCTGACGTTCGCTGAACGCATAGGAAAACAGGACCTGCGCGGCTTCGGTCGCGTAGCCTTGCCGCTGGTAATCGGGATGGATCGACCACCCAATGTCACCTTGGCTTTGCGGCTGGGGCGTTAGAAAAATACCGACTTCGCCGATTACTTTCCGCTCGTTCTTCAGCTCGACAGCAAGCATAACCCAGCCACCTGTGTCATCGGTCTCGACTTCTGCCTGCCGCGCTAAAAACTCCCGCGCTTCGGCCTCCGTCTTTGGTTTGATCGATTGAAGCGTCAAACTTGCGGGGTGGTTGAAATAGGCGAGATAGTCATCTAAATCCGTGACCGAAGGCTTACGGATTATCAGGCGTTCCGTGATGACAGTTAGCATAGCGTTTTCGATTTAACCGCCCGGCTTGCCAGGTGCGGTGTCAGGGGCAGGGCTGGTCACAGCAGGGGGCGCAGCAGTTGCGCTGTCTGTTGCGGGTGGCGCGGTAGCAGGGGCGGGCGCTGTTGGAGGCACGAGTGTCGTAGGCAGCGTTGCAGCCGCGGGGGCTTCTCCGATGGGTGCCGCAGGCAAGACCGAGGAGGCTGGCGTGAGGACCCCACGCAGGTTCTTCGCCCACGACTGTGCGAGCAAGTCCGGGCTTGCCAGGCCTGCCGCAGTGGCATCAGCGGCAGCGATTGTAATCACGGGTGTTCCGGCCAGCGCTAATGTCGCGTCTCCTGTCGGCAGTGTCGTGACCTGAACAGCATCAGGGCCGGTGGCCGCAGGCAGGTTAGCCAGCCGCTCCAAGCGGGACGTCAGCATGTCGCCGCGCTCGGCAGCAGTCATGCCGCCGAGCTGCGGCCCGCGCAGCTTCAGGACAGCTTTATCGCGCAGAGTGACGACCGCAGTCTGTCCGCCAACCATCGAGAAGTCAGAGGTGATTGTCAGCGGCGGGTTCGCGGGGATCTTCGGCTCAGGGGCATTGGAAGGCCGCCAGTTGACACGCGGCAGCACCTGCTGGAGCCGCTTCGCCCAGAGTGTCGCGGCCTGCAAGGGGGTCTGGATCAGGCCGCTGGCTTTGACTGTCGCCGGGTCCACGGTCACGACGCGCCGCCCTAGCGCATAAATCACAGGGTAGCGGTTGTAGCGGCTTGTCGGCGGCGGCAGGTAAACGACCACATCGGAGGGCAGGATGACGGGATAGCCGAGCAGCGGTGTCAGACGCTCCGTAATGACTGAGACTCGCTGCTCCGGTGTCAGCCCGCCGGCGGTACCGCGCAGGCAAAAAATGTTGTAACCGCCCAGGGTCAGATAAGCGGGTGCCGCTTGCGGCGCTGAGGCTGTGATCGTCTCAGGCGAAACAGGCGGCGTCTGTGCCGCGATTGGGCTGAAACTGGCTGCTGCCAGAACAGCAGAATAGGCTAAAATACGCATTAAACTTACTCCTGCATATATCCAGATAGATCCGGGTGTGTGAAATACCCGGCAGTGAAAAGCGGATGCCCTCCGGGCTGTCGGATTCAGGTCTTATTATCGGCGGCAAAATGATTTTCTACAGGCCCTTGGACATCATCATCCCTAGGCCGCCGCGCATAATGAACGGAGACAAAATCAGTCCACGCGGCTGGTTCACTTCCACCCGTGCCGTTCCTGCTCCAATCGCCGCTCCCGCCACGACATCCCCGACTGTATGACGGCGCAGACGCACCCGCGATAGAGAGATCAAAGTCGCCCCGATGTACCAGAGCGCGGCTTGATGCGGATGCAGATCGCTCTCGACAGTCGCAACGGCAAAGGCAGCCGTGGCATGACCGCTGGGGAAGCTGTCATGCGCGTTTGAGTCAGGCCGCTTCTCATGTACCAGGTTTTTCAGCCCTTCCGTCAGCAGCAGGCTTGTTCCCAGGGCATCGAGTACACGCAGGGAATGCGTTGTCCCATAGCGCCCATCAGACAGCAGCGGCAGTCCGACAGCGGCGGCGAGATACAAAATATTGCCGTCCCCAGACGCAAACTTCGCCGCCTGATGGTCAGGCGTGTCAGCGCAGGCAGGCAGTGCGGCACTGCCGAGAAGCATGAAGCAGACGGCGGGAACAGCGCAGGAGGTCAATCGGCGGGTGTTTGTAGGCAGCATAGGCGCAAGTTCGACGTACACGGGTGGCATTCCTGCATATGGAACGCGATAGGCCCCTCCACCCCAATACTGGGGAACCAGAGCAATGAAGAACCGGAGTAAGGCATTTCCCATATCTTGCTCCCCCATTATTGGGGGCTGGGGGGCTGTCTCGGGTATAATCTCGCCATGACTTTCGAGACTCCCGAACAACGCCAATCTCCTCTCCTCGCCGGACTCAACGAGCCGCAGCAGCAGGCGGTCCTGCATGACAGCGGGCCGGTGCTGATCTTTGCCGGGGCTGGGTCGGGGAAGACCAACGCTCTGACAAAACGCATCGCGTATCTCATTCAAGAGCGCTATGTCCGTCCCTACAACATTCTCGCCGTGACGTTCACCAATAAAGCCGCTGCGGAGATGAAGGAACGCATCTCCAATCTCGTCGGCGACCTCGCCATGCGTGACCTCTGGGCGGGAACATTCCACTCCCTCTGCGCCCGCTGCCTGCGTGAGCGCGGGTCGATGATCGGTTTGGACAAAAACTTCGTGATCTACGACGACGGCGATCAATTGGCTCTTGTCAAAGAAGCCGTCCGCGAGCTGTCTTTGGACGACAAGCAGTACGCCCCCCGCGCCGTGCTCTCTGCCATTTCCAAAGCCAAAGAGACTTTGCAGACGCCCCAGGATATTCTCAACGACTTCAGCGCCTCCCCCTATGAGCGGGCCGTGGGCCGGGCGTATGAGCTGTACCAGCAGAAGCTGACTCTGTCCAGTGCCCTCGATTTCGACGATCTCATCATGAAGACCGTCCAGCTTCTGCGTGACTCCGAAAAGGCCCGCGAGCATTACCAGAACCGCTTCCACTACGTCCACTGCGACGAGTTCCAGGACGTCAACGACAGCCAGTACCAGCTTTTGAGCTTGTTCAGCGGCAAGCACAAAAACATCTGCGTCGTCGGTGATGATGACCAATGCGTCGTCGAAGGCACTCCGATTTTGACTCCGAACGGCTACGTGCCGGTCGAGCAGATCAAAGAAGGCGACACAGTCCTAGCCGCCTGCGGCGGCCCGCACCTCGCTCCTGCGGTTGTTGAGAAGGTGATGGTGAATGATTACTCGGGGCCAGTCCGCAATATCCAGACGCAACAGGGCGCAACCGTGCGCGTCACGCCCAATCATGTGATGTTCGGCGACCTTATTGAGGCAGCGCCAGAAGATGAATGGCGCAAGTTCGACTTTGAGTTCTACGATTGCCAAGAAGGCAGGATTATGAGTCGGCGGGCTGATTGTGAGCCGGTGCATTTTACTATGTTCTTTGGGAAGCCTCAGCCTGCATATAGTTTTGATGAAGATTGTGAGCCGGTGCGATTTAGCGTGGCCGCAAATTGTGATGAGGCCCGGTTTAACAGGCACGACGACGCGTGGACCTACGCCAAAATGCTGCAACGGCGGCGTGATCTGCCGGAAGTCAGCGTCACAGCACGAATTGGCAGAAGCAGCTTTGGCACAGCACGGGCGGAACAGATTACTGAATGGCACAAGCTTCCTATCATCGTGGAAGTTTCAGATCGAGCTATGAACTACCCGTCTATGCGGTCTGCGGCAGATCATCCTGACGACGAAATACAAATTGCTTACGCCCGTAAAATGCTGGGCAAAACTTCGGACGCGAACGCTTCGATGCCTATTCCCGGCATCATACCAGACCCAATTTTGATCATCACTGACAGCCAAATCATATCCATTACCGAAGAGGAATACACGGGCAAGACCTACGATCTCTCCGTTGCTAATCTCCGCAATTATGTCGCTGGCGGGATTGTCGTTCACAACTCGATTTATGCGTTCCGGGGCGCAAATGTCCAGATCATCCTGAACTTCGAACGGGACTTCCCCGACGCCACCATTATCAAACTGGAACAGAACTACCGCAGCACAAAGACCATCCTCGACGCCGCCTATCATGTCGTCCGCAACAACCGGGGACGGGCGGACAAGCGGCTGTGGACGGACAAAAGCGACGGCGAAAGCATTGCACTGGTGGAAGCGCCAAACGAAGTGGAAGAAGCTGTCGCCGTGGTCAATGTCGTGCGCGAAGGGACAATCACCGGCGACCGGAACTACAGGGACTTTGCCGTACTCTACCGAGCCAACAGCCAGTCGCGGGCGCTGGAAGAGCAGTTTATCAACTACCGAATCCCCTACAAGATCGTCGGCGGGGTCCGGTTCTACGAGCGGCGTGAGATCAAAGATTTGATCGCCTACCTGCGGGTGCTGATGAACCCGTATGATGGATTGTCGATGCGGCGGATTATCAATGTCCCGGCGCGGGCGATTGGCACGACGACAGTCGAGAAAGTCGGCAGCTTCGCCGGACGCCACGAAATCGCGTTCTGGGACGCCTGCCGCCGGGCCAACGAGATCGATCTGCCCGCACGGGCCAAGAACAGTATTCATGCGTTTGTCAAGATTGTCGAGTATCTCACGGCCAAGCGCGATACTCAGCCGGTGTCTACGCTGGTCCAGAATATCTTAGACACAACTGGTTACTTAGCCGACCTGAAGAAAGATAAAACACCTGAAGCCGAATCCCGCGTGGAGAACGTCGGCGAATTGATCTCCGTTGCTAAAGAGTTCGAGCAGCAGCAGTCCGGCGAAGACGGCAACCCGTCGCTGTCCGCGTTTCTCGAAAACGTCTCACTCGTCTCCGATATCGACAGCCTCGAAGACACGGCGAACTCCGTAACCATGATGACTTTGCACGCCGCCAAAGGCTTAGAATTCCCAGTTGTCTTTTTAACTGGCCTCGAAGAAGGCATCTTCCCGCACTTCCGGGCGATGGGCAGTCAGGTGGAACTCGAAGAAGAGCGGCGGCTGTGTTATGTCGGGATCACCCGGGCCAAAGAAGAATTGTTTATGTCCTATGCCGGTTCCCGCATGATCTTCGGCAACGTCCAGCGCAACCCCGTTTCCCGCTTCGTCTCCGAAATCCCAATGGGACTGTTTTTAGCCAAATCGTCCCGCCGGGGCGCGATTGAGGATTACACTCCTACCATTACGGAAGGCAGCCGCAGGCCGGAGTCGCAGACCGCGCCGAAGTGGGACGATCTCAACCGGGACAGCGCCCGCAAATCCGCCGTATCCGTAAATCCCAAGGCCTTGCCGTTCGCGCTCGGCGAGAAAGTCCGCCACGCCACCTTCGGCGATGGCTTCGTCGTCGGCTTCGACAGCCCCACCGTCGTCAAAGTCCAGTTCATGGGCGCAGTCGGCATGAAGAAGCTCGATTTAGGCTTCGCGAAATTAGAGAAGACATAGGACACGAAAGGGAAAACCGATGATTGAACTGCCACCCGATCTGGAACACCAACTCCGCGAAAAAGCCGCCCGCAGAGGTCAGGATGTCATGGACTACTTGCGCCTGATTTTAGACCAGAACCCTATTCTGAGCAACGGAGCAAATTCGCTAAAGCCCGAAGACTATCCGCGAGAAGGGGAAGATTGGACAGAGGAAGAAATGCAGCGTGAGCTATATTGGGGGATGCGGCAGCGCGTGGGTGAATAATCATGCCAATATTCGTACACCTTGCACCGGAACGCGATGTTAAACGTATCATCGCGCACGCAATCAAAGGGACGCGGCGGCGTCTGCGGGTACAGGCCGGCTATGAAGAAGTTGCTCATGCTGTTTATTGTATGCCTATCTTGCCAGGCAATTTTCACATGACACACCAATGGCTTCGGGAATTGAAACGAGGGGAGCAACGCACTATGGTTGGTATTTACTTTGCCCTCAAATCTGATGAGCCGGTTTGGATAGGCCATTACAACGAGCCACACCGGGAGATGCCTGCGGGAGAAGCAATCAAAGTCTTAATGGAACTTACAGATGCCGAAGGCTGGGAAATTGTCGTTCCGCGTTCGATTTCCAGCAAGGAAATCAAGAAGACACGCGCACTTCCGCAGACTGTCGGCTGGCGATATATGCCCAAATCACACACAATGAAGCCATTCTGTCCATGCCCCTATTGCATTCCGTCTGGCAGTATTAAATCACGCATATTGCGAGACCGGCTCGAATCCGAGCAAAGAGCGTAGAGTATGATTGCTGAAGTGGAAACCATTTTGCAGGAAATGACATGGCGATTAGTCGCTGAGTTCCATCCTTGCCAAATCTACTTATTTGGCTCTCATGCCTGGGGTAAACCGAACGAAGACAGCGATGTGGATTTGTTTGTCATCGTGCCGGACAGCGATGAGTCATATATGGAGCGCGGGCTGCGGGCGAGAGGCTGCCTAAGTGATATTAGAGTATCTAAAGATATATTAGTGAAAACACAAGCTGAAGTAGATTGGGCCAGCCGGGTCTATGCATCGCTGGAAAGCGAAATCTTGGAATGTGGAGTGAAACTTTATGGATGAAGCGAAGCGCGTCATGGTGCAAAAATGGCTCATTAAAGCGCAGCACGATCTGGCCTCGGCACAACGGCTTGCTGAGGGAGACGACCCTCTGTTTGACACGGCAGTTTATCACTGTCAGCAGGCAGCGGAAAAGGCAGTCAAAGGCTATCTGGTTTATAGTGATGTTCGAGTTCGCAAAACTCATGATTTAACGGAACTGATCTTAGAAACCGCCCGGCTTACCACAGATTATGCGGCATTAGACAACGCCGGAAAGCGTCTAACAGAATACGCTACTCAGTTTCGTTATCTGGGTATGCAGATGGAGCCGACAAAAGCGGAATATGAACAGGCTTATCAAGATGCTGCCCTGTTTATGAGTGTCACGCTTGGATTAATACCAGTGGAAGCGCATCCAGCTTAGTAAGGAGAAATGTATGGAGTATCGCGTGTTGGGACGGACGGGGGTACGGGTCAGCCCGCTTTGCCTCGGGTGTATGAACTTTGGGGACGATGCGGATGAAGCGGCATCGTTTGCGATCATCGATCAGGCGATGGACGCGGGGGTCAATTTCTTAGATACTGCCGATGTCTATTCGCGCGGAAAATCAGAGACGATTGTCGGGAAGGCTTTGGCGCGGGACGGCAAGCGGGACAAAGTGTTTCTCGCAACCAAAGGCTTCAACAAAATGGATGACACGGACCAGAATGCCTGGGGCAGTCATCGGTTCCATTTGATCAAAGCCTGCGAAGATAGTCTGCGGCGGCTCGGGACAGACCATATCGATATGTATCAGATCCATCGGCCACAATCGGCGATCCCGATCGATGAGACGCTGCGGGCGCTGGATGACCTGGTGAAGTCGGGCAAAGTGCGTTATCTCGGCACCAGCACGTTTGCGGCCTGGCAGTTGGTCGAGTCGCTCTGGGCCTCGAAAGAGCTGCATCTCAATCGATTTGTCTGCGAACAGCCGCCGTATAATCTGCTGGACCGGCGGATCGAGCGGGAGCTTTTGCCGGCCTGCCGCACTTACGGGGTGGGGGTCATTCCGTGGGCACCGATCGCGGGCGGGCTGCTATCGGGGAAGTATCGGTTAAATCAAGCGCGTCCTGCCGGAGCACGGTACGAAAAAGGGGCGTTTAACAGCCGGGACAACGACACGGCGCTGGCTTCGGTCGAGAAGTATATCGTGTTCTGCGAGGCGCGGGGAGTCGCTCCGGCGCAGATGGCCCTGGCCTGGTGTCTGGCGCAGACCGGAGTCACCAGCCCTATTATCGGTCCCCGGACGCAGGAGCAGATGACGGACTACTTAGCGGCATTAGAGATTACAGTGACGGAAGACGACAGCAAGCAGTTAGACACCATCTTCCCGCCGGGAACCCATGTCAGTGATTACTACCGCGCCGATTTTGGCCCGAATGCCCGCTGGATCTGAGAGGAAACGCTTTGATGAACGATAACAGAGAAACTGCCGAGCCTATTCCGGCGGATGATCTTCAGCGAAGCCTTACGCTTGCACGGCCTGATGAAGACGAGAGCCTGCCGCATATCGGGCTTGTCGGGGATACCTATACGGTCCTGCTGTCAGGCAAGGACACCGCGGGCCGCTACTGCCTGATCGACATGCATATCCCGCCCGGCGGCGGTCCGCCGCCGCATCGTCATGACTTTGAGGAGACGTTTACACTGCTCGAAGGAGAGATGGAAGCGACTTTCCGAGGTGAAAAATCTAAAGTGAGAGCCGGTGAGTCCGTGCACATCCCGGCCAATGCGCCGCACCAGTTCCATAATGTGTCAGATCAGCCTGTGCGTCTGCTGTGTCTCTGCTCCCCAGCCGGGCAGGAAGACTTCTTCCGGGAGGTCGGTGTCCCCGTCGCTACTCGGACGACACCGCCCCCAGAACTCGACGAAGCAGCACAAGCGGCATTCCGAGAAAAAGCAGTCGCTCTTGCTCCAAAATACCGCACCGAACTGCTGCCACAGGCTTAGAGCTTGAGTCAGCTTATAAAAAGCCGTGGGACTAAAGCTCTACGCTGTGGGGCGCAGACGCCAAGTCTCGACCTTTCGAGAGGGAGCAGACCATCATCGCTGTTCGGCTCCCTGTCCGCGAAGGCGGACATTAGGCGCTTCGCCCCACAGCGTAGGACTTTAGTCCCACAGCGATCATCCCACTCTAAAACGCCCGTGCATACTGGACCGGGATAGGAGCCTTGTCTTTCTTGTGCAGCTCCAGGGCGGCTTTGATCGGCCAGTTTGGGTCGCGCAGGGACTCGCGGGCCAGCAGGACGATGTCGGCCCGGCCATTGCGAATGATCTCGTCGGCCTGCATCGGCGACGTGATCATACCGACGGCGGCTGTGGCGATGCCTGCGTCACGCTTGATAGCCTCAGCAAACGGCACTTGATAGCCGGCTCCTACGGGGATCTGGGCGTTTGAGACATTGCCGCCGGTGCTGCAATCCACTAAATCTACCTCGTCCGCTTTCATACGCCGCGAAAGCTCGACGGAATCGTCGAGGGTCCAGCCGCCTTCTGTCCAGTCCGTACACGATAAGCGCACGGTCAGGGGCTTGTTTTCCGGCCAGACAGCCCGAACGGCCCGAACTGTTTCCAGCACGAAGCGGATGCGGTTCTCGAAGCTGCCGCCGTACTCATCGGTGCGCTGATTTGAGAGTGGAGACAGGAACTCATGCATGAGGTAGCCATGAGCGCCGTGGAGTTCCAGCCAGTCAAACCCGGCGGCATCGGAGCGCTTGGCGGCGTCGGCAAATGCGGTGACGATCTCAC
>JBPBQB010000067.1:0-24367 GCA_050954545.1 Janthinobacterium lividum | reverse complement strand
GAACATGTTACTCCGCATCCTCGAGAGCCTTAATGTCGCGCTCAAGTTCTTCCTGCCGAAGTCTTTTCATCAACTCAACAGTCTCGTTGAAAAGAGGATCATCTTTATATTTTCCCGCAAGGACGAAAAGTGGGTGCTTCTCAGGAGGATCACCAGGAACCCATTTGTGTTCTTGATGGATGCCGTTGCCGTTACCGGTGGATGCGGGAACGATTTTTGTTAGGTGCTTTGCTTTTTGCATGATAGTTTCTCTCGCAGTGAGCGCTTACAGCCAGTATAGCACAAAAGCCGCCTGGTCTTCGGAACACGAAGACCGGACGGCTTCCGGGGAGCGGCGCGGATTAACGGATGCCGTGAGCCTTGTTGTAGGCGTCCACAGCAGAGCGCAATCGCACCGCATAGGTGGCGACGCGGGTCCGAAACGTATCGTAATCCCCTTCAGGCAAGTTAGCAAGAGGCTTGGTCAGGAAGGTCTTGACGTAGGTTTCAGACTCCGTCGCCAGTGGCTTGGCAATGTGGGCGTCCTTGCACTCGCGCAGGGCAGCGTACATCGTCGTCAGATACCGGACATCGGTGACACCCTCGCGGCAGGCTTCCCATTGCAGCGTGTCCAGCAGACCGCCTTTGACGGGATATGTGAGCATCAGTGGCCGAAACGCGACCTTCGACGGACTCGCGCCTGCCGACGTTTGATCGTAAGGATCGTTGCCGAATGCGGTCTGGTAATCCGGCAGGAATGCGCCGTACAGGTTGGCTTTCCAGAGCAGGATGCCGGTGTCCACGCGATTGGTTTTCGGGTCGGCATTGGTCGCCGGCCAGTACCACCAGTCGCGTGTCATGGAGACGCGCTGGCCGTTGGTACGCAGGAGCTGCTGTGGATACTCGGAGTCGCGGTTGTAGACCGCGATGTCGGTATCTGTCCCAAGCGCCGTGAAATCGTCCTGATGCGGGATATAGGTGACATTCGGAATGCCGAGCTTTTCCAGCGGTGCCATCCGGGCCGCCGCGCCTGCATTCGGTTCCGGCGGCGTGTAGTAGGTCAGTGCCGGGTCACTATGGTCACTGCGCTGCTTCTCCAGAGTCTGCGGATCGCCGTTTCCTTTGTACAAATTGTAGGCAGTGCCGAGGCCGTAGTTTTTGTACTCGGTCATCGCATCCCAGAGCGTATCCGGCGAATCGTACAGCGTCGCAATCGTGAAGCCGTGGGCGTAGATGTCGGCAAGCTGACTGTCCAGAACGTCTTTCGGAACAAAATCCGTTACGAGATCCTGACCATCGGCGGAAGGCAGAACTGCCGGCGGCGTATCGAGGCGAGAGCGCAGGTCAAGCCCATACTGCTTAGCAGGCGACAGCAGGCGAAGCGGCAGGACTGTCAGCGCTAGGCGGACGACGAACGGGCCAGGCAGGCCATGACCGCTGACCAGGATCCGGCCTGTATAGGGGCCGGGAGGCGTGTTGCGAGGCACGGAAACAGTCACCCAGAACTGCTTGCTCGTATCCGGCGGGATGTTGCAGACCGCCGGGCCGGTCAGGCGGGCGTCAGGACTCGGGCCGCTCAGTGGAACC
Source organism: Janthinobacterium lividum (assembly GCA_050954545.1). Lineage (GTDB taxonomy): Bacteria > Armatimonadota > Armatimonadia > Armatimonadales > Capsulimonadaceae > JANXMY01. Next base: position 22,801 of record JBPBQB010000067.1, on the reverse strand, counting down.
CGGTCATCTTTGACGAGAAGCTCAGGGACAGCCGCCGCCGTGTCCGGATCTCGCAGCGGGCCGGCACCGGATTGTTCCCAGACTTTGACGACATGGATGTCGACTGAAGACTTGGGCAGCACCCGGCCGATGCCCTGCAAGTCCTGGGGCAGCGAGACAATGACATTTGTCAGAGCTGTCGGCGCGTAAATGCAGAACGAGGTCGCCTGCGATTGTTCCGCGCAGGCTGAAACGGTCAAATCTGAATTTGCACCGGTCGGGGGCGGCAGTGAGGACGGCAGCACGCGGTCAAACAGGGTCGCCGGTGTCCAGACTAAATAGGACTTCTTCGAAGCCGCAATCGTCTCCTGAACATAGAAAAGGCGTCCTTTTCGATCTAATCCAGGCGGGGTCACGGTCAGGCGGAATGCGACACGCCCGCCATGGGTCAAGCCTGGCTGAGTCGCCAGGCCATAGCTGACGGCATTTGTCTCGTCAGGCGTTCCGACGGGCTGCCAGGCACCGACATTGCTTAAATCTGCGCTGGGAATCGGAGTATTGACAGTCCCTTCACCCCCAGCGTCTAATGTCACCCAGGCCGCGTCATCCACGATCAAAGTCGACTGCCGGGCCGTCGTAATATCCAAAGCTAGTCCATTGGCCGAAGACCAGTCCGGCTGCGGGTCATCCATGTCTGAAACCGCCTGAGCGTCGGCAGGGAGTGCCAGATCGAGGGATTTCGATAAAGGCGGTGCCGCCCGCAGCGTAAAGTTTGACTTCGGCAGCACGACCTCGTGCCAGCCTGTGAAGCTGATCGGAACCGGCTCCGAGATCCAGACATCGCGGGGCAGCGGATCGGAGGCTGGGGACACCATGCGGCTTGGAGCAAGCACGCGGACACGCAGGTCGGCATGGCTGCCGTCGCCATGCACCCACAGCCGGACACCATTGTTGGTGCCCATGACCGGCAGGCTGTCATGAACCAGCAAAGTCTGAACCGGCTCAGATTTCCCGAAGACTTTGGGGGCCAGCGGCGTCATCGCCTTGACTGTTCGGGCAGGCGATTGTGCCAGGCTGGAAGCGGGCAGAAAAGCGGTCGTCAACGCCGCTGATGTCAATAGGGCAAGCGGCAGCGCTGTGCTAGTTCGGCATGGCCGATGGAAAATCAAGTGGGAGTCCTCCTAGAGCGGGGTAGTACTGGTAAAAATACGGGAGTTGGTTACGAATAAAATGACGCAATCGACGCAGAAAAAGTTCCCGCGTCGATTGCGTCATCTTCAAATAGGGAGAACAGCGGAACTATTCCGCAGTCTTGGACAGGTCGTGGCTTGCAGAATCGATAGTGACAATGTCCCACTCGCCTGCATAGCGTCGCAGCGTGTAGGAGACATAAATAGTCTTCTGCGTGCCTAATGCGGGATCGTTCGTCTGGTCATAGGGAGCAGAATTATCGGTGCCTGATTGGTCAAAAGGCACGGTTCCGGTGTCTGCGCCGCCGCTGCTGTCAGCCACCTGGTAGACATGAGTGCCATAAGCAGTCACATCACCGTTTTTCGCTTTCCGCAGCCGAGTGAACGTAAACGAGACAGTGTGCAGTCGGTCAAGCGCATCCCGTGTCATTTGAGAATAATCGCTGGAAGCAATCGAATACGAATACTTCCCATTTAGAAAGACACTGATGCGCGTGTCTGAATCACGCAGATGGCTTCGCACCATCGAAATGTCACTGCCAGTCCAGGCCTGAGCAATATCAGCAAACGCCGCCTGGAACGAGTTGGCTGGGTAGGCATGCTGCAAAGCCTCTTTCGCACGTTCGCCACCCGCCTGTAAGTCATCGACGCGCCCCTGAGTGGCGACATAATAATTGTTCTGGTTGTAGGTAGCCTGGTAGACCGGCGTATAGAACGGCAGGTACGGGGTCATATAGACAGGGTTATACGAATTATCATACACAGTCACATCCGGGTTATAGATATACTGAGGGAACCCGGAATAGTCGGAATACACGGAGGGATACGTATTATACGGCGAACCGACATTGCAGTAGTTGCCGTAATAGTAGCCGCCCAGCAGTGCCGGACCACCGCCTGTGATCGGTGCCTGACCACTGAAGAACCCGTTTGCCGGCCCGACTGGGGGGATTGGGTGTGTAAAATAGCCGTTCGCAGGCCCAATCGGCGGCGAACTCTGCCGGCCATATCCCCCGCCAAAAGTCGGATAGTACGCGCCGGACGGTGGCGTAATAATCGGCAGGTTGACTCCCCCGCCGTATCCATATTCCCCGTTGCCATAAGAACCATTTCCATAGTAGCTGCCACCCCCATAGCCGTACCCGGAGCCATTATTATAGACTGGCGACTGACTATAGACAGGCGGCTGATTGTAAACCGGCCTGCGGTTATAAACGGGTGTGCCACCATACTGCGTTCCTGAATTCGCGACGGGCGCACTGCGGTACACAGGGGCTGCCCCACGGACAATGGGGCCGGGACGCATCTGAACCGGCGGCTGTGCTGCTGCGGATTGCCCCTGCGCCGTCACTGCACCGGACCGCATATTGCCATAATTAATCTGCGCCGAAGCGCTCTGCGGCAGTGCAGCGAACGCTGCCAGTGCTCCGGCAGCTAGAAAAAGACGCGAAGAATTAGAGCGTAAACTTTTCATGAGACAGCTTCTTTCTAAGAGTGGTCCAAAAGCAACGAAGTTACTCTTATTGTACCCACACTGCCAAGATTTCGTCATATGATTTTTGTACAAAAGTAACCGGGGGTATAAAACCCACGGCAATGAAAAGCTGACGCCCTCCGGGCTATGGATTACGGCCAACGCAGTTGTCTTCAGCCCGGAGGGCGTCTGCACTTCACTGCCGGGTGTTTCATACACCTGGCACCTCAGCTTCCAAGCAGCCGCGAGTCGATCTCTTCGGAGACGGCTTCGGCGAGAGGGACATACAGGCAGACGGTGCGCTCGTAGAGTGCTAGCAGCTCAGCCAGAGACAGGCGGCGAAGCAGGCGGCGGCAGACGGCAGGGTCACACAGAAGCATGGCTTGAATCTTTCTTTGTCGAAGCTTTCTCCAGAGAGGCGCTTTCTAAAGCAGCAGCGCGGCGGGCATGGCGGTGGGCGAGACGCCAGGCGAGGCCGTCCATCCAGATATCAAACAGGACATAGCATAGCCACAGCAGGGCACCGAAGGCTAAAATGAGGCCCAGCAGGAACGGGTGCTGGAAAACCTGCGCCGTGGTTGTCAGCAGATCCGCCAGGCGCGAACCGTTGACAAGGTCCCAGGAATTGAAGCGGCCTCGCATCAGGCCCAAATAGACGCCGAGGGCACAGAGTGGGAAGATCATGGGCCGCAGCAGTGCGCCGAGCCAGCCCAGACGGACACGGGTCAAACGGTCCAGGGGCCAGACAGCCATGAAAAATGCCAGCAGGCCCGCTCCGCTGTAAACGAGGTAGAAGCTGGTCACCAGAAAAAAATCAAGGCGTCCATCCCCGCTCTGGTGGGCCTGGGCAAACAGCGGACTGACGGTCAGCGTGTCTAAATAGTGACGCCATTCCGTCAGCAGGTAGCAGGAGTTCGGCAGGAGGATCAGCCAGAGAAACGCCAGCGGTCCCCAAAGGACCCACCGAATATTGCCGGTTTCCTGCCGGTCACGGCGTGCCCCCCGCGCGATCACAAAAGCCAGCACGACCGGGATGACCGCGAGGAACAGGTTCCAAATGACATTGGGGACAGGACGCATTTACTGATGCCCCGCCGACTGAACAATGCGCTCCAGCGAGCTGAGATAGGCATGAAACGCAGTCCGGCCCGCTTCGGTCGGCGCATAGGTCGTATGTGGCTTTTTGCGGATAAACTCTTTGGCGCTGACAATGTAACCGGCTTCTTCCAGCTTGCTCAAATGGATCGACAGGTTGCCGTCGGTGACACTGAGCGTCTCTTTCAGAAAGCGGAAGTCGGCGTCGCCACGTGCCATCAGCGCGGACATAATGCCGAGCCGCACTTTCTGGTGAATCACTTCATCGAGAGATTCCAGTGACTCGACCAGTGCCGCGTATCCTGTGGGGGCAGTTAAGGGAATGGCTGTCATTGGGTCACCATCCGTGTCTTTTCGCCATGAGCACGCCGTAGCCGATGTGGAAGCCGCCGAAGGTCAGCCCCATCATGAAGAGGCCGTACTGCACCGGCAGCAGCAGCGTAATCGCTCCGGCCATCACGAATGCCGCGCCTAAGTACGAGACGGGCCGAACAGAAAACAGACCCACCGCGCAGATCGCGAGGCCGTAAGTCAGCATCCAGATACCCCAAACAAACGGCAGCATCCCATGCAGTGCGAAGAAGACAGTCAGAGCCGCTGAGCCTACAAACGACGGCACGGCAGCAACGAGAATATGCGCTCCCAGGGGCGACGCCACGCGCTTGCCGATATGCCGTGCCCGCCGCTTATTGCAGGCAAACTCGATACAGACCGCCAGCGCCAGCTCGATCAGCCACAGAAGGCCAAGCTTCGGATAAATCGAGGCTAATGTCTGATGGGCCTGAAACCGTCCGTTCAATATACTGTGAGTGAGGAGAACGCTGACAATCGCCGTCAAGCCGATGAGCACGCCGGACAGACCGGAGAGCGTCGAGTACTTAGTCGAGCGTTCCATGGTCTGCCGGATGACGCGCAGATTTTCACGGGCTTCTTCCAGCGGAGCGAGCAGAGCGGGCATGGGCAGTTTCCTCAGTGTCTATACTTTACAAAACAAAGTGCTTTACGTGCAGTATAGCATGAGGGGAAGTCGATGTCAAGTGAAAGTAGAAAACCCGGCCTTTTCAGGTCGGGCTAGTCTATAGGTTCTTGTCAAAAAGTAACAATCGGTATAGTAATCCATCATCTAACGGCTTGAACTAGCTCATAGTGCAGTACCATAAACTGTTCCGCACGGAGCGGAAGCAAAGCATACGTCTGACCGTCCTGAGCAACGAATTCCACCTCACAGGCATCCGGCGCAAGCTGTTCGACAACAGTTCCCACTTGACCGCGCTGGAGACCGTCTTGCGGCAGGTCTTGAAGCAGTGCAGCCGTATCCAAAACTTTGATCGTTTGTTCCAATCCCGCCTCTTTTTACTGTCCAAAAACCATGCATTGAAACGCACGGCTAACCGGCGCAGACGCCAGTGATCACCGCTTCGCGGGGATAAGAAATCCTTTGTGTAGGGTGTAGGGCTTGTCCCTACCCTCCCGATTTTAGTCCTGCGAAGCGGGACTTTCTGGCGTCTCCGCCGAGTAGCCATGCGTTTCAATGCATGGTTTACCCAGTCCCTTCCACAATCGCGATCTCTTCGTCCATTAGCCCGTACAGGTTCTTCGAGAGCCTTTACACCCTCTTTATTCCTAGATCATACCTTGCAGGCGCTCTTTTAGCCGGGTGTGCCGGTGGCTGTTACTCACTTGCGGGTGTAAAGGGGTTTCGCATCGTCTGGATCGGTCACTCCGGCGGGGGTCAGCGCCAGGGTGTCGGCGATGTTGACAAACGCAGAGGTCAGCTTGAAGCTGACATCGGGTTTTGTCTGGCCGGTTCCTGTGAACTTCAGGGTCTTGACGGAGTCTCCACTGTCAGGAAGCTGCCAGACACGGAGATGGTGGGTGTCCACAAAACCTGCCGTCATCTGCGGCTCATAGGGGACCCACCCGGTGCCGGGATACCAAAGCTCAACCCAGGAATGCGTGTGGTCGGAAGCGACTTGCGGGGGAACGCTCGGGACACCGGTATAAGCGATTTGGGGCGAGATCCAGTACTCGGCGGCATATCTCGCAGGAATGCCGGAAGCGCGGGCTAGGGCCATAAACAAATTCGCCCAGCCGTCGCACTTCGCTTTGTGGTCCGTCAAAACCGTCAGCGCTGGGGTACGAACCGTTGGTCCGCCTGCATCGCAGGTGATATTTGCGAGCATCCAACGCGATATCGAACGTGCCGCCCCCGCCTCGTCGGTCGTTCCAGCGGTGATCGTATGCGCGAGGGCACAAAGGGCTTCATTGTCGCTTTGACTATGTTCCGTGGATTGAAGGTAGGCATTCGCTTCGTCCCCCACCACAGCGACAGGCAGCGGGGAGAGCGGGATCGGCTGGGATAAATCGGCGGCCAGCGCAATGCCTGTGATATTGACATGAACGGTAATTGTTTGGGGCAGCACGTTATCGTACTCGACAATGTGCAGAGCATTGCCGAAATTATCTATCACGTCTGTTTCGCTGGTGGGCGGAATACTGGAATCGATCGTCGCCTGACCCGCAGTTTCGGCATAGCTGAAAACCGATCCAGGCTGCGGCATGGGGATACTCAGCGTCAGCGATTGGATCGGTTCGCCGACATCGACCGTGTAAGTACGGTTGAAGTCAAGCTGGGTCTTCATCGTGCCGGTGAACGTCGTTGTTTTAGCCCACGCGTTTGTCCCACAGCACAGTAAAAACACGGCAGCGCAGGCGGCCGGCACTTCCCATTTTCTCATCAAGATTCTCCTTTATTTAAACCACGCGAACAGTTCTCAAGAGTCCGAACACAGTATGAGCGTTCGTGAAGCGATTGTCAACGACTCAAATCATTCCCTGCAAACGCTCTTTGAGCCGCGTGTGCCGGTGAATGTCGCTTTGCTTCTTGACGGCCATGGCGATGGCGCGTTTCGGGCCGATTAGGACGGCGAACTTCTTGGCGCGGGTCAAGGCAGTGTAGAGTAAATTACGCTGCAAAAGCATGAAATGCTGAGTATGGACAGCCAGCACGACAGCAGGATATTCTGAACCCTGAGAATTGTGGCAGACAAAACCATTTGCCACGAATGAATGAACGCCTTCGACTTCGATATCGTACATTTCTGCCTCTTCTTCGAGTTCTTCCACAGAAGTAATGCAGTCGTAGAAGTAGCGGGAGTCTGCAGCTAGGCGCAGAGCATCCGGGACGTCAGCTCCTAGCCCTTCTAGGTGGCCGATCAAAGTCTGGACGTTACTGTAAGACAAATTCTTCTTCTCTCGCTTGACTCGGTCTAGGAGATGACCAATGTTCGCCTGTCCATTTGCCCATACCCCTTTCCCTTTGATGCCCCGGCTTGATCCAAAGTGCTGTTTCATTGATGCGGAGACTTCTGACGCCAGAGCCGTGCTGCCGGGAATAAAGTCCATGTTTGTTTTCAGAGGCGCATTCCCGGCCTGCATCAAAATTGCTTGAAGCCGCTCAGTTTTGTAGTCAATCGAAAAGCCGACCCGATTCTCAAACCGAGCTAAAGAAGTTCCACTGACACCCACACAATAGGCATTTGGACCCGATTTTCTCTGCTGTGCCACAATACCGAGCGACAGCAGGAGCAATTGGACTTGCTTCGCCAAAGCCGGGGAGCAAGTGACAAAACGACAAGTGCGGCAAGTCCCTGTTCCGGCGCTGCCGTCAGTATCAAACAAGCCGCGCAAAAAAGACGCCCGCAGATCAGCGTTTGATTGAAAGATAATGGCCGGTACGTCTTTCATACAGGCTGTATGGTAATCTAAGCCAAGCAGGCAAAGCCACTGCCGGAAGACACGGGAAATCACATAAAGACGTTCCGCACTGCGCGAGACCGGGGCGTAGCGGCAGACCCGAAGGCCGTAGCTTTCTAGGATAGCGCGATACTTGCAAAGTACCTGTTGGTCTTGGTTGATAAATTCAACCGTTCCGTCTTTCCGGTCACGATACGACCCATCGCCAATGAGAGCACCCAGCAACCAAGCAAGGTCGTTATCTAGGTGAGCAGGAAGGCTCAGAATGAGGCTATCCTTTCGAAACCCAGATGCAGGAAGCGGCGGCAAAGGGATTTCCAAAGAAGATTCAGCCTCGCCACGGCTGATGCAGGCAAACTGTCCGACGTGCAGCTCACTCGCAGTTACAAACTTAGGGCCATTTTCTTCTCCTACCATGATCGGGTGTTCGTGGGAGACGTCAACCGAAAAGCCACACTGGGTTTTAATGCGAATGATCCGCTTACGGCCAGTTGGTACGGCGCGGATGACCTGCTGGAAAGAGTTATCTTCTGTCAAAACTCTGTCGCCGGGAATAATATCCTGCAAGGGTACAAGGCCGCGGTTTTCGGTCCAAACTTTTTCGTATCCAGCGACGCATTTATGGATCGAGCAAGCGTAGGCGAGTGTCAGCTCGTCTAGATCGGCGAACTCGTAGATGACTTCGTTGGTGCCCTGAGCGTCGGCGTAGGCGACGGTTAAGATTTCGTCTTCGTGGTTGACGGCGACGACCGCACCGATGTCGCCGTTGTAGACGGCTTTGTCGTAGTTGTTGACGATCTGCATCACGCGGTCTCCCACCCGGAACAGGCGCGGGCCACGCTGGATTTCATCGGTGCCGGGGCGGGCGGGATTAAGGACTTCCTGAAGGCGCGTGTTGAGATGGGCCGCGCCGGCACTGCCCCGCTGCATGGGGGTCAGCACCTGAATGTCGCCGAGGGCGTAGCCGCGCTTGGGCAGGCTTCTCGCGACGACGGCGACTACTTTCTCGGCCAGTTCGTCCGCTTCTTCGGCATCGAGCCAGGCACAGTCCCGGTTCGCGGAGGGGGGTGGAAGAAGAGGCATATTGCCGGCATTGATAGCGTGGGCGTTGGTGATGATGAGGCTCTCGGCGGCCTGCCGGAACACCTGGGTCAGACGCGCGACCGGAACACAGCCGCTGTCGATCAAGTCCCGCAGGACGTTCCCCGGTCCGACCGAGGGCAACTGATCGACGTCGCCGACAAACACGACCTGCGCTTCTTCGGGGACGGCTTTCAGCAGCGAGTAAGTCAGGACCATATCCAGCATCGAGCTTTCGTCGACGATCAGAACGCCGCATTCCAGCGGCAGGTCTAGGCCGCGCTTGAAGCCATGATTTTGCGGGTCGAACTCCAGCAGCCGATGGACGGTCTTCGCTTCCCGCCCCGTCACTTCCGTCATGCGCTTCGCCGCCCGGCCCGTCGGTGATGCCAGCAGGACATCTTTGCCTAATGCCTCGAACGCCGCGACAATGGCATTCGTGGAGGTCGTATTGTGGTTGACAAAGCCGCCGGCAATAAAAGACTCTTCTTCCGGCACCGTTAAATCATAGACTTCCGTACAAGAGGGCTCCGTCTTAGTTACCTGATCCCAATAGTAACAGGTGCGGCACGCTTCCAAAACCGCTTCTCGCTCCGGCAGGCAGCAGGAAGGATCGATTTCGCTGAGAAGAGACAGCAGCCGCAAACGGGTTGCTTTGCGTTGGTGTTTGATCTCACGCTTCCAGGCCCACCATTCCCGCCGGGACTTTGGCCCGTTAGCCGTAAATAGCGTCCGAATCAACAGTCCGGGTATCGGGACAATGTCGCGGTTTGCATTCAGAACACGCGCCTGAACGGCACCCGCTTTGGAGGTTGGAATCAGTACCATCAGCAAATCGGCATCTTTGCCGGTCGCAGTCAGCCGCCAGTAAGTTCGTATTTCGTCGGTGTCTTTATACCGATAGTTAACTGTTTTGGCGGCAAGGCGGGTGACGATTCCCAAGTTTAGAAGAAGGAGCTGCACTTGAGTTAGCAGAGCCTTACTCTTCAAAGTGATCTCAAAAGAGATCTGCCCATTAGCACGGCATTGGATGTGCCCATCCGTATCAATCAGCCCGGCCAGATAAGAAATAACGGCTTCTTTGGAAGCCCCCAGAACACTGGAAGGAACGACTTTTCCTTCCGAATAGCAGCGATTTACTCCCAAGTCGCACAGTGTTTGTCTAATTTCGACGCTGTTCACGCGCAGCGTAAACGTGTTTCGACTGGGTGAGATAATACCAATCTTGGCAAAGTGTGAATTGAAAGTGTCCTGGCAGCGATGCAGAAGAGCAAGGTCATTGTTCGTGATTTCCAGCGTTTTGCGCGAAACTTGGGAGCCGTCGCCGGAAATAATGCCCAGCAGGTAAGCCATGTCCGCGCAAAGCGAATTCTGTCCAAAGAACTCATCGCCCCGCCGCACGGCAACATAGCTTCCAGCGCTAAGTTCATCCAGTCTCATCCATCCTGGTCCGCTGTCGCTCATTGCCCAAACCCGGTGGTTTGGGGTGCCTTCTAGTTCTAAACCAAGATGTGTTGTCAACTTGACCGTGGGTCGGCTTCCTCCATAATAAAGGTGGCTTGTAAATGCTTTTTTGTCTTTCGAGATGATTTGCAGGCAATGTTTCAGAAAGCTATCCGGTGGCAGGCTTTCTTCGGCCTGGCTGCACCAGACGTCCCGGATCGGGAGCAGCCCGTTTCGGGTCAAAACAAGTGTTTCGCCCGCGACGCACTTTCCGGTTCCAGGCCCGCCAGTCAGCACGGAGAAGCGAGACAGCAGAGCGGTCTTGACAGACTCGCGCTGCTGTTCCGACAGTGGGAAGCCATGCTTATCCAAGAGCGCTGACAGCCATTCGTCGGACTTAGCGGGGGCCATCAACGGGTCCAGGAGCGAGGACAAAAGCAGCTTGATCCGTTCAGCGACACCGATCTCGGTCTTATGCAGCGACGGCGTATAGATAGCGATCTCGGTCTGGCCCAGCAGCGTATACGGCTCTGCGATCAGCCGTCCCGAGTCAGCCAATATCTTGATGGCAGAATTGACATCCCCTACCCCGAGTATCTCTTCCGCTTTGGCTGCCAGCTCTGCCTGGGTCAGATAGGCATTGCCGCCGGACTCCACGGCTTCGTTCAGGACATACACGACTCCTGCTTCGATCCGCCGGGGATCGTCTTCCGCAATACCGATGGCCCGGGCGATCTTGTCTGCGCTTTTGAAACCGATGCCCCAGATGTCTGTCGCGAGCTGGTACGGATTACGCTCGACAATCTCAATCGACTTGCCGCCGTAAGCCCGGTAGATCTTGACCGCGTAAGCGGGAGACACGCCGTGCGACTGCAAAAACAGCATGATGTTCTTGACTTCGCGCTGATCTTTCCACGCCTGCGTGATTTTGGTCAGTGTCTTCGCACCGATGCCTGCAACGCCCAGCAGCTTCTCGGGATGGTATTCAATGATGTCCAGCGCTTCATCGCCGAACTTCGCGACTATGCGCTTCGCGGTGACAGGCCCCACTCCTTTGACCATACCGCTGCCCAGGTACTTCTCTATTGCAAACGCAGTCGCAGGCCGGACCACTTCGTACCGGGCCACCGTCATCTGCCTGCCCCACTGCGCGTGGTTAGTCCAGGTGCCATAGCAGAGCAGCGACTCGCCGACGACGGGGTTAGAAAAATTGCCGAGAATAGTGATGACATCACGGGCGTTCGGTGGCAGCAGACGTGCCACCGTGTAGCCGTTGTCTTCGTTGTGGAACGTGATCCGCTCGATCACGCCTTCTAAAGAGTCAAGCGGCGCGTTGGGGATCTGAGCGGCAGGAGATGGAAGTTTGAAGGCTGACACGGATAATAGTATACCCGGTGGGAGGCCCCCCCGCCCCAATTCTGGGGAGCAATACGGAGAAGAGCAATACGGATACGTTGTCCCGTCTTACGCGCTATCCTATCCTACTCTGGCTCCCCAGAATTGGGGCGGGGGGGGCCTCTTGGCTAATCCGACACGTACCCTGGCGTGAAGCGGGCCAATCGGCCTGCCAGTTCTTTGACGATGTCTGCTTTGACGGTGATTGTCTCGGAGCCGTAATCAACGGAATGGACCCGGCCCATCTCATAGCACAGCGCGACGACATCACTGCGGTCATAGGGCAGGATCAAAGTCACGGTTGCTAGGAGGGACTGCAAAGTCGCTTCCATCCGGTCCATCAAAAATGGAATATTATCACGTTTCAGCGCCGATAAATAGCAGGAGTTCGGGGTCTGCGTAATCAGAGCCTGTAGTTCATACGTATCTTTGACCATATCAGCTTTGTTGAAGGCCGTGATGATCGGCTTGTCCGCTGCTCCCAGTTCGGTCAGCACTTCTAAGACAGCCTGCATCTGGCGTTCCCGCTCCGGGTGCGCCGTGTCGACGACATGGATCAGGAAATCGGCCTGAACCACTTCTTCTAAAGTCGCCCGGAACGAGGCGACCAGGTGATGCGGCAGGTTGCGGATGAAGCCGACCGTATCAGTCATGAGCACCGACCAGCCGCCATGCGGCAGGACAACGCGGCGCGTGGTCGGGTCAAGTGTTGAGAACAGCATCCGGTCCGCCAGCACTTCCGCGCCGGACAATAAGTTCAGCAGCGTGCTTTTGCCCGCCGACGTGTACCCGACCAGTGCACACGTCGGGAACGGCAGTTTGTGACGCATCTGCCGCTGCTGGGACCGCTGCTCCTTCATTTCGTCGATCTCGCCGCCTAGCAGCGAGATCCGCTCTTTGACTCGCCGCCGGTCGCTTTCCAGTTTAGTTTCGCCAGGACCACGTCCGCCGATGCCGCCCTGCTGCCGCTCGAACTTGGTATACAGGGAAGACAGCCGAGGCAGCAGATAATTGAGCTGGGCCAGCTCCACTTGCAGCTTGCCTTCACGGGTGCGTGCCCGCTGAGCAAAGATGTCAAGAATAAGCTGCGTTCGGTCGAGAACACGCCGCTCCAAAGCATTAGTCAGGTTCCGCTGCTGGGTCGGGGACAGCTCATCGTCGAAGATGACTATTTCAGCGTTCGTGCTTGCCAATTCGCCTTTGAGGTCTTCGACTTTGCCGCGCCCGATATAAGTCGCCATGTCCGGCGCTCGGCGCGACTGCGAAAACTCCCCGACGACCCGTGCTCCCGCAGTCATCGCCAGCTCGCGCAGCTCCGAAAGCCGCATCGCCATATCGTCCTCGCCGCCTGCCAGGGACAGGGAAACGACCAGCGCCCGTTCTTCATTTGCCGTACTATAAGAAAGTTGTGCCATGGATTGTTAAGCGGTCTTATCTCGATGTGTGCGTATCGGCACAGCTTCAATTAATGCCCGAAGGGCCTTGTTTACCTGCTCCGACGTGGTAAATATTTCTGCGATGTCTGTTTCCAAAATGATCGCTTTACGCCGCAAGGCCCGAGCAGCATAGGGATTTAGTTTAGCCTTGCTGTAGTCAAAGTGATATTCAGGAAGTAGATTATCGTCAAGGTCTTCGTTTGGATCATCATAGATCCGAATTTCATTCTCCATATTCTTTTTGCTCCCCTCTTGTCGCCGACCTTGCACTGATAATTCTGGTAACATCAGAACGCTCTGTGAAACTTACAACCAGAAGCCTCCCCGAATCGGAATGGCCGATTAAGATCAAACGTGTTTCTTGATCTGAATGTTCAAGATCATCAAATAATTCCGAGAGAGGGTCGTCAAAAACTGAAATGGCTTCTTGAAACCTAATTCCATGCTTCTGCTCATTCCGCTCCGCTTTGGTTTTATCCCACTCAAACTTCATATCCAACGTGCCCTATTGCCAGTGCTCGTTCTTCATTCGCCGTACTAGTAAGAAAGTTGTGCCATAGAAGAAAAGTATACCCACAATCACTGCGGCGAAGTCTGAGTAATCCTTAAGGCTGAGTGAAATTCCGTCTCCAGACCCTAGTGTTGTTATTGCCGTACTGGTACAATCGGAACGAACGCTGATAAACTCAGCACGATGGAAGACGAGGCAGGCAGTGTAAAGGATGAAACAAGATATGATCACTCCTCTCTCAGCACCCATGAAACAGGGGGCACGAACTCACGTCAAGCCTGCCGCAGCAACATTGAGGGGGTCCCTATGGCGTGCAGTATTGTGGGTTACGCACCCGCTCCGGCAGATCCCATTCAAGATCGCCCTCGCCTTCACAGTCACGACGCTTTGCCTTGCTGTAGGTGCTGAGCTTCTTTTCGCGGGGGTCGCTGCATGGATGCTGATCGAAACTGACAACATCCCGAATGCCTACGCCAGTGAAATCACTGCGGATGCTGGGACCCTCCGTGACACGTTCCAGAGCAATCCAGGCAGGCTGCCTTCCGCAAAACAGCTTGCCCTGACAGAGCGGCTTTACACAATCAATTCCCAGATTGAATCCAACTTTCTTCCGCTTCAGTTCGCCACTCTGCGTCATCCCACTCAGATCACGGCAGTGATGGATACAAAGGGGCGCGTGGTGGCGTATGCGCCCGGCGCACCCTTCCAGGCAGGCAAGCCGCTCATGGGTCAACTCGCGCCCGACGATGCAGTTCTGGTCAGAACGTTCGCGTTCTTTCCAGCTAACCGCGGCGGCCTTGCCCGGCGTGACACGAATGGCGGCATTTTTGCAGCGGCACCGATTGTCGGCACCGATGGCAAGGCGGCTGGGCTTCTCATGACCCGTATCAGTGAAGGACCAAGCATACAGGGCCTGGCGACGTGGACTTTCTTTGCTGTCCTATTCACTGTCCCTCTGGTTTTACTGTTTGGCGGGACTGCCGGAGCCATCTCCGGCGCCGCTGCCACCCGCCCACTGACCCGGCGTCTCCAAGCCATGTCCGGGGCTGCCCTCGCGTGGGGTCAGGGAGATTTCGCCGTGACGATCAAAGATAGGTCCGGTGACGAGATCGGCGAGCTGGGACGCCGCCTCGGCGCCATGTCCGGTGAGCTTCAGCGTCATATCCGCGCCCAGCAGCAGCTTGCGGCATTGGAAGAACGCAACCGGCTTGCACTGGACCTCCACGACACAGTCAAACAGCAGGCGTTCGCCGCCGCAATGCAGCTTGGCGCAGCGCGAACAGTCCTTGCCGGAGACAGTGGCCCTGCTGTAGTGTTTGTTTCTCAGGCGGAAAAGCTGGTCAATAAAGTGCAGGAGGATTTGATGACGCTGATTCATGAGCTGCGTCCGTCGCTTGGAAGCGGTGTACTCGGAGCGACTGTCGCCGCCAATACCAACCTATCAGCCCAACTCCGCGAAGAGGTGCTCGACTGGTCGCAGTCCTCAGGGATCCCTGCGAATTTAGGGGAAGCAAAGGGAATAAGCGTCACCGAGGATATTTGCCAGGCACTGATTCGGATCACCCAAGAGGCACTGGCGAATGTCGCCCGCCATAGCGGAGCTTCTCGGGTGGAGGTCGATCTGCGGCAGGGGGATGACAGCACAGTGCATATCACTCTTTCAGATAATGGGAAAGGCTTCGATCCAATCTTTACACCACGTGGGATGGGACTTTATATTATGCGCGACCGCGCTCTTTCCCTGCCCAGCGGGCAGTTTAGCCTGGAAACTGCGCCCGAGGCGGGTGTCACGATCCGTGTTTCCTGCGCTGGAGGCACACTGTCGAATGCCTGATACAGGGAAAAGCGGCGTTCCTAAAATTACAGTGGTGATCGTGGATGACCATGCGCTGGTTCGTCAGGGAGTACGTGCTTTTTTGGAGACCCAGGTCGACATCGAGATTGTCGGAGAAGCATCAAGCGGGGCTGAAGCTGTGCGTGTCTGCACTGAGGCCGTGCCGGATGTCGTGCTGATGGACCTCGTGATGCCGGACACTCAATCGTCAACTTCCCAAAAATTGCCCTCGGATCGCCTCGACGCTCACGCGCATTTGGACGGAGTGGAGGCGACACGGGAAGTCAAACGAATAAGTCCGCGCTCCCAAGTCATTATTCTGACCTCCTATCACGATGACGAGCATATTCTTCCGGCTATTCATGCAGGTGCCCTCTCTTATCTTTTGAAAGCGATCACGGCAGATGAGTTGGTTAATACTGTCCGAATGGCCGCTCGTGGGGAAGCATTCCTGCATCCACACATCGCCTCGAAAGTGGTCAAGGGAATACAACAGAGCGGCAGTCGGGTTGAAGATAAGCTGACGGACCTGAGCGACCGTGAGATGGAAGTGCTGCGCTTGATTGCAGAAGGGCTTTCCAATGCTGCGATTGCAGAGGTTCTAGTGGTCAGCGAGAAGACGGTCAAGTCCCACGTCAGCAATATCTTAAGTAAGCTCCACCTGGTTGACAGGACGCAGGCGGCGGTGTATGCCTGGCGACGCGGCGTTGTCGCCGACATGGACTAGCGGAAGATGCATGGGTTCGCTAGTCCCCTCCAGCATCGAAGTTGACTCTCTTTAGCCTGTGTGCCATAATCAGCGTCAAAGTGAGTTACCATGAAGTTTAAAACCATCCTCCTTTTCGGTGCGCCCGGCAGCGGTAAGGGCACGCAGGGCAGCATTCTTGGCAGTATTCCGGGCATGGTGCATGTGGCCTGTGGAGAGATCTTCCGTGACCTTCGGGTCGGAACGCCGCTGGGCCGGGTCTTTCTCGATTACAGCAGCCGGGGGGCGCTGGTGCCGGATGATTTCACGGTGCAGCTCTGGCAGGAGCATATTGAGGGGCTGGTTCGTTTGGGTCGGTACGATCCACACACAGACATACTGATTCTCGATGGCATTCCGCGCAATGTTGCTCAGGCCCGGCTGATGGATAGCTATATCGATGTTCGGCGGCTGTACTATCTGGACTGCGACGACAAAGAAAAGATGTATATGCGGCTGAAGCGTCGCGCTCTGCACGAAAACCGGTTCGATGATGCGTCCGATACGACTATCCAGAATCGCCTGTATGTGTACGAAGCCGAGACTGCGCCAGTACTGGGATACTACCCGGAAAAGATCGTGCGCCGGATCGATACCGGTCGGACACCGATTGAAGTGCTGGCCGATATTCTCACGGATGCCCGTCAGCTTGTCATGGACGCCGAAAATGAGTCTGATGAAGCTTGAAGATCCCTCCCCTGTTAGGGAAGGGCTAGAAAAGAAAGAGGCCTACTGCCTAATGACGGTGGGCGCTGACTTTTGACGACAATCCTTCCATATTGCCCTTCCCTAACAGGGGAGGGAGCGAGGAAGGAGCGGGAGGGGTTCTTTCTGCGATAGAGGAACAAATTCTTGCAGAAATCGGTTATAATAGCAGATGGAACTTGGGGGCGATTGGTTTCGATCGGGAGATTGATATCGCAGGTTGCGAGTCGAGGCGCCGCTGGCCTCGTTAAAAGCGGCAAAAAAACAAAAGCGAAGAATACTTCGTTCACCACAGCGCGTTCTTACGCGCTGGCTGCTTAGTTTTTCCCGCAAGGGCTTAATCTAACCAGTTAAAGCGGCGCCTACGGGCGTCCCGTCCCCTCTTTTCTCGCCCGCCAGTGAGAGCTAGGATGTCAAATATGCGGGCTACTGAATATGAACCGCAGTCCGGCGCATTCGGGAACCAAAGGACAGCTAGTGCAACGGGCAGCCTGACGACCGGCGGCTCCTGCGCGAAACTCAAATGATCGGATATGCTTGTAGAAGCCTGTGTTTTCGCTGCTCGACACGAGGGTTCGAATCCCTCCGCCTCCATCCAGAAGAACCGCCCTGCCGAATGGCAGGGCGGTTTTTTGTGTGCGGGTTGCTGTATAATGCGAGTTATGAGTGATAAACCCTATGAGTGGACGATTTCGGCAGAGTCTGGGATAAGTACGCTTGATTTGGCTCAAGTCCAGAGGTTGGCTGAATAAGTGCGCCGCATGGATGGCGTCGAACTCAAAATTGATTGGGAGTTCGCGGCTGAACGGACCCCAAATCAAGTCAGCAATTTTTGCTGCCGTACCAATGGCAAATTGATCGGCTACGCGCTTTTGGAAGGCGACGGACCCGCATTGGAAGTCACGGCAGCAGTCGCGTCTCAATATCGGCGACAA
Organism: Janthinobacterium lividum; assembly: GCA_050954545.1. Lineage (GTDB taxonomy): Bacteria > Armatimonadota > Armatimonadia > Armatimonadales > Capsulimonadaceae > JANXMY01. Next base: position 5,223 of record JBPBQB010000067.1, on the reverse strand, counting down.
GGTATTTTCACGGGTCTGCTTCGTGCAGTCAAAGAAGAAGCACAGAGGCGGAAAGCGACGAGTTTGCTTGCCGTCAGTTACCGAGCCTCAGCATCGGGAACAGCAGCGATGCAGGCGCTTGGACTCGCTTATATCTCTTCGGAATACCGCATGGAAGCAGAGGAAGCGACTATGCCGGTGCTGCCCGAGGGGATCTTGCGGCTGGTTCAAGTCGATGCCTCTAACGCTGAGATTCTGTCGCAAATAACGGCGCTGACCTTTGGCCGCATTTCTGCTGCACTTGATAAACGGCTTCAGCAGGACGGATCCCGGTACTTCCTGGCGGAATTGGACGGAGCATGGATCGGGCAAATCGGTGTGGTGAATTCAGAAGGCAGTATCTACATCCGTGGGGTCGGCATCCTCCCGGAATATCAGCGACGCGGCTATGGACGGCAGCTTTTGGCAGCGACTTTAAAGCAGATGCTGCTTGAAAAATTTACGAGTTTTCTGCTGGACGTGGCGACGGATAATCCGCAGGCACTGTCGCTTTATTACTCATGCGGCTTCTTCGAGACGACTATCTATGACTAATACAACGTGCCTATGGCGAAAATTACTTGACCGATGAGTCAAACCTGTGTTAGAATGTCTGTAAAGCTTGTACTTATTCCTACACTGTTTGTTTTATTGATAGCTGATTGCATTGGAGACATCATTTATGAGGCCACTCCCCTTTCGTTTACCGATGGCGGTTTTTGCACTTTTATTGCCTGCACTTCCGATTTTCGCTGTTCCGACACCGGCGACAATCCTGATTGGCGGACGTGTCGTGCCGTTTCAGGTCAAGCCGTATCTCGGGCCTAATGGCGAGGTGATGGCCCCGGTGGACGCTGTTCAGCTCATGGGCGCAAAGTTCCAGCCCAATGCCGGAGGCACCGTCACGATCACCGCGTCCAATGGGAAACAGATAACGTCGCCTTATGAGCCGACAGGCGGGCGCTACTGTGTCCCGTTCCAGAAGGTCGCGACAGCGCTCGGCGGCATGACGGATTGGCAGCCGACTACCAATACCCTCACGGTGCGTGCACGGCTGCAACTGGTACGACAAAACTTCAACCAGCTCACGATCTACACTTCCTACCCGGTGTACTACAGCGTCCGGCGCATCGCAGGCCCGGAGCGGCTTTATGTCGATCTCTACGGGCTTGACCTCGGGACCGCGCCGGCGAATGTTCCCAGCTCAAGCGGGAACGTAACCCAAATTCGCAGCGGCCAAATCAGCGATCAGACTGTTCGCATCACGATCGATATGAAGCAGTCCATGCCCTTCCAGGTACTGAGCGGAATGGAGACCGATCAGGTCAAAGTCGCGCTGAGCGGGCTTGGAAGCCCTGTGCAGACTGCACAGGCTATGCCGCCACCGCCGCACGTCGTCGTCAGCCCGCCACTGCCGCATCTGCCTCAGAGCGCCGGACCGGTGACGATTGAAAACGTCGGATATAAAGTGGTCAGCCCTACGCTGACACAGATCACAGTCACAGCCAGTGGCGCGGCCAAGTACCGTACCGAAGCCCTGAACAACCCGAACCGGCTGGCATTTGACCTCGCAGGCGCTGTGCTGGACAGCGATTTGCAGACGGAGCAGGATGTCGATAACCCGGTCGTGAAATCCATCCGGGTCGGCAGGCTGCTGACCGAGCAGACAAAGTTCGGGCGGGTCGTTCTGGACTTATCGCGCATGGTTGGCTTTTCAGTGGACAGCCGCCCGGCAGACGGCGGCATGGCTTACGTGATCAATGTCATTACTACCGATCCCTCAGCGCCGATTGCCAATGTCCCGTCAGTCGCTCCCGTGCAGCCCTACATTCCGTCTGTCCCCACAAATACGTCACTGGCTGGGAAGATCATTGTCGTCGATCCGGGTCATGGCGGACGTGATACCGGCGCGTCGGCAGAGCTGCGCCCCTATGACGTTTATGAGAAAGACATCACTCTCGCCATCGGACGCCGGGTGCAGAACGTGCTGACGCAGGCCGGCGCAATCGTGCTGATGACTCGCACTGACGACAGCTTCCCGGCGCTGGAATCGCGCCCACTGCTGGCGAACAACCGTCATGCCGATTATTTTATCAGCATCCATGCCGATTCGAGTGTGCTGGGCCGAAACACGCTGGCCGGAACAACGGTCTATTTCCACGGACAGAGCCCCCTCTGCCGCTTGATGGCTGCTGATATTGGCCGCCGCGTGAGCGAGGTTTCCGGCATTTCCTATAATGGGGTCAAATCCGATACGATCCGTTTCCGCACGGGTTTCGCGGTCCTTCGGGGTAGCTATATGCCTGCAGTTCTCGTCGAGACCGGCTATATGAACAACGACAAGGATCTCTCGAAACTGCGCGATGATGCTTCCCAGCAGAAGATCGCTGAAGGAATTACTGCCGGGCTGCGCGATTTTATTGCAGATCAGGTGCGGCTCCTGCGATCCGCGCAGACCATTCCAAGCGGCACCGCCAGTGACACAGGGAGCCTGCGGTAATTGAAGCGTCTTCTTATCTGCATCTGCCTAACGGCAGCAGTTTGTTTCACGGCGTCCGGCTGTCATGACCAGTCCCAGCCGACTAACCCAGAGCCCGGCCCGCCGCCGACTGTCACGCAGGCGACGCCTCCGGCGGCTAACCCGCCGTCACCGGCCAAGCTCGTCGTGTATGTCATCAATCCAAAAGCGACAGAAGCAGACGACTTGCTCATGCCCCAGACAGTCGCACTTCGGCATCCGGATACCCCTGCAAAAGATGCCCTGACCGCGCTTCTGGAATCAGACCACTCCCCCATCGCACCGGGAACGGCCCTGCGCGGACTATCCATCGATAACGGGATAGCGACGATGGACTTCTCGCAAAGCCCCGTTAAGGAAACCGGCGGCGAGAGTGCTCAAAGTGTGGCGCTAAACGCGCTGGCAATGACACTCGGGCAGTTTCCTGAGATCAATACGTATCAAATCCAGGTCAAAGGCCGTCTCGATAAAGCCTTCGGCGAGTTTACGTCCGATGGCCCCATGGATGTTATTCGCCCTGGGGATGCATCGGCGGCAAAGGGTACCGGGCAGTGACATTTTCGGGACCAGCACTTCCATCCGCAGAAATCGGCGTCTTTGATTCGGGCTTAGGCGGCCTGTCCGTTCTGCGCGAGATACGGCGACAAATCCCGAATGCCTCCGTACTTTATTTAGCCGACACGGCCAATGTTCCCTACGGCGATAAGCCGATCCACATTGTGCGGGATCTGGCCCTGCAATTGACCGACCACCTGGTTCACGCCGGGGCCAGGCTCATTTTGATGGCAAGCGGAACTTCGACTGTCGCCGGGTTAGAAGCCGCCTGCCGCCGTTATCCCCACCTGCCGATTGTCGGTACGATTGAGCCAGGCGCAAGAGCCGCCGTAGCCAGTTCGACCGGCCCAATCGGAATCCTGGCGACCAATGCGACGGTCAAAAGCCGGGCTTTTACCGAAGCTGTCCAGGCCATCGACTCAGCCCGAGAAGTGATCGAGATCGGCTGCCCCAAGTTTGTCCCACTTGTCGAGACAGGCCGGGCAGGCACTCAAGAAGCCGAGATTGCTGCATTCGAGTACCTTCAGCCACTCCATGCCGCTAAAGTCCAGAGCATCATTCTCGGCTGCACCCATTTTCCTTTTTTGCTGGAAGTTCTGCACCATGCCGTCGCCCGAATCGGCGATCCCGCGTTCTGCCCTCTCTTCGTCGACCCCTCGGAAGCCTCGGTTCGCTCCGCTCTCGCCCTTCTTCCTACTCTTATCAAAGACACGCAGGAGGCTGGAACAGTCCATTTTGCCGCAACCGGTGATACGGAAGATTTTCGCCATTTTGCGTCCCTCTTGCTTGATGCGCCCATCGATTTTGTTTCCACGCTCACACTTTAATCCTATTCTTTAATCTCATTTGGGATTGACAGCTTCCCTGCTTCGGGTATACTCACGTCATTATTAATTTTCGATGTCGTCTCGAAAGAGGTTTACCATGCCACGCGAAGATGGCCGCGCCCTCGGTGAATACCGGCCCATTACCCTCACGCGCAGCTTTGCCCGGTACGCCGAAGGCTCCTGCTTGGTGGAAGTCGGTCAGACAAAAGTGCTCTGCACAGCTTCTGTCGAAGACAAAGTGCCGCCGTTTCTGAAGGGCAAGGGGCAGGGCTGGCTGACTGCTGAGTACTCCATGCTGCCCCGGTCGACCCACACACGCTCCCAGCGCGATACCGGCAAGCCGAGCGGCCGGACAGTCGAGATTCAGCGCCTAGTCGGGCGTTCTCTACGCTCCGTCGTCGAAATGGACACACTGGGAGAGCGAACCATTACGCTCGACTGCGATGTCCTTCAGGCCGATGGCGGGACACGCACGGCTGCGATCTCCGGTGCATTTGTCGCATTGGTGGAAGCATTGGCCTGGATGCGCGGCAAAGGCCAGATCAAGACCCTGCCCATCACCGAATGGGTCGCCGCTGTTTCAGTCGGTGTCGTGCGCGGCGAAGAGCGTCTGGACCTTGCTTACGAAGAAGATTCTCAGGCCTCCGTCGACATGAACATCGTCATGACCGACACAGGCCGCTTCGTTGAAGTCCAGGGGACAGCCGAAGGCACTCCCTTTGACCGCGACCGTCTCAACCGCCTGCTCGACCTCGCCCACGGCGGCGTCCGCCAGATGCTTGCCAAACAGCGCGAAGCGCTGGACGGGCTTCTCTGAAAGCATACTCATACAATCAATAGCTTGTAGCCTCACCTCATGTCGAAAGCTTGCTGATTATGAGTGACATCGCACAAGAACATCTAAAAAAAGGTTTCTCACTATCACGAGCAGGACATGTTCAGGAAGCTGAATTAGAATACCGGACTGCAATCCTTGTCAAGCCACATTATGCGCTTGCTCATAATAACCTGGGGCATTTGCTGATTGAAGGAGGTAAGTTAAACGAGGCCATTGATGAGCTTCACGAAGCTATTCGCCTCAATCCAAAATTACGCATTTCCTATGGGAATCTCGGCAGGGCATTGAAGGGCTTAGGAAAGTACGATGAGGCCATCATTGCATATCGGACAGAGCTAAAATATGACCCGCATTGCGCGTCAGCTTACTCTAATATGGGACTTGCTTATCAAGAAAAGGGTGACTTGTTTTTAGCGATTGCTCATTATCATAAGGCACTCGAATTTGCTCCCGAATTTGCAATTGCA
>JBPBQB010000045.1:0-24664 GCA_050954545.1 Janthinobacterium lividum | reverse complement strand
AGCGCCTGTTTGATCCGCTGGGGATGACCGACACGACTTTCTGGCCGACGGTTGCCCAGCAGCGCAGGCTGGCGAAATCCTACCGTCCGAATGCGGCGCGGGACGGACTGGAAGAGATACAGATTACATCGCTGCGCTATCCGCTGGACGATCCGGCGCGTCAGCCGTATTCGGGCGGGGGATTGTTTTCCACAGCTCCCGATCTGGTGCGGTTCTGCCAAATGATCTTTCGCGGCGGTCGGGACGAGGCACGGACTTATCTTTCGCCGGAGTCTATTGCAGAGATGACCCGCAAGCAGACCGGTGACACTCTTGAAGCAAGTTACGGGCTAGGCTGGGATGTCGGTTCGAACACTTACGGACATGGCGGCGCCTATGCGACCCTGATGACTATGCACCCCTCCCAAGGGCTGATCACGATCTTTCTGGTCCAGCACGACGGCTTTCCGCTTGATGGTGATCAGAGTCGTGAAACATTTGTGAGAATTGCTACCGAGAGCCAAGCGGCTCATTGATCCTCACATCTTCGCAAGACTTGAAGTGAAGCTTTCAGGGTCATTATTGCAATTATTGCTATATTGATTTGAAGACGGAGCACAGTATAAAGGAACATTTATGGATCTGAGATGGAACCCGGCACTTAAGCGGAGAGTGAAACAGCTTGGGCGAAAAAGCCCCCTTGTGGTAGCAGTCGCCGGAGCACTGGCGCTTGCATGCTTGCCCCCCGCCGCCCATGCCCTGGACTACGAGGCTTCTTACTTAGGCAACTCCTTCTCCGGGGCACCGAATTTCGCGCATGTCCAGGACGACATCCAGGGTCTGTATGTCGGTTCCGACGGCACCTGCTATGCCGACAGCGGCTGGGACGAAGGGACGCATGAAGCCGGCATCTACAAAAACGGCCAGGCTGTTGGTTCCTGCATCGATACCCACGGCTGGGGACGCAGCGGCGGCGCGGCCATCACCGCCGACAGCAACTACATTTATATGGCAATGACCCAAAACGGAGACGACGGCGCGAACACCCGTGCCAACGTCAACGGCACACCCCAATACCCTGCGCCGAACAATCAGTGGTACTGCATCCGCCGCTACAACCATGACGGCAGCAGCGCACCGTTCCCGTCTGGGTCCGGCTACAAGGGCGATATGCTGATCGTCAATTCCAGTACGCGGCCTAACGGTCAGTCTTCTTATCCCAATCTGGGAATTACCGGTGTTTCCGTCGATGCTGCCGGCCTGTATGTCAGCGACGCGATGACCGGGCAGGTCAAAAAGTATTCGCTGAGCACGCTTTCCAGCACCCCCGTGCAGACCTGGGCCGTCACCCAGCCAGGCGCACTCGCTGCCGTCAACGGCTCCATTTTTGTCATTCGAGGCGGCGCAAAACCCGTCGTGCTCCAATTTTCAACGACTGGTACTCTTCAATCGACCGTCACGTTTGCGGCAGGCGTCAAGCCTACGGCCCTGGGTTACAATCCCAAGACCGGCTGCCTGCTGGTCGCCGACAACGGGCCTGACCAGAACGTCAAAGAATACAGCACGGTAAATCGCAGCGGCTCCCCCACCCGCGTCAAGACCACTTTCGGCACAAAGGGCGGCATCTTTGCAGGCACCGGCGCTCAGATCGGAACCGCCGGACCAGGGCGCTTCAACGATCCGGTGGGCGTCGGTGCAGACAGCAGCGGCAATATCTACGTGGCCCAGGACGGCTCCAACAGTGTCCCCGGTCTCAGTACCGGCGGGGCGGGTGCGGTTCTCGAAAGCTACACCGGCTCGACACGTAACTGGCAGCTTTATGACCTGGCATTCACCGATTGTGCTGATGTCGATCCGGCTTCAGAGAACGACTCTTACACCAAAGACGCCCACTGGGCCATGAATTGGAGCAAAACAGCTCCCGGTTCTGAGGCAAGCTACAAAGGCTACACGCTGAACCCCTTCAAGTACCCACAGGACCCACGTCTGCACGCCGGTTTCGGCAACCAGGCGAACGCCTGGGTGCGGACCATCCAGGGCCATAAGTTCCTGATCAGCACCAATATGTACGCCGGGCAGCTCGCATTCTTCCGCTTTAATGCGGCCACCGATGGTGAGACAGCCATTCCTTCTACGCTGTTTGCGTCCAGTCACGCCAATGCCGACAGCACCGGCTGGCCGGAGAACCAGCCGGGTGCGGGCGAATGGATCTGGCGTGATGCGAACGGAGATGGAGCAATGAGCGCAGGCGAGTATGCTCAGCCCGCTCCCGCAGCCAATGCACCTTCAGGCGTCTGGGGCTGGTGGGTGGACAGCAAAGGCGATGTTTGGGAGGCCACCCAGACAGGCGGCATCCGCCACTTTGCCTGCCAGGGGCTGGACAGCCGGGGCAATCCCCTCTATGACTTCAGCCATGTGACCGCAGCGCCGATGCCATCCGATTTCACCGATTTGGAGCGCATCGAGTATTTCCCGGCGACCGATACGATGTACCTATCGGGGTACAGCAACGCTCAGCCCAACAATAACAACTACTGGAAGATCATCGGCCGAACGATCTGCCGGTATGACCATTGGAGCACGGGTCCGACCCTCCATGCAGGCTATCCTGTTGTTCCGCCGTTCAACGGCACAAAAACCGCCGCGTCGACGGTGCAAATCGGCTCGATGGATGTGGCAGGCTCCTACCTGTTCACCAGCCATGTCGCGCAAAACCAGATCGAGGTTTACAGTACCGATACGGGGGCTCTGGTCGGCACGATTGTTCCTACCCCTGCCATCGGCGGCAACGGCACCGGCGATCCCACTCCCTTGCCTTTGGGCTGGGACGACATCCCCTATGGGGTCCGGGCGTACCAGCGGACCAGCGGGGAGTATGACATCTTCTACGAAGACGACTGGCTCGGCAAAGTCGTCATGTACCGCTGGTCAGCAGCCTAACCCAATTTACCACTGTCCGATGCGAAGCCAGTGACTCTGAACCTGGAAATCTTAGGAATGAGGAGAAAGTCCATGAAGAAATCTCAGAAGCCGTCCGGCTTCACGCTCATCGAGCTGCTCGTCGTCATCGCCATTATCGCGATTCTCGCCGCCATTTTGTTTCCCGTCTTCCAGAAAGTACGGGAGAATGCCCGCCGCACTGTTTGCTTGTCCAACCAGAAGCAGATGGGACTAGCTTTCATGCAATACATTCAGGACAACGACGAAAGGGTCGGTCCATCTAGGGGTTGGACGGCCACAGTCTACACCTATGTCAAGTCCACCGGGGTTTTTACTTGCCCTGATGATGCGAAGACCAATGTGAACGCGCCAGCCACTGCAATCTCGTACATGATCAACGACCAAATTGACGCCACGCACCCTACGGCAAATGCTGCGTCATGGAACGCGCCTGCATCGACGGCTCTTTTTGCTGAGTGCGATAGCTGCCCTGGCTACCCGGCGGACCCTGTCGCAGACTATAATGCCGGACACCCATATTCCCCACAATGGTTGCTCGATATCAATCGACCTGACCCAAGCCTTGGCAAATCCGCTGATGGAGCCTTGAACGGTCGCACCTATGATCCCGGCTCGCAAACAGCCCCAACGGGACGCCACACAGACGGCAGTTGCTTCTTGATGCTTGACGGGCATGCGAAGTGGCTTCGCGGTTCTCAGGTCTCTTCAGGAAACCTGCCAGTTCTGGCTACCTGCAACCAGGATGACACGCCGGCTGTCGCCGGCTGCAACAGCGGCTCTCCTATTGCCGCAGGCACACAGGGGTCGTTCACCGACGGTGTTACCAAGCCGGCAGTCACAGTCAGCCCGCTTTAAGAGAATAGACCTCTTTCGTAAGTCTTCCCAGGGCTGAACCCCTGGGCTTTAAAAGTGCAATTCCCCGCCTTCGCGGGCATAGAACATTCCAATCTTATGCCCGCGAAGGCGGGGAATTGCTTTATCAAAGCCCTGCCGTTTAGGGCAGGGTACTTACACATATGCTACAATCTTGTTCAAGAGGGCAGTTTTACCCATGACAATGATGAAGGCAATCGTGGTTCACCAGTATGGTGGGCCGGACGTTTTGATGTATGAGGACGTGCCCATACCGACTCCCGGTGAGGGTGACGTGCTGCTCAAAGTGGAGGCGGCAGGGGTAAACCCCGGCGAGACGAAAATCCGGCAAGGAGCGTTCGCGGAGTACCATACTCTGCCGTTTATCCTCGGCTTTGATTTGGCTGGGACAGTAGCCGCGCTGGGACCGGGAGTCACTCAGATTGCGGTAGGCGACGCCGTATATACGAACTCGGATTCGACCCGCAACGGCGGCTATGCCGAGTTTGTGGCTGTCCGGGCTGCCGGGGTCGCGCTTCGCCCGAAAACCTTGGACGCCGTTCATGCCGCTTCCGTGCCGCTGGCCGGACTGACCGCCTGGCAGGCACTGTCCAAAGAAGGCGGATTGACGGCAGGCCAGACGATCCTGATCCACGGCGCAGGCGGGGCAGTCGGATCATTTGCCGTCCAGTTCGCCAAAGTCAAAGGCGCCTCCGTGATCGCGACTGCCACCGGGGAAGATTTAGACTATGTTCGCAGCCTCGGCGCAGATGTCGTCATCGACTATAAAACGGAGAAATTCGAAGATGTCGCGAAAGACGTAAATGTCGTGCTGAACACCATTGCGGGCGAGACACAGGCGCGTTCCTGGCAGACGCTCCGCTCCGGCGGCATTCTCGTAGCGACACCCGGACCGCCGGACCAAGACGCGGCGCGGGCGCACGGTGTCCTCGGTAAAATGGTCGAGGTCGCGCCGAGTGCGGCAGACCTGACCGAGATCGCCGCCCTGATCGATGCGGGGCAAGTCAAAACCCGCGTCGGCCTGACCTTTCCTTTGTCCGAGGCTCGCCAGGCGCATGAGCGGCTGGAACAGGGTGGCACACATGGAAAAATTGTCTTGATCGTGGCTTGATGAGTTCCCGAACCATGCGTTGAAACACACGGCTAGATGGCGCAGACGCCTCAAATCCACCGCTTCTGCACTGGTATCGTTCCGATTACTTCGTATCAGCACTGGCTACCTGGAAGGCAGACCCGGAGGGCGCGGGGATCAGAAAATCTTCCCGTAGGGCGTAGGGCTTGCCCCTACCCTCCTAACCCCAGTGCCGCGACGCGATACTTTTAGGCGTCTGCGCCGAGTAGCCGTGGCATTTATGGAGCAACTGCACCCGAAAGCAGAATGAAAGTCAAACCCACGGCGCTCTTGTATAGCCTTTCATCTCCGGCTCTGCTGGTAGATCCGCTCAAGGCCGGCAGCAAGGGCAGCACCAATTCCATAGCAGGCGAGGTTTGATACATGAAATCCTACCCCAAATACCAGCGCTCCCAGGTGGCTGTGCCGGGCAGCGACCAGCCAGGGAAAATTGCAGAACTTCAGAAACTCAATCCCGAAGCAAAAAAGTCCAGACACTATGGCACAGCGTATTGTGGATAGGCGTGGGAAGAGAAACCCGACCAGCCAGAAGACCATTGTTGCATACAAAACATCCCCGGCGTTCTTCGCCAGCCACAGGGGTAGATGGGATGAAAATCTGCGCGAGGCGAGACCGAGAAATATAGTCAGACAAAGCAAGCGAAAGTAGAAAGAGCGGTTTCTCGTTTTCATTTTTACTCTCGGGTAGAATAGCTGTATGGAAAATTCCTACGACGTGATCGTTCTCGGTCTGGGTGCGATGGGAAGCGCAGCCACTTACCAGCTTGGCCGGAAAGGCGTTCGAGTGCTTGGCATCGACCAGTTCTCGCCGCCGCATACGCACGGCTCGTCGCACGGCGACACGCGCGTCACCCGCCAGGCAATCGGGGAGGGAGAAGCGTATACACCACTGGCACTGCGCTCCAATGAAATCTGGCGCGAGATCGAGAAGCAGACCGATCAGGAGCTATATGTCGCCACCGGCGGTCTGATTATCGGAGACCCGAGCAGCGCTTCGACGCTTCATGGCAAGACCAATTTCCTGCAAACGACACTGGCCGCCGCCGAGAAGTATCGCATTCCGCACGAGATACTTGCCCCAGAGGAAATTCGACGCCGCTTTCCGCCGTTTCAAGTCCGGGACAACGAAGTCGGCTACTACGAGCCGGGTGCCGGGTTCCTGCGGCCGGAACGTTGCGTTGAGACGCAGTTGAAACTGGCTCAGGCCTCTAGCGCCGAGATCCATAGCAACGAAAAAGTGCTTGGCTTCGAGCCGGCCGGTAACAGGATAAGGGTTCGCACAGACCAGAGCGAATATGAAGCCGAAAAGCTGATTATTTCGGCAGGGCCCTGGGCCGCAGAGCTGTTAGGCAGTGAGATGAAGCCTCTGTTTCCCGTGTATCGGCAAGTGCTTTACTGGTTCGATGTTGAAGCCCGGTATTCGGAGTTCACTCCTGATTGCTTTCCTATCTTCATCTGGAGCCTCGAAACGGAAGGCGACGGCATTTACGGCTTTCCCGCTTTGGATAGCGGCAGCGGGGGCATCAAGGTGGCAGCGGAGCAGTATCTAGTCACGACTACGCCGGAAAGTGTCGACCGAACCGTAACTTTGGAAGAAACGCGGGATATGTACTCCCGGCGAATCCAGCCGTACCTCGACGGTGTGACGGGGCAATGCCTGCGTTCGGTGTCGTGCCTGTACACAGTGACTCCGGACTACAATTTCATTATCGACTTTCACCCGGATATGCCGCAAGTGGTGATCGCGTCCCCCTGCTCCGGCCACGGCTTCAAGCATTCAGCGGCCATCGGCGAGGCGCTGGCCGAGCTTGTCACCGAGGGAAAGAGCCGAGTGGATGTTTCGAGCTTTAGCCTGCGCCGGTTTGCTGCCGGCGGCTGAGGTTACGGGACTGCCACAGGAGCCGTCTTCCGCGATCTCGCAGATCACGGCATTCTCCAGGCTGCTGCCCCAGTCGATCCCTCGCAGTGTGGCACGCAGGACCCGAATATAGGGGGAATTGATCAGTTCGCCGGAGGCCCACCGTGCCCAGCCGTTATCGCGCCAGAGGCCATAAACGGGGATTTCTGTGAGGGGATCATCAATCGACTCCAAAGACAAATGAGGCGCTGTTTCGTCGTGCGTGGCAGAGACCACGTCCTCGAAGATGCCTACTTCGTCCGCTTTTCGCCAGTATCCCTGCTCTTTAGCCCACGTATCATACGTGCCCTGGTTGATGATGATCTCGCGGACCAGCGATCCGGCGTAATCGTAAACACAAAGCATACCAGGGGCAGTGTTTTGATCCGCCAAAATCGGCATTCCTAAGACCTGACCGACATAATTTGCTTGACGCGCGGCATCCCGATTAGCTTCCGACAGTCCCTGCGGCCTCGGCTCGAACCGGTTGGAAGGATTCGGCGTAAACGGAGTGAACGCCCAGTTGGAGCGCTGCAAAGTTTCCTGTAATTCGTCGGGGTAACGCACACGGGCGGAGCAGATAGGCGCACTGGTTCCCTGATGACTTCGAATTTCGTCAAGCGCTTCTCGAATCTCGTCAAGAGCCGATTTCTCAAGACGAGGTCTTTCCTGTCGTATATCCATTCCCTAATTTTACCCTGCCGGAACGCCGATTTCGTGAGATAGCCTTCCAGTGGGGACAACAATAGCCTGCGTAGAGTGAGCATGAGCCAGCCCAAAGCTGACCCGATCTAAAATCGGACCGTAGTCATCGCCACGAAAAGTCATGCGAGAGATCGGCAGACTGCTGGTGATTCCCACAAAGGCGGAGCGATTTCCCTTCGTACAGCCGCAGGGTGCGTGAAACGTGTGTTCAAACCCGTCGATCACGGCTGTAATTAAACCGGTGATGTTTCTGGAGAGATCCCAAAATTCAGCGCTGAACGCAGTGGTCCCCAATGGCAGACTGATGTTCAGACTCTCAACTCCATTCGCATGGAGCAACGAGCGACGGGTATCTTCGGGAGCGTACACAAAGAGCGCTGATGGAAAGTCTGGACGGCATATGGCAGTAAAAGTGATCCCCTGCCTACTGAGACCCTCCGGGTACTCTGTAAAGTCATCGCTTGTGTCGGGACCGCAGTCCTGGAAGCTGAGGGTGGTCACTCGGCTGCCGGCAGCCAGGAAGCCGGCCTGGTCGCGGTGAGAAACAATGAGAGTGGTGACATCGGCCAGGGCGGTCTTGCGAAGAGTCTGCATGGGATATGCCTTTCTGCAAAACGAGGAAACAGGTGCATGTTTGCAATACAGAACGCTGAGTTTCCAGGGCGAAGGTACAGTAGGACGCCTTACGGTTTTCAGTGCAAGAATCATGCCAAGTGGAAGTGTCTTGGACAGAGAGACCTGAAATCTGTCTTTTTATTCTTCAAATCCCGGCAGGGCGGCGTTATAAGGCAGCGGCTGCTCGGCGGCGGCATAGCTTTCCACGGCTTCTCGGCCTTCATCGCACTGGAAAATAAGCAAGTAGTAAGAAGCCGAATATTCGCGCGTCCCACGGTTTTGGGTATCAAGCTCCTGAAATGGAGACTGTTCCAGATCGCTGTTTTCGGAAAGCGACCGCCGCCAGGTATCCGGGGTCAGAGAGAAGAGCTCCCAGCCCTGCTCCGAGTGCGTATCCAGAATCCCCTGCATCCCTTCGTAATCCGTGACCACAGTTTTGTACCGGCGCATCTGTATTTTCCCTCCCCACTTCTTGTGGCGTATCAATCTGAGATTGTACCCCAGCCAGGCAGACGCTGACAAGTCATTCTCTTACTTCGGCAGCAGCACCAAAGCATCGGGAACGGTCACGCCGGTTTCACGAGGAGATTGCACGACGCCGCCGGCAGTGTAAGTCATCTGAGTGGATGCGCCGCCGTCGACACACATGGCAGCCTGAGCCCGAGAGGAGTCATACTTGGGAAAGTAGCGGGACACGAACGCAGCCAGTTCCTGGAAGTCCGCGCCGGAAGCAATACCGACAATGAGATGCTGCGGTCGTCCGGGCGGGCCGTCATAGGCAACGAAGGTACGCGGCTCGGGGCCAGGGCTGACTAGTCGCTCCTGATACTGGGTGACGTCGATCCTGCCGTTTGAGATAAGTGTGGGACCACAGCCAACGGCCTCTGCTATCGGCCATTCCGTGCATGTCCGGCTCATCGGGCCTGCGTAAGTATTGAGCGTTTGCGGATGACCCGGATCGGTCGCGGCCCAGGCAATGCTGGGGGTGCCGTCGGACATCAGCCCAAACGCGCTGCGGACATATTGACCGCGCCGGATAGTCGCGCTGCCGGAGCCTAACAGCGGCGGTGCGGCATGACGGACGCGCCTGCGCTGAACCAGCAGTCCGACAAACTCTTTGCGGCCTGCCGGATCGTCTGCGCCGAAATAGCCACCGTTGACTGCCATCAGCCCATGAGTCCGTGTCAGCCACTCATGGGGCGTGTAAGCCTGACCGACTATATGGCCGTTCGCCATAACAATGCCGCGCGTCTGAATGGTCAGTCGGCAGTTCGATTTCGCTAAGTCGATGTCGACTAGATCAATTCCCGCGCCGTCGCGTGTTGGAATAGCCCGGTGGAGAACGCCGGGCGCAAGGACATCCGCACTGACTGAAGTCGCAGCGTTAGGTACATCGTGCGCGGAAGTGGTTCGGGGCGCACAGCCGGGGAGCAAGAAGCAGAAGAAAAGCCCCCCCGCCCCAATTCTGGGGAGCCAGAGAGGATACAGTTCAGACAAGAGGCTTGGCCTCAGTCGGTTCTGTTTTCCATATGGCTCCCCAGAATTGGGGCGGGGGGGCTTCATCATGTTAGCAGTGCCAGTCAACATTTGAGACTTCACGGGCATATTTGATGATGAACTGCTTGCGCGGCTCGACTTTGTCGCTCATCAAGATAGAGAACATCTCGGCAGCAGCGTTCGCATCTTCTAAAGTAACACGGGCCAAACTGCGCGTCTCGATATTCAGCGTTGTCTCAAACAGCTCCTGAGCGTTCATCTCGCCAAGGCCTTTAAAGCGCCCGACTTGAACATCTTTGCGCTTCAGCTCTTTGACCATCCGGTCCCGCTCTTCTTCCGAGCGGGCATACAGGCGCGTGTCTTTGCCGGACTTGATCGAATACAGCGGCGGCTGAGCGATATAGACATGGCCCTGCTCGATCAGCGGCTGCATGTAGCTGAAGAAGAATGTCAGCAGCAGTGTCCGGATATGGTCGCCGTCGACATCGGCATCGGTCATGATGATGATGCGGTCATAGCGCAGCTTGGACATATCGAACTTGGACGTCGATTCGCCTTCGTCATCGCCGTCGCTGTCCACTTTGATGCCGATCCCAAGCGCCGTAATCAGTGAGCGGACTTCATTGTTTTCCAGCGTCTTATCCAGCGCCGCCTTGCTGGTGTTGATGATCTTGCCCCGAAGCGGCAAAATCGCCTGATAACGCCGGTCCCTGCCCTGCTTGGCACTGTTATGGACAAACACGCCGCTTGCCAGAGCGAAGTTGTGCGTTCCTGGAACTTCCAAGTCATAAACGTCGACATATTCTTCAAGACGCTCAACCGAAACAACCTTGTGGTTGTAATTGGCAACGGCATCAGACGCACGGCTTGCATCACCATCAAAGTAGCGATGGCACAAAGTATCAAACCGCAAAAGCGATTTGTCCCGTGTCGTCAACCGATGTGCATCATAACCAGCGACATCTACGTCAGAGTCATTCAGCGAAAACAGCTTGAGTGCTGCCATGCTTTTACGATAGTAAGTCTGCTTCAAGGCAGCCTGTCTGGACGCCCGAAACTCTGGAGTCCACTGTTCGCGTGTTTTACTGCTTCGCCACTCTAAAAGTGACTTGTCCTGCCACTGTTCTTTGGCGGCAATGGAAAATGCTTCACGCACTTCTGGGTGCTCGGCAAAATAAGTCACAACCTGTTCTGCCTGCGCCTGACGATGTGATGCATCCGCCCAGTATTCCTGCTGGGCCTGGTCAAGCTGCTCTGCATTAAGAGCGCGGTACTCTGGATTTGCCACGTAGAACTCACGCCACTTTCCCAGCATAAAAGCCTTGTAGCCGTCATCTTCCCACTGCGCTTTGGCCTGGCTGGAAAGAAGCTGACGCGTTGCCTCCTGCTGCATTCGCACACTCATCCGATTGCGGAACTCAGGCGTTTGCCTCATGGTACGGCACTTTTCGACGACATCAGGCCGGTGCAGTGTCTGCCCGACGTGCAGGCAGTGCAGCGCAAGATGCTGTTCCGCAGGCAGCCGGTTGATGTTGGTCGGATTATTGTTGCGCTTATTGAAGTCCTGATGATGACAATGATCACCATCTGCCTCAGCATAAACTCCCTGCCAGCGGTTGTACCAATCAGCAAGAACATGCGTGAACAGCCAGCGGTCTGAACGCGGGTCCCAAACCATTTCATAGCCATCAATCGTGATTCCGGGCTGCGCTTTGTCGGAGAGCTTGCGATACAAAGGCATCAGCGAGTCATTGACGTCAAGCTCGGCAGCCGGGACATAAGTTCCATCACGCTTCATGAAGCGGTGGTCAGGAGTACAGACAATAGACTCACCATTGTCAAGCGTCACCCGCACGACCTCCGCATTCGTTTTTGTCCTTCTCGCATGAATGGCTCGCTCGACACCGATCTTACCATCGTGACGGATCGTGTAGCAAAAATGCTCTTTACCTTGCTCCTGTTCCGCGACCAGATCATGAAAACTCAAAGAGCGCCCATCAGCCAGTGCGACAAGCGTGTCGCCACGGAAACAACCGCCGGCTGAATCGCCCTCCACGAGAAAAAGCTCACACTTTTTTGGGTCCCGTTCGGTGCAGTCGGCCAGCTTCCCGGGCAGGTTCGAGTTCTCCAGGCTGGACTGGCGCTTGATCAGGTCAGCCGCTTTACGGGCGGCATCACGAGCACGCTGGGCCGTTAACGCTTTGTCGATGATCTTCTTGCCGACCGCAGGGTTCTCTTCTAAAAACTGGGTCAGGCCTTCGCCCATGATCGAGTTGACAATGCCTT
Organism: Janthinobacterium lividum; assembly: GCA_050954545.1. Taxonomy (GTDB): domain Bacteria; phylum Armatimonadota; class Armatimonadia; order Armatimonadales; family Capsulimonadaceae; genus JANXMY01. The sequence continues at coordinate 12,719 of JBPBQB010000045.1, read as the reverse complement.
CGACTTCGGAGTTGCCGAGCTTGGCTTTGGTCTGGCCTTCAAATTGAGGCTTGAACAAACGCACCGAGATAACCGCAGTCAGGCCTTCGCGGACATCGTCGCCGCTGAGGTTGACATCTTTTTCTTTCAGCGCACCCGACTTGCGGGCGTACTGGTTGATAACACGGGTCAGCGCTGTGCGGAAACCCGAAAGATGCGTTCCGCCTTCTTTGGTGTGGACATTATTTGCGAACGAAAGCACCGTTTCCGAGTAGGTCTTGTTGTACTGAAGCGCGATCTCGACCTGAACATCGTCCCGCTTTTTCAGGAAGTAGATGGTCGGGCCGAACTCGTTCTTGGTGTCGTTCTTGTTCTCGTTCAGATGGTCGACCAGCTCTGCAATGCCGCGCTGATAATGGTAGGTAACAGGCTCATTGCCTGTCAGCTTGTCGTGGAAATGGATCGTCACTTCCCGGTTCAGGTAACAGGTATTGCGGATGCGTGACTCGAAAATATCAGGCTTGTAATTGTAATCGCCGAAGATTTCCGTATCCGCAAGCCAGGTGATCGTCGTGCCATGCTTGCTCGAAGGCCCGATCTCTTTCAGGCCCTTCGGCTTGGGAACGCCCTGGACGCAGCGCAGCTTATACATCTTGCCGCGCTGCTCGACGACCGCTTCGCACCAGGCAGACAGAAAATTGACGCAGGACAAACCGACACCATGCAGGCCGCCGGAGACTTTGTAGCCGCCGCCGCCGAACTTACCGCCGGCGTTCAGCTTGGTCATCGCCAGCTCGACTCCCGACAGACCGGTCTGCTTGTTGGTATCCGCCGGGATGCCGCGGCCGTTATCGCGCACGGTGACAGTTTTATCTGCATTGAGTGTCACCCAGATTTCAGTGGCGTGTCCCGCCAGGACTTCGTCGATGGAGTTGTCGACCACTTCGAACAGCAGGTGGTGCAGGCCGCTTGGTCCCGTATCGCCGATATACATGGCGGGACGGGTACGGACATGCTCGACACCTTCCAAAAGGCGGATCGTGTCGGCGGTGTAATCTTCGCTGACATGGCCCATCGCCGTCGCGTCTTGTTCGCTGACATCCACTTGATTGCCAATATCTATCGGCGTCTCGTCTATGGATTCGCCGTCTTTCAGCAGCTCGACAATGACCTGACGGCCGGTCGTATCCAGCAGGGCCATCTCTTCCGCCTGCCCGGCAACCCCTAATCCGTCCAGCGCGACCGGTTCTGCCCGCTCGGTTTCCCGGTCCAGCAGTGTGTCTAATTTTGCCTTAGCCAATACATTTCTCCTAAACCAAGTCGTTTCTCTTTGTTGCCAGCAAGTAATCGCTATTTGCTGAAAATCTACTCTCATTATAGCAGATTCCAGCAGTCAAAGTCAAGCCAAAGCACTGCCAATCTGAGTGTATAAGCGGCAATACATGGGAACAATCATGGCATGGTCTCACCGAACAATCTTGCTAATTTTCTCGATCAGTATCTTCAAACTTCAAAGTATACGGACGAAAGCCCCCTGGTCTACCGCCCGTTCAGCCGCTCAATCCAGCGGCTGGGCCTGGCGCTGGAAGCCTGGCCGGGTCTAGCGGAGTGGGCAGTCGCGGAAAAGCTGGATGCGGTCTTTCTGCATCGTCCCTTTAAGCTGGACTTAGACACTTTGCCGGAAGAGATCGGAGTCTTAGCATCCCATCTACCGTTTGAAGAGCGTCTGGCGCTGGGCTACAACCCGCGCCTGGCGACTGCCCTCGGCATGACACAACTGGAGATACTGGGCACACGCAAAGGCAGACCGCTAGGAATGCTCGGCTGTGTCCCGCCGCAGACAGTCGGTGCGTTTTATCAGTCCGTGAAAGAAACATTCGGTGGACGCGAAGATGCCCGGACCTGTGAGCGGAATGAAGTCACCAAAGTCGCCGTCGTCGGTGCGATGACTTCAGAGTTGATGCACGAAGCGTCGGAGAGAGGCGCGGAAGTCTACATAACCGGCCAGATGCGCCGCCCTGCACGGGAAGCCATTTTAGACACCGGCCTCGGCGTCGTGATCGTCGGCCATCAGCGCTCGGAGTACTGGGCAATTGGTGTGCTCGCCAACGTCCTGCGCGAACGCTTCTGCGGCCTCAAAATCGTCCTGGCCCGTGAGCCGATCGTGCAGATGCTTCCAAAGCATCACACGATAGTGGAGTGACGAGAAACGAGGGCGAGACGATTGAGTGAACTCACTCGGTGAAGGGCGAAGCGCCGTGCGTCCAGGGGACGCAAATGCCAGTGACAAAAGGCCTATTCGTAATCCTGTCCTGATTCTTCTGTCCTCTGAACAGGCGGCGTTTCCGAACGCCCTCTAAGTACCGAATCTTAAGTTTTTGCGGGCGACTGAAGTCGCCCGCAATTCACTCATTCGTCTGCCTCTCATCACAAAACCACACCGGCATACGAGAACACAAGCCCATTCGGCTGTTCGATCTGGACTGAAACTGCCGTACCGGCGTCAAAGTATTCTTTACGAACATAGGCAAGCCCCACTGCCTGCCCGCCCCGCGACGGCGACGCTGCTGCGCTCGTAATCCGCCCGATCTCCCTGCCCGGCTCAGGCCCGGCTTCCGGCACATGGATGGTCGTACCAATAGGCGGTACGGGCGCATCTTCGGCAAGCAAGATTTGACGCAGGGCTTTGTTCGTATGGCCCCGTGCGTGTAATCGCGCGACTATTTCCTGCCCCACATAACAGCCCTTGGTATAAGAAACGGCATCAGGCATCTCCGCTTCCGGCAGCAGGACACTCGGGTTCAGCTCATAGCTCCACTTCGGAATCCCGCCTTCGATTCGCAGTGCGTCCGCGTCTTCAGCACTGAGTGCACTTGCCCCAGCAGCCAGCAACACTTCCCAAACAGCTACTTTTTCAGACGCGGGCAGCCAGAGGTCAACACCGGGTGCGATGGGAAAAGATGTAAGAGATGCTTCGCCTGGTAAATCAGGTGTTTGAGAAAGCAGAGTGGATGCTTCCTGTCCCAGCACAGATACAATGGCCCATTGACCCGAAACGTCCACAATCTGGACATCTTCCATGATCAAGAACTTTTCGAGTGTCGTATGGAGGGTATCGAGAGTGGCAGGATCGGTCTCAACAAGCAGCGATTCATCACGGCCATGGACATGGAGATCAGCAAGAATATGGCCCGTGCTGTCCAGCAAAGCCGCATGGCGATGGGTGCCCGGCACAAGCCCGGCGACATCGTTTGAGACCATCCCCTGCAGGAACGAGACACGGTCGGAACCAGTCAGTTCCAGAAGCCCACGCGGCGAGCGATCCAGCACAAAAATCGGGTCCATAACTTGTCCTTTGCTTGCGTTATACCCGCTTAGGAGATCGGTCTGCCTGCACGGCGATCCAACTCATCCAGGACAGCAATCTTGACAGCGGCGGCGGCAGCAGCCAGCAGGGCACCAATGAGAAAACCAGACTTAGAAATCGGAGGCATTGACTTTGCACCTTTCTTCACAATGTCTATTGTGGCATTTTTCACAATGTTTGTCAACGCAAGAAAACCAGGATTTTCTGGGTACAAGCGAATAGACGATTATGAATACAAAACAGTTTTCAACACGCTCAAGTTCCGCGGACATTGACCCCATTGCTGAGGTCAAAGCCGCCGGCCTTTGCTATGTTACCGACCAGCAGCCAGGCATCCGCCGTGAAGCCGACAGCGACGGCGGCTTTCGCTATTTCGATCCTAAAGGCCATTTAATCGACGATGAGAAAACGCTGGCACGGATCAAGTCACTGGTCATACCGCCTGCGTACGAAGATGTCTGGATCTGTAGTTCAGCAAATGGCTACCTGCAGGCGACCGGGCGGGATGCTAAAGGCCGCAGGCAGTACCGCTACCATCCTCACTGGCGCGAGACTTGCGACGAGACCAAGTATGAACATATGCTGGCATTTGGGTCGGCTCTGCCCCAGATAAGAACGAAAGTCGAGGCCGACTTAGGCCGCCACGGCATCCCGCGCGAGAGGGTGCTGGCGACAGTCGTCAAGCTGCTGGAAACGACCCTGATTCGCATTGGCAACGAGCAGTACGCAAAAGAAAACCAGCACTACGGCCTGACCACGCTGCACAGCGAGCATGTCGATGTCACCGGTGCGACTCTGCGTTTCCATTTTGTCGGCAAAAGCGGCAAAGAGCACACGATTGAACTGAAAGACAAAAAGCTGGCCGAAATTGTCTCCCGCCTGCACCATCTGCCGGGGCAGGAAGTCTTTCAATATACCGATGCCGACGGAGTGCGGCACTCCGTGGATTCGTCGGACGTCAACGCTTACCTGCACGAAATCGCCGGCACGGAGTTCACTGCCAAAGATTTCCGCACCTGGGCCGGAACCGTGCTGGCGTCGCTTGCTTTGCAGGAGTTCGAGGCGTTCAACACGCAGACGCAGGCCAAAAAGAACATTACCGATGCCATCAAAGCTGTCTCGCAACGGCTTGGCAATACCCCTGCCGTCTGCCGCAAATGCTACGTTCATCCCGCCGTCTTCGAGAGCTATCTGGAAGGAACGATGCTGGACGCTCTGAGGCAGCACACCGACCAGGAGATCGCCGACACCCTGCACGATCTGCGCCCTGAAGAAGCCGCCGTTATGACTCTGCTCCAGCGGCGGCTGACTGAAGAAGCCACACACCCGGAAGGAAAACCCCATGCCCGCTGACGCTCTGCCCGTTGTCTTTATCCCTGCCCTGCTCTGCGACGAAGCCATGTACAGCGACGTGATTGCCGGTCTCGGCAGCACAATCGAGGCTCAGGTACTGCTTTCACCCAAGCCGCGCTTGGAAGAGAGTGTCGCCGATATTCTCGCCCGCGCCCCGGCCACATTTGCCCTTGTCGGGACGTCTTATGGCAGCAATCTTGCTCTTGAAATCGCACTTGCCGCCCCAGACCGCGTTTCGATGCTTTGCCTTTCCGGCTGCGATCCGTCCGCTCCAAAATCCGACGGTCCTGACCTTGCGGGTGGCTTCGAAGTGGCCCCCGAAGCAGTCATCGACATGCTTGCCGGGCTCGTCGTTCGTCCGGAAGCGATTGATGCCGCCGTCGAATTCAAATTGATGGCCCATCGGATCGGGGGCGCTGCCGGAGCCGTTCAAGCTCACGCCCTCAGTGCCCGTCAGGAGGCGGCTTCACGGCTCGGCACGTTGAAGATGCCGACACTGCTGCTGTGGGGTGAAGACGATGTCCTTGTGCCCGCCGCCATCGGTCACGCCCTCGCCGACGCCCTGCCCCATGCCCATTTCCATGCCATCAGCGGCAGTGGTCATCTGCCGACGCTGGAGAAGCCCGTCGAATGCACTGCCATTTTGAGCAAGTTCTTCCAGGAGGAGCCGCAGCACACGCATTGACAGTAAAAAGCCCCAGTCTACAGACTGGGGCTTTTTTGTTGCTTGCGCTAAGATTTTGGGTATGGCACGATTGGAAACCCGTATGCCTGCCTCAATTCCTCAACCAATGCTTCCGCCGCCGTCTTCGTCCCGGTGCTGCTCAAAATGACTCCCTTTGAGAGCGTCCCAGACTTTTCCAAGAGCAGGAGGACACTGTTCTGTGGGCTGACAGCAATGCCTTTGACGCTCTCAAATGTGCCGAACTGCGTCACCGGCTTCCAGGGCCACCCTCGGGTTCGTTCGTAAGTCCGCTGTCCGCCATCGAGCCGAATGTCGTTGGGACCGGACAAGTATAGAAAAAACACAGGAAGACTGACTGCAACGATACTTTGCAGGTACATCGGGAACGGATTGCGGGCACCATGCGCCATTGCAAGCAGGCTTAGCAGCATCAGCACACAAAATCCGGATGCGGCCAGGATTGAACGGCGCAGAGGCAGAGGCTTCTGAAACAGCATCACGTTCCTGTCCTTCCATGCTAGATAGCTTCCACGGGCCTTAGCCTGCTGCGGAATGCTGTAGATCATCATTCCGACGCCGTAAGCCATCATAACCGCGTACATAATCAGAAAGAGCGAGTTGTGAGGGTGCGAATGGTGTTCCATCGGCAAGACTCCTGCAAGCGAATTTTAGTCGCTTCTACCCGAACAAAAAGGCAACCAAACACACGGCGAGGTAGCTTGACAATTCCTGCTACCTGGGATACGGCACAATTGGAAATCCATATACTTGGTGTATTTCTTCGGCAAAAGCGTGGCTTTCAGCGATGTAAGATCTATCTATGACTAAAGAGCTTGAGCCTGCAGAAGCCAAAGATGGACTGATGATGATAACTCGCTCAAGTGCCTTTCCTGGTTTCGCAACCAGAAGGATGACGTTGTTGTTCGGTGAGAGGCACACACCCTTGATGTCTGAAAATGGCCCAGACCGCGTCATCGGTTTCCACGGCCAGCCCGTCATTCGATCGTAAGTGAGCCGCTCCCCGTCTAAGCGGAAATCGTTGGGACCCACCACACGGTAAAGGAACCAAAACACCCAACCCATCCCTACCAAAACAACGATAGCCCAAAATGGATTTCCGGTCAGCACCGCGCCCACCAATGGACAGACAACAAGTTGAATACTAATCCCGACTGACAACAAAGTTTCCATTCGCCGCACCGTAGGCGGCTTGCGGAACAGCATTATCTTTCCATCTCGCCATGCAAGATAACTCTCGTTTTTGGAACTGACTTTCGATACCGGACGCTTCATTGTAGGTCTTTCGCTTAGTTTGGCTACTTCTACCCGAATATAAAAAGCAACCAAACACACAGCCAGGCGGCTTGACATCCTCTCCCCCATTGGGCTAAAGTAGCCGTATGGAACTGACACCGAACGAAGCCGAACTGGTGACACAAGACGTCATCGACAAGTACCAGAAATTCGTCAATCCGACCCAGATTGCCCTGCTTAAAGTCGGGGGATTTGACCATATCGAAGCCTCTGCCGAAGGCGTGATCCTGACTGATCTCGAAGGCACCACCTATATCGACTGCCTCGGCGGCTACGGGGTCTTTTCGCTCGGACACCGTCACCCGAAAGTCGTGCAGGCCGTCAAAGATCAGCTTGATCGTATCCCGCTCGGCTCCAAGACATTTTTGAATAAGCCGCTGGCCGACCTCTCCGCGAAGCTGGCTGAGATCACGCCGGACGGACTGCAATACTCGTTTATCTCGAATTCCGGGGCGGAAGCTGCTGAAGCCGCCCTGAAGTTTGCCCGCATGGCCTCCGGCAAGACCGACTTTGTTTCTACCCACGGCGCGTATCATGGCAAGACCATGGGTGCTCTTTCGGTGACAGGCCGGGAAGTCTACCGCAAGCCCTTCGAGCCCATGCTGTCCGGGGCAAGCTTCGCGCCGTTCAACGATGCGGATGCCATCGAAGCCCTGATCACCGATAAGACCGCCGCTGTCATCTTGGAGCCGATCCAGGGCGAAGGCGGCATTCAGGTACCATCAGATGACTACTTTCCGCGTGTCCGCGAAATCTGCGACAAGCACGGCATTCTGCTGATAGTCGACGAAGTCCAGACAGGGCTAGGCCGGACCGGTAAGATGTTCGCGATCAACCACTGGGACGTCGAGCCCGACATCATGGTGCTCGCCAAAGCCCTCGGCGGCGGCGTCATGCCCATCGGCGCGACAATCGCGACGGCAGACATTTGGAACAAAGTCTTCCACACGAACCCCTTCATCCACACCACCACTTTCGGCGGCGGCGAGATGGCCTGCGCTGCGGCTCTCGCCGCGCTGGAAGTGACCTGGGAAGAAAACCTGCCCGCCCGCGCCGCCGAAAACGGCGCTTACTTCCTGCATGGCCTGAAGAAGATCGCTTCCGAACACCTCAACATCTTAAAAGAAGCACGCGGTCTTGGATTGATGCTGGGCGTCGAGTTCACCGACAGCGACATCGGCAAACTCGTCATCGGAACCATGGTTCACCGGGGCGTCATTGCTGCCTATACTCTTAACAACCCCAAAGTCATTCGGTTCGAGCCGCCCCTCATCATCACCCGCGCCCAAATCGACACCGTGCTGGAAGTCTTCGCCGCCGGTGTCCAGGACGCCATCGATCTGCTGGGGGATTTGATTTAGGACAGACAACAAAAGCCCCGGTCTTCCAGACCGGGGCTTTAGAAGTGCAAAATGTCCGCCTTCGCGGACACAGGAAGAGTTACGTTCGCCTCTTCAACTCGACACTGTACTTCATAGCGTATCTCTGCCCAATCTTCAGCCGTCATGGGCGTGGAAGGCCCACTGTCGAGTCCTTCTTGCAGCAGCGCATCCAGCTTTTTCTGTGCATTCCGCCGCTGATCTTCTTGAGTGAGATTAGGAATTTGGAACGTCCTCCGGGTATAGCGTAACCAAACTTTCCTCGTCTAAAGCCCCCCCCATGACCATCCGGTTCGCATGAGCGTTGATTGACTTCTCGAACAGGTTCCGCGCCAGCCGTGCATTACCGAATGTCTCATCGCGCTGAGCATAAAGGTCTGCAAATACGTTCTGCAGCTTCAGTTCCGTTGCAGGATGCAGTTTGTAATCGCCTTGCGTCGCGAAGTGCCTAAATATCTCTGTCAACTCGCTGGGCGCATAGTCATCAAAGTGCAGGAACTTGTTGAACCGCGATTGCAGGCCAGGATTACTTCTGATAAACTTCTGCATCGGCTCGGTGTACCCAGCGACAATGACAATCAGATCGTCCCGGTGATCTTCCATCTGCTTCAAGAGTGTTGCCACGGCTTCCTGTCCGTACATATCGTGACCGTGTGTGCTGTCAGTCAAGCTATAGGCTTCGTCTATGAATAGGACGCCACCAAGCGCACTTTCTATAATCTCCTGCGTCTTAATCGCCGTCTGCCCCAAGTAGCCGCCCACTAGCCCCGCCCGGTCGGTCTCAACAAACTGCCCCTTCGACAAAATTCCCATGCTCCGATAAATCTGTGCAATCAGCCTCGCAATCGTCGTCTTGCCCGTGCCAGGATTGCCCGTGAAGACCATATGAAGACTTTGATTTGGAACTGACAATCCTTTTTCTTTTCGCATTCTTTGAAAGCGCAGAAAGTTTGTTAGCTGCGTCACTTCGGCTTTGACTTGCTGAAGGCCAATGAGTGTATCGAGGTCATTAAGAATTGCTTCAGACGATAATTGAACAGGCTTACTCCTAACTAATTGTCGTCTGTTAGAGGTCAAAGCGGGTTTGTTAGGGACACTGTCAAAATTCGATTGAGAAGCCGGAGTTGTAACAGTTTGAAGGCGTTTTGCCACTAAACGATTTTTGACGAGAGTCGCCGCTGTCAGTGCAGTCAAGCCTTGGTAGTTATCAATATCGGGATTTGCACCATGATTAAGCAACAATTCAACAAGTTCCAAATGTCCTTTGATTGCAGCAATTATCAGAGCCGTATTACCATCATCGTCCTGTAGGTCACATGATGCATCTTGTCGTAACAGCAACTGAGCGGCTGAATGGTACCCTTTGTTGGCGGCCTGCATTAGTGGAGTTACCCCGTCTTGTGTTGTTGCGTTAACGTCTGCCCCGGATGAAAGCAGAATATCGACAACTTTATGCTGTCCGTATGCGGCGGCGTAGCTTAAGGGAGTATGACCGTCAACGCTTTGCACATTGACGTTCGCTCCACATTGTATAAGATACGTCACAACATCACCTGATCCAGCGAAAGCAGCGTAATGCAATGCTGCCATTTCCGGCGATATTAGATCAAGGTTACTGCCGTGTTCAACTAGAGTATCTATAATGTTCGTTTTTGTTGCGAAAGGCAGATGCAAGTTACCGACGACAAGCATCAATACTGTCATACCGTTGTCATTCTTAGCGTCAGGATTTACTCCCGTAGCCAGTTTTGACTTCAGGGCAAATACATCTCCCCCAAAGGCTCGTACCATATATCCGTCTTTACCTTCCGGCAAAGGGTGTGATGGGCGCATGAATTTTGACTTTCTCCCAGTTATTATTATACACCTTCTCGCTTGCCTCCTCTTCATATCGTCGTCTATAATCTTTTTGTGAGAAGTCTTCGTTTTGCACTTCTCGACTGAGCTTATAATCACAAAAAGCCGCCTGCCTTGTAGGCAGCAGCTTCGCTTTGGAGCAGTTTTGGTTTTAATCGAATTGGCTTAACAGATCTTGTGATCCTTGAAGAACGCGCTGAATGATAATATTGTCGTCGGCAAGGCGGTAGAAGATGATATAGTTGCCTTCTACGACACTCCGCAAACCAGGAACAAGGTCATCGCGACGACGCCCCATGCCTGGCATATCGGCAATGTTCTTGCAGCGCTGTTCTAAACGCTGCACGAAACGTAAGGCTGCCTCGACATCATCCCGTGCGATAAAATCGTGAATACCTTTTAAGTCGTCACGCGCCGGCAGGGTGAAAATGCAGAGGCTCATTTTTTGCCTGCGGCATCTTGGTTGCGCTGATACATTTCACGAAAAACGTCCTCGGAGGATATGAGTTCGCCGCGCTCCTCAGCCCTGAGACCGACAGCAATGTCGCTGCGAAGCTGCTCCAGCTTGATCTGCCGGAGGGTTTCCTGCTCGTGCAGTAATTGCAGCCCCGCACGAATCACTTCTCCAGATGAGTTAAACCGGCCGCTCCGTATTCTGGCATTCACCAGTTCTTCCAGTTCTGCAGGCAAAGCAATGGTCATCATGGTCAGTTTGCTCCTCTTCGTATCTTCTCATATTATAGGCGAAGTGACAGGCAAAGTCAATTCGAGTATAATAGGCGCTATGAGAAGTCTTCGTTTTGCACTGCTGACTTTCGCGCTTTTTCTTTTCGCCCTCCCACTGTTTGCCCAGTCCCCTCCCCCACCCGATAGGCCGGAACTGCGGGCGATTTGGGTGGATGGGTTCAACGACGGGTTTAAGACACCGGCCCAATGTGATCTGCTTTTGGCCCGGCTGCGGGCGATGCACGCGAACGCGGTCTTTGTCCAGATGCGGAAGCGGGCGGATGCATATTATGAGTCCCATTATGAGCAGTGGGCGCTTGATGACCCGGCACAGTTTGATGCACTGGCATACCTCTGTCAGCATGCACATGAGAGCGGGAAGCCGCGTATTCAGGTTCATGCCTGGATCAATGCCTGTGCGGTGGGCGGGAATGCGTCGGCGGGGGCGCTGACAAAACGGCACCCGGAGTGGCTGTCATTGTCAGATACGGGGGCGGATTTTGATGGGGAGGCGACCAAGATCGATCCGGGCAACCCGCAGGCTGCTGACTGGACATTTCGAATCTATTTAGATGTCGTCCGGCATTATGATGTCGATGGCATCCACATGGACTTTATTCGCTACGGCGGGGACGGCAAGAATATCGGGCACTGGGGCTATAACGCAGTGTCTGTGGCGCGTTATAATAAGCGCTACGGGACTTTGGGGAAACCCATCTGGAACGATCCGCGCTGGCAGGCCTGGCGACGGGAGCAGGTGACGGACCTGGTCAGGCGGGTTTATGTCACGGCGACGGCATTAAAGCCGACTCTGGTAGTCAGCGCGGCGACTATCTGCTGGGGAGATGCGCCGAAAAGCGATACGGCTTACGAGACAAAGAGCGCGTCGTATACCGAGGTCTTCGCACCCTGGCGAGACTGGCTGCGGGAGGGCATTCTGGACCTGAACTGCCCGATGGCCTACTTCGGTCTGCCGAAATCGGCGGCGCGTTGGGCGGGCTGGAACACGTTCATCAAGGACCGGACTTATGGACGTCAGTGTGCCATCGGTGTCGGCGGCTATCTCAACCCTGTGCCGACCACGCTGGCGCTGATCGGGGATACCCGCGCGGCGACGGCGCGAGGCAATACGGCATCGGGCGCGGTTTTGTACTGCTATGACACTCCCGCGAGTGTCAATGGCAAAGAAGCGGAAGGCGATACGGCCCTGTTCGCTGCCCTGCCGACCGTCTGGCCCCAAGACGTCCCAGTGCCGGCTATGCCCTGGAAAATACAGCCGACTACAGGTTCGCTGCTCGGAACACTGCTGTCCGGGAACAACTTGGCACCGATGGACGGCACTCACATTGTCGCTTATCGCATCGACGGCGGCGTCCTGCGAACTACCGTCAGTGACGGCAACGGCTGTTTTGAGTTCGCTTCGCTGCCGCCGGGCTCGTATCGGGTAAAGATCGGGAATCAGTACAGGCTGGAAGCTCTCGTCCGACTAGGCCACGCCGGGTGGCTGACAGTGGTCGGGAAAAGCGCAGCGGCCTCGGTCACACGCATTCCGGGGATTGGAGCACGGCTTGAAGGCGCAGCAATCACGCTGGGCGAAGTCGTCGTGTCCAGCGGCTCCGACCGTCTTAGCGATCATTTCTTTGTCACCGACGAGTTAGGCCAGCAGCCCATTCAGGTCGATGCTCCCCATCTGGTACCGCCGACCATTCGCGGGGACAAAGTCTTCGTGACCGGCAGGCTGCATCATACGCCCGGCGGCATCGTTCTGGAAGCGAAGGCCGTACGGCTGGTGGGAATGGAGTAGAGAAGGCCCGGAAGCAAGTTCAAGTGCCGTGGGATTGAAATCCTACGGCACTTGGGCTTATTGCAATCTCTGCGTTTTTATCGATTATGCTGCGATTTGCCTGGCTCGGCTTCGGTCGTGCAGTGTGAGCCCAAGCCAGGCTCCGAAATAACAAATAGCGGTACACGCGATCACCGCGAGTGTCTGAAATAAGATCAATTCGGGCGGAGCTGTTAGGATCACCTGCTGACCACCTTCATGCTGGTTTAATACTGC
>JBPBQB010000028.1:0-24711 GCA_050954545.1 Janthinobacterium lividum | reverse complement strand
GAAACCGACAACGGCGGCGGCTACCCGCGCCGCACCGACAGCGCCGAGCAGTATGTGGCTTACGCCAACGCCACGATCAAAGCCATGAGGTCGGTGGATCCCACGGTTAAGATCGGAATTATCTCGGCCACCGGCAAGCCTGTCAGCGATCCCTGGAACGGTATCGTATTTCGCCAGGCCGCAAAGAACGCCGATTTCGTTGTTGTTCACAACTATGCAGTCGGACAGGACACGACGTCTCCCGAAGATCTCGTCATGCGCGGCTGCATGGCCTCCGACGATCAGTTCGCGGCTGATTTCCAGGCTTACCATGCAGCGATTCGCAAGGCGCTTGGACATGATCTGCCGATCGCTCTCACAGAATACAATGGCGGCTTCGACGCGCCGACGCCCCCCTACCGTTTCAGCTTTGGAGCGGCGCTGTTTTGCGCCGATTTAATTCGCGTCCTTCTCCAGCCGGAGAACAACATTCTGCTGGCAAATTACTGGCAGGGGCTGAACGGCTACTGGGGAATGCTGCGCGGCGAGGGGGATACGTGGATGACGATGCCGGCCTATCCACTGCGCCGCTTGTGGGGGCAGCATTTCGGCAAAACGCTTTTGCAGTGCAGTATACAGGGGCCGACAGCCGATTTTGAGGGTGTCCAGCTTGTGAAACCAGCAAGAGGGACAAGATACATCCCCGAGAAACAGATTGCAGGCAACTTGCTCGATTTGACCAAGCTCAGACCCTCCGATCTTTCGGCGTTCGGCGCGAGTGTGACAGGCGGTGTTCTTTCCTACGATCTTCATGGGACGACAATCAATCAATTTCCACTTCTCGCGGCCATACCGATGCCGGAAAGTCTTTCAGGAAATGGGGCTGTTTTCACTCTGTCGTATGACATTCGCGCCACGCCGACGGGAGCAGGGCAGGGCAACCTCAGCCTGGGAATGATGGATTCGCGCGGATGGGAAGCGACCCACTCTGCAGCGAAGATCGGCGGCGCGGCAGTTGACGGGCAATGGCACCACTACTCCGGCGTGTATGGGTCGCGCCCGGACACGCAGACGGCTGACGTAGTTGTCAGGGTTGAAGACCCTAACCCGGTCATCAACGCCCATGTTGAGGTCAAGAACCTGACCGTGACGGCGTCAACCAGTGAAATATTCCCAGCCTATGCTCTGGTCACAGCCTCCGCCAGCTCTTCGGCAGACGGAAAAACTATCTATCTCGTTGCGTTCAACAAGAGCACGCAGCAGGATATTCCCATTGACGTTCATATTCAGGGCGTTCCGCTTCTCGGGGCGAGGCGGTGGGCTGTCACCGGGCCGTCGCTCGGCACCACCAATCTGGATGCGGAAAATATCAAGGAAACGGAAACGAACGTCGTCACGCCCATCTCCGGCGGCATTCTCAGCCCTGTCTTGCCCGCGCGTTCCATGACCGTGTTTGAGATACAAACAAAAGGTCAACATTCATGAGAAATGCACTTTCTGGGTTATTTATTTACTCAGCTTCTGTGCTGTGCCTCTTCGCGGCCCTTCCCGTCGCCTGGGGCGCTGCCCCGGCTCTCTCGACGTTCAGCAAGCCGGCAGTGGGAAACACGGCTCCGGTTCAGCACAGCGCACAATCTGCAACGATTACCGTCAACGCCGCCAAAACGCTCGGCCTAGTCAATCCGCTCGCCTTCGGAGATAATCTCGAAGCAGCCGATCCGACCCATATCTATCCCGGTGCCAGCGTCGCCATTTCCATCCACACGGCGGATGGCGCTTGGGACGATCAAAACAAGAGGCCTGATCCGTTTGTTGTTTCCACGATGCGCTCGCTGCGCCTCGGTACGTTTCGCTATCCCGGCGGCACACTGGCGAACAATTACGATTGGCACAAGGCTGTCGGCCCTCTTTCCACACGCGGAGACTGGCACTTCGGCATTGATGAATATATTGAAACCTGCCGCACGATGGGCTGTCAGCCACAGTTCATTGTGTCTGACTACGTTGGAACGCCCAAAGATGCCGCAGATCTTGTTCAGTATCTAAACTCGCCGGCGACGCCAAACCATCCCTGGGCGATGCTCCGGGCGAAATGCGGGCATGTTCAGCCCTATCACGTGCATCTGTTCGAACTTGGCAACGAGACAGACAACGGTGGCGGCTATCCCTGGCGGATCATGAGCGCAGAGCAGTACGCAGAATATGCCGATGCAACCATTAAAGCCATGAAGCGGGTTGATCCAACCGTGAAGATCGGCATTATATCCGCGACCGGGAAGCTCGTTCAGGATCCCTGGAACTCGATTGTCCTAAAAAAAGCGGGTGCCGGCGCTGATTTCCTGGTTCTTCACCTTTATGCTGTCGGTTACGACTCGTTCTCCCCAGTGGATCGGTTTATGCGAGGTTGCATGGCGTCGCCTGACCAGTATCGCGAGCGATTTGCCGAGTACCATGCTCTTACTCGCCACATTCTGGGTCATGATCTCCCGATAGCACTCACGGAGTACAACGGAGCGTTTGGCGAAGGAGAGCCGCCGCTGCGGTTCAGCTACGGGTCCGCGCTCTTCAGTGCGGACCTGATTCGAGAACTTCTTCAGCCTTCAAACGGCATACTCCTGGCCAACTACTGGCAGGCGGTCAATGGCTACTGGGGCTTTCTGCGCGGCGACGGCGACTCGTGGACGGAAATGCCCGCTTATTACACCCGCAGGCTGTGGGGCCAGCATTTCGGGAACACCCTCCTAGCAACAGCGGTGAACAGTCCGAAAGCCGATTTTGAGGGAGTGCAACTGGCCGATCCGGCTCACGGCACGCACTTCACCCCCTCTCGCCCGGTCATAGACAACCTGCTGCCGGTGCCGATCCTTAGCAAGCAAGCTGCGAATCATGGCTTTAGCGTCAATGCTGCGGGCTTGGTGACGTACAGTGTCAAGCATCTAACCGAAAACCAGTATCCAATCTTTGCCGCATTACCAACACCAAAGGCCGGACGCCTCACAGGGTGCATCTATAAGATTTCGGCTGACGTTCAGACAATTGCCTCGTCAGGAAGCGGGGACGCTCACATCAGCTTAGGCGTTGCGGATTCCCGAGGCTGGAGTTCAACGCTGTCGGCGATACAAACGAACGGCGGTCCGGCAGACGGGCATTGGCGGCACGTTTCGGGTCTTTACACGGGCCTCACCAATGCGGCTTCCGCGGATGTGCTTCTCAGGATCGAAAACCCGACTGCCCCATTTGAGGGCACCGTTCGAATAAAGAACCTTGTGTTGTCTGCGGAGACAAGAAAAACTTTTCCCGCTTACGACATCATTACCTCATCCGCCAGCATGTCAAGAGACGGAAAAACGCTGTACCTGATCGTGTTCAATAAGAGCACGACGAACGACGTTCTGACCACGATTCAACTGGGCAGCTTTGCCGCCTCATCCGCGAAGCGGTGGACAGTCACTGGGCCGGACTTAGCGTGTACGACAACGGGCACTGGAGGCGTGAGCGAAACAGAATCCGGGGTGAGTACGCCGCTGTCATCAAGTCATTCCCTCACTCGCGTCTTTCTGGCCCGCTCGATGACGGCGCTGGAGTTGCAGGTCGCCGGTTCGCACCAGTGACCAAATAGGTTTATAGATTTTACGGAAGGGCTGTTCTTGTGGCGGAAATATGGACCGAAGACGAAATTGCGGTGTTATCGAGAAAGTTTAACATCAGGCCCTGCTTGCGACTGCACAGTCAGGCCGAAGATTATCATTTTCCTCGGCGTTTGTTTTTGAGCGACGGCTACTCTCCACCAGGAGGGTATGTCAAAGATTTCGGCGTGATCAGCCATGAGGAAAGACTGCACCTTTTTCACATTGACGGCCGTCCAGGGGAAGTCTGCTGGATTACAGGCAACGAGATCTCATTCGGACATGCCAGCACCTCTGACTTCCAGCATTGGATAAGGCATCCGATGCCCCTTGCAGTTGGGCAGCATTCCTGGGAATCCGAACACGTATGGGCACCCTATGTTTATAAGCGCGGCGAGATATTTTATCTGTTCTATATGGGCAGCGGGCAGGGACAGGCATTCATTTCCTATGCGACATCGCGGGATCTGGAAACCTGGGAACGCTGGGAGGGCGGGCCGATTACTTGCGCTGCCGGGCGAGACCCTCATGTCTTTGACCATCTCGGCCAAACAATCCTTCTGTATACAAGCCACAGCGCCGCCGCAGTGTCGGCAAGCGTGACCAGCGATATGGTTGACTGGGAGGCTTTGCCCGATATTCTGACAATCCCAGGGCGAGCGGTCGTGGAGTCGGCTGCCCTGCATCCTCTGAACGGTGGTTATGTTCTTTGGTTTAACGACTACGGCGACAATTTGGCTGGATTTCGAGCGGCATACGCGCTCTCGAACGACGCTCTGCACTTTGACGCCGACTCGATCCGCGAGTTTGTGTTTCAAACGGATCACTCTGATGCAGTACCCAGCCTGGAACTGCCGGTGAGTGCGCCTCTACCGCTGTCGATTGAACTGATCGCCCGTGGGGAGCAGATCTGGCTCGTTTGCTACTTCCGGTGGCACGGTGATAGAAACCGGTTGTTCTTTGGCACAATCGATTGGTCGGATGACAGAGCCATCATCCGCGAAATCACCAACCCGGCTCAATTGGAAAGCAGCCTTGCATCTTGCTGTTATAGCATTTGACTGTTCTAGCATTGGAAAGGATTGATATTGATGCTCAAACTTCTTACGAGAGCGGCCCTTGCAGCGCTCTGCCTTTCGTTCGATATGTCCGCACATGCGGTCCAAACGACAGTCGCCACATTCGATAAAGCTGTTGTTTGGGCGAGTCCTCCCGCTGTGGCTACCGGTACAGTGGAGCAGGATGTGATCAGCGGCGGCATCAAAGCTAGCGCACTGCGAGTGGACATCACCGCAAAGGAAAGCGATCCGAACGATGTTCAGGTGCTCTCACAGCCGTTCTCGCTGACGAACGGACAGCAGTATACAATCACATACCAGGCAAAAGCCGACGTTCCCCGCACCGACCCTCTGGCCGTGCGAATCAATGCTCCTGATTGGCACTCGGTCGGATACAGCAATCAGTCGGTTCAGCTCGGCACCAGTTGGCACATGTATACTGAAACCTTTACCGCCGGCAGCGTCGGGGCCGGTAACAATGTGGTCGCGTTTTCCGTCGGCGACCATACCGGAACCCTTTGGATCGCAGACCTCAAGGTGATGACCGATCAGGCGGCTGCGGCGGCGTCCCCGGTGATGACAGCCCCGGTAACGACAGCATCGGCGACGGCGGGGAAAAACTTAGTCGCCACATTTGTTGGCGCACTGGTCTGGTCCAATATCCCGACAGAGGCGGCTGGTTCAATCGAGAACGATACTGTTGTCACAGGAATCCCAGTTCCCTCTCTCCGAGTGGAAATCTCCGCCAAATCTGATAACCCCAATGACGTTCAAGTTTTCTCGCGACCGTTTTCGTTATCGAACGGTCAAAAATACACTTTGACTTACGCCGCTAAGTCCGATGCAGCACGGGCTGCGGCTGTGGATGTCCGATTCAACTCCGGAGACTACCATAGCATCGGCTATAGTAATGCAGCCGTTCCACTCGGCCCTCATTGGCAGAGGTACGCGGAGACATTTACGGCAGCCAACGCATCCGGGGACAACAATGTCGTCGCGTTCTCGCTTGGGAACCAGACCGGCAGCGTCTGGATCGCAAACCTAAAGGTCACGACGGATGGACCCGTTGATGCAAAATCGGAGCTTCCCGGCGGCCCTGGCCCGGCGCTGTCTACCATACCGAAAAATGCCTATCGCATCCTCTTTGTCGGAAACAGCATCACTCAGCATGGCTTCAATGCCGAGACTATCCAGACCATGGGCTGGGATCATGTCTCTGGTATGGCCGCCAGCACGCAAAGCAAAGACTACGTGCACCTCCTCGCGGCTAAGATACAGGCACTTATGCCGGGACGCCCGGTTGCGGTACGGATCACATCGCTCATCGCCGGCGGTATGGGCAGTCCCGACTACAGAATCTCCCCCGTTGTCGCTGACTCGGCGGGCTATGACCCCAATCTGGTTATTATCCAGCATGGCGAACACGAGCAGAAGCCTTTGGGAGCAGGCGCCATCGCAGACACCTACAACAAGCTGCTAGACCTGTTTACGACAGCGCCCTCCCGCCCGCAGGTCGTGTGTGTCGGTGTCTGGTCGTCACAACTCAACTCAGCCGGTACGGCCTACACAGACTGGAGCGCAACAGTCGAGGCCACGATGCGCTCCATTTGCGACGCGCGACGGATTCCCTATATCTCCGTAGCCGGCATCGCAGCAGACCCGGCAGACCACGGGTTTGGCAAAGACATAGGCATACAGTGGCATCCGAATGACCTTGCCCACGCGAAGTACGCGGACGCCATTTTTGCCGTGGTACGGCCCCTGCTTACAAAAAACACTGCTCATCTTCCGCAGCCGCCCCACGCTGCGCGTACCGCTAGGAAAATCAACTTATGAACGAAACCCTTGCGCCTCCTGCCTCTTTCTCCCCGGCTCCTGCCCTGTCTGTGCATGACTACCGTGCTCGTGTGATGGGCTGCTGGCTTGGCAAAGCCATCGGCGGAACACTCGGCATGCCGTTTGAAGGAAACCCCGGACCCCTGGACCTGTCCTTCTACACCCCGGTGCCGACAGAGATGCTGCCCAACGACGACCTCGACCTCCAGGTCGTCTGGGCCTGCGTTCTCGACAAATTGGAGTGCCCGCGCGTCGACCGGCACATTCTCGCCCAGGCCTGGCTCGACCATGTCCAGTTTCCGTGGGACGAATACGGCGTCGCACTCCGCAACCTGCACAACGGCCTTCAAGCCCCCCTCTGCGGCTCTTTCGACAACTGGTTCACCGACAGCATGGGAGCGCCTATCCGCAGCGAGATCTGGGCCTGCCTCGCCCCGGGCAACCCAGAGCTTGCGGCAGCCTATGCTTACGAAGACGGCTGCGTCGACCACGGCGGCGAAGGCCTGTGGGGCGAAGTGTTCCTGGCCGCGTTGCAAAGCGCCGCGTTTACCGAGAGCGATCCCGCCATCCTGCTGCAAAGTGCCCTGAGCCGGATCCCGCCGGCCAGCCGGACACGCCTTGCCGTGGAAGATATTCTGCGCTGGTGGAACCGGAGCGGCGACTGGCAGGAAGTGCGCCGGGAGGTTCTTGCCGTGCATGGCCGGGACAACTTCACAGACGTGCCGATGAACATGGCATTTACCGTGCTGGGGTGGCTGGCGGGAGAAGGCGACTTCTCGCGGGCGATCTGCATCGCCGTCAACTGCGGGATGGATACGGACTGCACGGGAGCGACCGTCGGAGCGCTGATGGGCATCCTTGATCCTGACTGCATTCCCGACTGCTGGATTGCGCCGATCGGGCGCAGCTTAGTTCTCAGCCCGGACATTGTCGGCCTGGAAGCGCCGGACACGCTGGACGGTTTCACGGACCTTATCCTTCGCTTGAAGGACCGTCTGGCAGGCAGGATGCCCGAAGCGGAAGCCTGTGAGCAGTCCACTCTTCCAGTCGCTGGGCAGCAAATCGGTGTTGATACTGAGTTCACAGGCGAAATGCCGCTCCCGGATGCAGTTCCCCGGTTTCTTGCACCCAGCCGGATGATCCTACCCGGAACCGTCGGCAGGCTGGAAAGCAGCGAGTTTACGCAGAACGTGCTTTTGCTCCGTTACCACTTTGTGCTGCCGGAAGACCAGGACGTCCGGGTTATGTTTAACACGCCGGAAGGCTGCCGCGTTTGGGTGGACGGACAGTATGCGTTTAGCCGCGCGGGAGGCGTAATGGCTCCGTCATTTCACCGTGCGCCCCAAAACCAGTTTGCCGACCTGTCTCTGCGGGCGGGCAAGCACACTCTGATTGCCGCCGTTCGTAAGCCGGCGATGCGGGCCGAGGCGGAGTGGGTGGCCGGTGTCGGTGACCGCAAGACCATGCAGTGGCTGCTTCAAGGGTTTGCCCAAGACTGAGGCGAGTGAGAAGGCGAGAAGCGAAAGGAAAAATATGAATCTGCTGAGCGATCTAACCAAGCTGAAGTCGGCTAAGACAGGACGCTGCTCATCCTGGGACACGAGCGGGCGCAACAGTGATTTTTGGCGGGCTGCCCCCGGCGAAACCCGCGTACTGGCAGACATCCAAGGCTGCGGGAGTATCACGCACATCTGGATGACCCAGCGGAACCATTACCGCGACTGCCTGCTGAAGTTTACCTGGGACGACGCCGAGCAGCCGAGCGTTCTGGTTCCGCTTGGAGATTTCTTCGGGCTGGGCCACACGATCGTGAACTCGTACCAATCGCTGCTCTTCACTGCTTCCACGGTAGACGAATATATGTTTGAGCACCCCTGCGCTCTGAACTGCTATGTCCCGATGCCGTTCGGTGAGCGTGCCGTGGTCGAGATTGTCAACGAGAGTCAGGAAGAGCACTGCGTCTACTTCTATATTGACTATGAACTGATTTCTGAGCCGAAGCCCGCCGACACCGCCTACTTCCACGCGGAGTTCCGGCGCGAGAACCCATTCGGCGGCTGGGGGCACGAAATCCTTGCCAACACGCCGGAAGCGGATATTTCTAATACCGGGCGTCTTGCCTGGGAGAACAATTACGTCCTCCTCGAAACGCAGGGGCGCGGGCATTATCTCGGCTGCAACCTCAGCGTCACCAATTTTCAGGGCACCTGGTGGGGCGAAGGTGACGACATGATCTGGGTGGACGGCTACAAGTGGCCGCCTGATCTGCACGGAACCGGCAGCGAAGATTACCTCGGCCAAGCCTGGGCGATGCAGCCGAACGCCTTCCTGCGAAACGGCGCATCTCTCCACGAAGGGGCGCGTCTGCATACACGCCATTACCTCACGAGCTATATTCATCACCTTGAAAACCCTGTTCGGTTCGAAAAAGAGATCAAAGTCACAATTGAGCATGGACACGGGAACCATCTCGCCAACGAAATGAGCAGCGTCGCTTATTGGTACGCCGACAAGCCTTATGCGGTAAAACAGCCGCCGCCGGTTGCTCAGCGTCAGCCTCTTTTAAAGGACAATCGCGGACGCTGGCTTTCTAGTCCCGAGAGCCATGTCACAAGCCGCACGATTGAGCCGAACGAGGAAATGCTGCAGATGAAGGCCCGGTGGCGCGACAAACAGGATGCAGGCGAAACCACTTAATGCATAAAAGAGCACTGCCGCGCCGGTCTACTCAGCTTCTTCTAGTCTGTTTCCTCTTCTTGACTCTGCTGCCGGCAGCGCTTGCCGACGCCGGGACGCCCCTCGGCGTCGCTGCGCTGCTGAAACCCTATACTGATCTTCGCAGCCTGCCGCAGCTTTCCAAGAATGTGGTCTCGCTTGCTTCATCCTACGACCGGACCGGCGGCAATGCCGACTTCGGCAAGTTTCTTCGGCAGGACGGCGATGAGGCGGTCATGGCGGAGATGGACGGCCCCGGCGCAATCGTCCGCCTCTGGTCAGCCAACCCGAACGGCGAACTGAGGATCTATCTTGACAACTCGCCGACGCCAGTGATGGATGTCCCGTTTGCAAGCATTTCCAAGGGGGCCGCGCCGTTCACCTCGCCTTTGTCCGGATTTTCCACCGGCGGAGCCTATACCTACCTGCCGGTTCCCTATGCCCGCCACTGCAAGGTCGTCGTCACCGGCTCCCACGACCTCTACTACCAGGTCGGCTTTGTGACGTTTCCGAAAGGGACCGCTGTCCGTCCGTTTTCGCTGCCGCTGCCCCCCGCCGACCAGTCCGCAGTTGATGCCGTCAATGCTTCCTGGGCGGCGTTCGCGACGCCGCCGCTGAGCCTGCCGGGGCTGGTGCGCCCCTTCACGATTGCGCCGGGCGCGACCATCACGGCAGCGGTGCTCAAAGGACCAGGGGTGGTCACCCACCTTCGGCTTGCTCTGCCCGATACTGCCGATACGGACGTCCGGCGGATCATTTTGCGGGCTTATTTCGACGGACACAAGACGCCGGACATCCAGGCTCCCGTCGGCGACTTCTTCGGCAACCCGGTCGGGCGCAAGCCGTTCCGATCCCTGTTTCTCGGGTGCGCCGCCGACGGCGCGTTCGTTGCCGACTTCCAGATGCCGTTTGCCCGGACGGCCCGGTTCACGTTGGAAAGCCGCGAAACTGGCCCGAAAAAAGCGTTTTTCAGCACTGACTTCTCGAAAGCGTCCTTTGATCCAGGCCGTGAGGGCTATTTTCATGCTGCCTGGCGGCAGGAAACGACCCGGCCCGGAGCGGCGTACCAATGGATACAAACAGCCGGCCAGCGCGGGCGCTTCGTCGGCGTCGTTCAGGACATGGCCGGCACACACGGCCTCGGCTTTCTCGAAGGGGACGACCAGTTCCGGGTTGACGCCCAAACGTGGATCCCCGCACCGCTTTACCCCATGACCGTGATCGGCCCGTGGAACGGGACAGGCACGGAAGACTGCTTCAACAGCGCCGGGTACTTCGATCATGGCCCGAATGCCCTGCCGATGAACGGCCTGCTGGAAGATTTCGGCAGCGGCCTGATTACAGCTTACCGGTGGTTCGTTAATGACGCCCCGACGTTTCAATTCTCCATTGAGGGCCGGCTCGAGCACGGCGGTCTGAACGATTCGTCGGGAGAAGTCTATTCCTCCGTCAGCTTCTGGTATTCTGATGGTCCGGCACCGGCTAGGATTTCTCTGTCGCCGTCGGAAAACCTCAACTCGCCCAGAGTCATTGTGCCGCAGTTTTTCGTTCCGAACGCAATCGAAGGAGAGTCGCTCAGGCCGGCGATCACGAGCGGCGTGGCTGAAAACCAATGGCTCGGCGCGGGATGGAGCAGCGAAAACCAGCTCTGGTGGCGCGGCGCGGCCGCCGGCGACACCCTCACGGCGAGTGTCACCCCGCCGGCGGCAGGGACCTACGAGCTGTACGGGTTCCTGACGAAGGCACGGGATTACGGCCAGGTCAGCGTCCGTATCAACGGCACGCCGGTCGGCGGGATACAGGACTGCTATGCGCCGGCTCTGACAAGGCCGGCGGCGACCGATATCGGCCCAGTGACGCTGCCGGCAGGCCCGTCAACCCTCATCGTTACGATCGCCGGGAAGAACAGCGCCGCGACCGGCACGCTGTTCGGCTTGGACTGCCTAGTTTTTAACCCGCCCGGAGCGCGTGCCCCAGAAATGGTCTGCCGCCCGCGCTGAACCCGCTCGTTAGAAGTAATCTCATGAAAACAATCGCAATTAGCCAGCCGTTCACTCTGGAGTTCATCGGGCAGCCGGATCTGCTCTGGCGCTACACGGCGGGGAATCTCGCCGTGGATGTCGGCCCGCCGGTATTTGAGATCGACGGCCATCCCTGCATCGCCGGGGCAGCGCTCACGCCCTACGGAACGCCTCTGGCGCGGTCCGGCGGTGTGACCGAGCACCGGTGGCGCGGGCCGCTGCGGGAAAATCCCGGCTTGACACTGGAAATGCAGGCCCGGATCGCCCCGGATAATCCCGTCCTTCGCTTTCGTTATATTCTGCACAGTCAAGGCGGACACCAGTTGACAAAAGCTTCAGGAAAAGACGTGCTGACCTATTTCACGGCCTCGCTGGCCGACCTGCTATCTGTCACGGAGGTGCGCCTGTCAGAGTTCAATGAAATGGTGCATTCTTATTGCCTGGCCGAGCGCCCTGTCACGCCAGCTCAGTTTGAGAATGGCCTGGAGCTTGTCGGTCCGATTCTGACGGGCACAGACGGGAAACGCTCACTCTTACTGGCTTATGAACACGGGGCACAGTCCCCAGACGCTTTTTTGCACTATGGTTTGAGCGCTGATCGCAGCGTCGCCCTCCGTGCCGTCAAGGGAAATTACTGGCATGGGCGAGTTCTCGATGCCGAGCATCCCTATGAAACTCTTTGGCTGCATCTGGCGGTGGTCGAAGGGGATGAACACCTGCTGGCAAGTTCCTACCGAGACTTTGTTCTGCACTTTCAGTCGGACAATGCAGAGAGCCGGCAGCCCTATGTGTTCTACAACACGTGGAACTATCAGGAGCGTGTCAAAGCCTGGCAACAGCGCCCGTACCTGGCGGATATGAACGAGACGCGCATGCTGGCGGAAATCGATGCAGCGCATGGCATGGGAATTGAAGTCTTTGTCATTGACACCGGCTGGTACGAAAAGACCGGGGACTGGCGGGTCAATTTGGACCGCTTCCCAAGCGGGATGAAAGCCGTCAAAGCCCGGCTCGATGGCTACGGCATGAAGCTGGGCCTCTGGTTCAATCCGACCATCGCCGCTGTTTCCAGCCGGATGCGTCTGGACCATGACGACTGCATCATGTCCCGGCATGGCAAGCGGGACGATCCCTACGAGATTTGGGAAACAGAAGCCAGTCTCAGCCTCTGCCTGGTCAGCCGGTACGCGGAAGCATTCGCTTCCGAGCTGATCCGCCTCGTGCGCGAAGTCGGCGTCAGCTACTTCAAGTGGGATGCCATCAATCAGTATGGCTGCGATGATCCCTGCCATGACCACGGCACGACGGAGAATTCGGAACAGGAGCGCGGCGACTGCTACGCCTTCGAGCAGGTGCGGGCGATGACGAAGGTCGTGGACATCCTATGTGCAGCCTGCCCCGAGGCCATCGTTGATTTTGACATCACCGAGGGTGGCCGCAGTGTCGGCCTTTCCTTTTTGTCCTCCGGCAAATACTTTCTCATCAACAACGGTCCCTACAGCTTTAACTATGATCTGCCTGTGCCGCGTGACGGCAATGTCAATTTGTTTTTTTACCCCGGCCCGGCCCGCGCCTGGGTCTGCCGCGCCCCGCTGCTTTATGACAAATGGCTTCCGACCGTGCTGTTTCTGACTCATTACCTGCCGGATGACCGATACCGGAAGTACGGAGTCACGGAGGAAGCGACTGCCGAAGTGCAGGAAGAGGCGAACCAGTGGATCAGTCTGGCTTCGCTGGTGCTGGGCCAGAACGGCATTTGGGGGGACTTGCTCAGCGTCAGCCCGGAAGGGGTAGAACGCATAGGAACGGTATTGGGCCATTATAAGCAGGTACGCGGAGACATCACCCAAGCGGCACTGAGGCGCACCGGCGAAGTCGCCGGCAGCCCGGAGGTCTATGAGAAGATCAATGCTGCGACGGGCCGAGGCGTTGTTTCTGCCTTCGCCTCAGCGCCTGGTCGCTATGTGTATATGACCGAATCGCAGCCTGCGCCCGCAGTCTGGCATAGCCCCGGTGCGAGTGTGATCTTGGATGCGGCGGGCCATGCAAAGATCGAGATGGTCTTCACAGAACCTGGTGCTAAGGTTTTTTTCTTCGGTGTGCCGACAGGCTTGACTACAGATTTGAACGTGGCGACCGGCACTTGAACGTATGCCTGGGAACTACTGGCCGTGCTGGAACAGAGGAGGCAGGCTGCCGCCCGCTAACACTAATCTCGGGTAGAAAAGGGCTGCTGCATCTGTAGATACAGCAGCCTTTTTTTGTGTTCTTGCAGTAAGAACATTTGTGCCTTCAGCCCAGAAGCGGTAAGCCGCTTTTGGCTACGTGCAACACCGATTCTTGGTCGTTACTACCGAATACTAGCATTCATATTTGGTCAAGAAAGTCTGGAGCACATTCTGTCAAACCGGTCTATTGGGGCTGTCTGCTTGCCGAACCCTCTTTGATACAACTGTCCAGAAAGCTTATCATCCAGGCCGCAGCGTGAGCAGAACTTTCGAGAATTTGGGCTTTGTCATGCAATAGATACTCCGTAAAATAGAAAGTAGTTCTCTAGTCATCAGCGGGGCGGCGTCCGCCTCCTCCGTCCGCCTGCTTCACCAGGCACATCTACCCTGGCGCAACATGGCCCTGACGCACCAGCCCGACCGTCACCAAAGCCTCCAGCGTAAACAAGCCGAGGCTCAACCGAAACTCATCCCGCCCCTAGAGCCTGTTATGCACTTTCAAGCGTTTTGCAGTAGGTTGACGGCTTTTCCGAGCATCAACAAGGCAAGAACAACATAATGGCGACCGGCCAGCGTTTCCGGCAGCCGCTCATAGTCACGGGGCAGCCGCCGAAACCGCGCCGCCCACGCAAATGAGCGTTCCACAACCCAGCGGCGCGGCAAAAGCACAAAGCCCTTTTTGGCTTCGGGAAATTTGATTACCTCCAGCGCAATACCCTGTGCCTCAGCGATCTTGGCAGGCGCTTCACCCGTGTAGCCCTGATCCACATAGGTAAGCGTCACACTCTGCTTGGTGGCTTCCTGCACCTGGGCCACAAGAGTAGCCACCTGAGCACGTTCCTGCTCATTGGCGGGCGTGACGTGCAGCGCCAGAAGATGGCCCAGCGTGTCCACGGCAATATGAACTTTGCTGCCTTTTCGGCGCTTGGCTTCATCGTAGCCCGCTCGTGCCTCGCTTTATGCCTAAGAGGCATTACTTTGTATCAGGCGTGGACTGCAAGGTGAGTCCATCGAAGATGACACAGGTCGGCTGCGGGCGGCTATGGCCGAAGAAGTGCAGGCCATGGCTGCCCTGTACGAAGCCGATCCTGCCTAAACTGTGTTCACCGATAACATAAAAATATTTTGAGCAGCCTCCACTGAGTGCCATACAGGTGTCACTCCGCTTTTGCTACAATGCTCTATGAATGAAGAAACGCTGCTGCGGCTGTGGGGCAAGACAGACAAAGTTAACCCGCAAAACTATCATCCGCTTCTGTTCCATCTTTTTGACGTCGGGCATGTCACTCAGCGCCTCTGGTCCCAGGCCCTTTCGCCTCGGATGCGGAGCCAGTTAGCCAAAGCATTAGGACTGACTGAAGAGGCCGCTGAACGGCTTGTCATACTGCTGGCTGCTCAGCATGATCTGGGCAAAGCGTCCGCATTTCAGCGCAAAGACAAGGGGCTTTGGAACACACTAAACGAAGCGGGCCTCACAATTAGGGAGCCGAAAGACAAGCCCCACGGCTATGTTTCAGCGAAAACGCTGCCGAAGCTGGCGCAGCAAGGCATCGGCGGCTGGTCTGCAAACATGGATGTCGCACGGGGTCTCGCTCAGATTACCGGTGGGCATCACGGTACTTTCCCCACCAGTGCGGACCTGATAGACCATAACATACGGCCTTCGACGCTTGGTGGGACAGAGTGGGACGAGGCCCGTGCGGACTTGCTGAGGGAAATCAGTCGAGTATTTTATGCTGCTGAAAACCTAAGCGAGAACCCGATAGATTGCCCGCTTGAAGAGCTGACTGACTCTATCTTGTTCCCACTGCTGGGCGGCTTGATCTCCGTCGCCGACTGGATCGGCTCTTCTTCTCATTTTCCTGCCGCCGGCCCGTGCTCGACCGATCTCTATGTTCCCACTTCACGGCATCAGGCCGATACAGCGCTGAAAGACTTTGGCTGGGTGGCCGCGCCTTCCTTCGCCGCTCCTGCCGCATTTGGCGAGATATTTCAGGATAAAGACAAAAAGCCATTTCTTCCTAATTCCATGCAGAGGAAGACGGTGGAATAGGCTGATGCGGCAGCAGATCCGTACCTTCTGATCATTGAAGCGGCGATGGGGGACGGCAAAACGGAAGCCGCCCTCTATGCGGCAGATCGTGCGCTTTCCACTCAACTCGCACGGGGATTTTATGTCGCTCTGCCGACCCAGGCTACAGGCAATGCCATGTTCCGGCGCGTTCATACTTATTTGAAGGGGCCGCGCCACACCGGACATTTAAATTTGCAGCTTGTCCATGCCGGTGCGTTTTTATCAGAAGAGTTTGAGGATCTGCAGCAGGAAGCCAAGGCACTGAAAGCTCTGGATAAAGCTGAAATCTATGATGACACAAGTAACCCTGAGTTGTCGGCAGAAGAGGAAGACCAGGCAGGGCGCGTCATTGCGGAAAGCTGGTTTACAGCCCGTAAACGTCCCCTGCTGGCACGGTTTGGAGTCGGCACGATTGACCAAAGCCTGCTCGGGGTTCTGCAAACCCGGCACTGGTTCGTTCGACTGCTGGGACTCGCCGGTAAAGTGATCATCTTTGATGAAGTCCATGCCTACGACATCTACATGAGCACCCTGCTGTGCCGTCTCCTGCGCTGGCTGCGTGTTCTGGACTGTACAGTAATTTTGCTCTCGGCAACCCTGCCGGCATTATCCCGGCAGGAGCTGGTTACCGCCTGGAACGGCGACCCGTCCGTCATCCCTGATGCTGAATATCCCCGTCTCACGTTTTGCCCCGCTGATGGTCCGCCGCACGCGGAGTCAGTCGCTGACCCGAATCCCGTTCCGAAAGAGGTCGTTCTTGGCTGGGCCGACTTCGATTGGGAAAGTGTCTGGAACCGTCTCCATGCCGATCTGCCGGACGGGGGCGGAGCGCTGCTGCTCTGTAACACTGTCACACGGGCACAGGATGCCTACGCTTACCTGGCGTCCTGTCTGGAAGCGGAAGGCTGGACCGTGCGGCTGTTTCACGCCCGGACCCCCGCCGGCTGGCGTCAGCAGGATGAAGAGTGGGTGCTGGAAACCTTTGGCAAGACCAGTAGATTAGACCGCAAAGGCCTGAAAACACTGCTGATCGCGACGCAGATCGTAGAGCAAAGTTTAGACTTAGACTTCGATTGGATCGCCACCGAAATGGCCCCCGCCGACCTTCTTTTACAGCGCATGGGCCGCCTCTGGCGGCATTCCAACCGAGAGCGAAATCCTCTCGCACCGCAATTCGTGATTTTATGCGGGAAAGATCCTGATGATTTTCCAGTCTTCCCGGATTTCGCGGAGTTGATCTATGAGCGCTACGTGCTGCTGCGCTCCTGGCTGGCTCTGCAAAAGCGTGGCTCCTCTCTGACCTTGCCCGCTGCTATTGACCCACTGGTGCAGGAAGTGTATGCACTGGGGGAAATGGATAGCTCGACTGCCCGCTGGTCTGTTGCACTTGCGGAAAGCTACGCGGCGATGGAACGGCAGCAGGAGGAAGACCAAAATAAAGCCCAATCCGTTTCCCTCCCGGGACCAGACGAAGGCCCAGACAGCATTCTGGAACTCGGAAGCGACCAAGCGCATCTTCGCAAAACGCTTTGGGAAGACGATGACCCGCGTGTTCACGAAACCGTCCGGGCCGCGACCCGTCTCGGTGATCCCTCCGTCGGCGTCATCTGTACCGGCACGGATGAATATGGGGAACCACTGGCAGAGATGCCGCCTGGCGAACCGAACTTAAAGACCATTCGGAAAATGCTGCGGTTCGGGCTGCCGCTGAGCCATCCCATCCCAGTATTCAAAGCGCTTATTGCTAAGGCCGCGCCCACTGCCTGGAAGAACAGTTCCCTGCTGCGTTACCACCGGAACATCGAGTTCACCCGAGGACGCACGACGGTGGCCGGCTACGATCTGCGCCTAAGCCGTGCCGAAGGGCTGATCATCAAGAAGCAAGGAGCTGGGACAGAAGAATAAACGACTGGCCTTCTAGTTGGCAGAACATCCCCACAGACGTGGGGCAGATACTAACTGTCCTGTTAGGAACGGTTCATCCCCACATACGTGGGGCAGAACTATTTTACCTTCTTCAAGTGGCCGTATGGTAGATGTCGGACAGCTTTTATTACGAAGCCTTGACAGCAGATATAAAGAGCATTATAATTCCTCATAAGCAAGGTGATTTGGAAACTAAGAGAAAAGATGCTTTCTGTTAGTAACTTAGGAAAAAGGTGCATATGACAATTACAGATGCTGTTCGTTCCGTCTATCGCAAAAACAAAGAGGCCGCACTTGGCAATATGGCTCTGCTATATGCTGGCGTGTGTCAGGAGATGAATATCATTGACCTGGCAATGGCCCCGAACCCTGGTTCTGTGTACCGAATTGGCCGAAGGTTTAGCCAGTATGGTCTTGACTGGTGGGGAGGAAAAAATTGAGCAGCTTTAACCTATTGAGTGAGCCATGGATACCAGTCATGGCAGAGGGAGCGGTGAGAGAGGTCGGCATCCGGGAGGCGTTGCTCCATTCCCACGAGTTCGGCGACATCCAGTTGTCGTCGCCGCTGGAAACAGCGGCGGTGACACGGCTGCTGCTCTGCGCCGCCCATGCCGTGTGTGGCCCTGTCACCTGGCGCGACTCGAAGACGTTGCTGCAAGCGGGGCGATTCTCGGTGGTCACACTTGCGGCTTATTTTGATGAATGGCACGACCAGTTCGACTTATTCGGCGAGCAGCCATTCCTGCAAGTTGGAAGCTTGACTATGGGGCAGGCGACGCCGCTGGCCGCGTTGTCGACAGAAGCGGCAACCGGCAATAACGCCACGCTCTTCGACCATAACCGCGATGACGATCCGCCGGCATTCACGCCTGCGGAAGCCGCTCGGAAGTTAGTAACCGCGCAGGCATTCGCTCTCGGTTTCGGTCGGGCAGCAGACGCTGTTGTGGCCGGCCGACCGTTCCCGCGTCCCTATCTTGCCGATGCTATCTGCCTGCGAGGCGTTACAGTCTGGCTCTCCAGCAAAAACTTGTTCGAGACGCTTGTGCTGAACATGGTGCCGAGAACATCAGAAAAAATCCCGCCGCCGGAGCCGCCGGAAAAGCGGCCGATTTGGGAGCAAACAGACCCATTGCAACGGCTGGACCAGGTCGTCGGCGGAAAGCGCGTTGCAGTTCGAGCGCAAAGTATCATGGATCGTTACGTCTGGCAGAGCCGCATGGCGCGGCTGCTGCCGGAAACAGATGCTGATGGGCGGATTGTTGTGCGGCGCTCCTATTTCACACAAGGGCGGGAAGCGGACAAGTCGGAAGGTGATCCGATGAAGGTCTTTGTTGCAAGTAAGGAAGAAGGCATCTATGCGCTAGGCTTGAATGCAGGTAAAGCATCCTGGCGCGATCTGTATAGCCTCCTTGCGTTCAGTGATAAAACTCCTCAAAATCCAATCTTCAGCCATATCGCAAGATTGGTGAGTCAGAATGTAATTTCACATACCGCTCAATACGGTCTGAATGTGGTTGGCTTGGCAACCGACCCCGGCAAAGCAGGTAAGTTTCTGCTGTGGCGGCATGACCGGCTCTCAGTTCCTGCCGCTTTGCTGGAGGACCAATTATTAGTAGGACTGCTGGGCACAGCACTATCAGATGCCGAGTTCGTGGCAGGCGAGCTGCAAAAGCGTATTTATTTAGTCGCTAGAGATTTTGTGCCGCCGCACGGCAACCCCGACCCGAAAGATGTCGGAAATCTCGCCGATGTCCTAGATGCGCGGCCTGCGTACTGGGCACGTATTGAGAGCCATTTCGTTCGCCTATTATCCGCATTGCCGCAAGAGACTTATACCGTACTCGATGTCTGGCGAAGCCGATTGGCCGAAGAAGCCGAGCGTTCTTTGCGTGAATCCTGCCGTCAGCTTGGGAATACCCCGCAGGCCATGCGGGCAAAAGCGGCTGTCTCATTCCGAATCCAGGCCGATGAAAATGCTGTAATGGAACAGCGTCGTGAGCGCAAAAAACAGGCTGATTTCCAAAAAAGACAGAAAGGACGTGAACATGTTGCACAGTGAAAACAAACAAGACATCGAACTGATTGATCTGCCGGGATTGATCCGGTGGCTGCATCGACAAGCCCGTGATGCCGATCAAAATTCGTCTTCCCGCACCGCACTTGCTGAATTGCGGCGAGGTTTACGCAGTGACCCGCGTAATCAATTTGTGACCGGCAAGTATGTTGTGCCGTTCCTCGGTTCGGAGCCGCGTACTCCATGGCAGTCGTGGCAGGAAAAGTGCTGTTATCTAGTCACTGCCCTTTTCGCCAGCCATCCTACGCCTGAGCACAAGCACCATATATCCCTTGGTGCGGCTCTCGGACAGATACAAGAAAAAAGCGGCAGCATTGAGGGCCGCTTTCTGCAGCTGCTTGCCGTTCGTCCCGACCGCCGCGATGACCCGGAACGGCTGCGTGTGCCGCTGCGTCAAGCGGTTAGTTTGCTGGCGGCGAATAGCGTTCAGCTTGATTGGCAGCGGCTCCTAACTGATCTCTGGCAGTGGAACCATGACGAGAAACGGGTCCAGCAGCGCTGGGCGCGGGATTTTTACAAAGCTGCCCCGGATCGTGCTCTTGATCCCGCCCTTGACCTGACTGAGACGATGAACGATGACACGATTGAAGGAGACACTGATGAAAATTGAATGCCATGTTTTGCAGAACTTCGCCCCATCCTGCCTGAACCGAGACGACACAAACACGCCGAAAGATTGTGAGTTCGGCGGGTCACGCCGCGCCCGTGTTTCCAGCCAATCCTGGAAACGTGCCGTCCGCGAATTCTTCCGTGCTGAAAATAGTGTACCGGTCGGCACCCGCACGAAGCATCTGAAAGAACAGCTCACTGCACGACTGATCGGAGAAGCGACATCCGCAGAAGTCGGCTTCTTTGTGGAAGCTGCTTACTCGAAAATGGACGGTAAGCGGCCCGACGAGACCGCTGTACTTGTCTTCATCTCGGAGGCTGAAATAGAAGCGGCTGCCGCCTGTATTCGGCAGGAGCAAAGTAAGCTGAAAAAAGACTACAAGCCGGATAAATCCGTGATCGAGGCACTGAAAGCCGCTCAGCCCTCCGCTGATATCGCTCTCTTCGGACGGATGCTGGCTGAGCAGCCGGGACGCAATACCAACGCGGCCTGCCAGGTCGCCCATGCCTTCAGCACCCACGCTGTGGATCTGGAAATGGATTTCTACACAGCCGTCGATGACCTGACGAAAGACCGCGACGAGACCGGGGCCGGCATGCTGGGAACACAGGGTTTTAACTCAGCCTGCTTCTATCGGTACGCTCTGCTGGATACTGCCGTGCTTCAAAAGAATTTAGGCGACGATCCCACCGCAGCGTATGCGGCTGTGGAAGCCTTCTTGAATGCTTTCTGCCTCTCTATTCCAACCGCCAAGCAGAATAGCCATGCGGCTCAGAACCTGCCATCATTCGGGATGTTCGTCGTGCGCGAGACTGGAGTCCCCGTCTCCCTTGCCAATGCGTTCGCCCAGCCGATCCGCCGCGACGACATCATCACCGAATCCATCGGAAAACTCGCCCATTATTATGAGCGCCTTAACACTGTCTACGATCTTTACGCCGGGGCCACAGTCGCACTTTTCCATGACGGTGAAACGGACAAGCCGCTTGGCGAACTTCTCTCCCCACACGATGCCGGCTCGATGGCGAACGCTGTGGAGGCCGTGATGGCACGGATAAAGGCATGATGCAGGAGAGTATAATGCATACTTTGCTGATCCCTCTCGCCGGGCCGATGCAGGCCTGGGGCAGTCGCAGCCGCTTCGATGACCGGGATACCCATCAAGAACCGACAAAAAGCGGCGTCCTCGGATTGGTCTGCGCGGCGCTGGGCCGGGACCGCGCCGAAAGCATCACGGATTTAGAAGCTCTTCTGTTTGGCGTGCGTGTGGAAAAGCCGGGACGAGTCCGAACCGACTACCAGACGGCACAGAACGTCGCCCGTGCCGGCGGGGGCAGCAATCTGGCGACGGTGACCTCTCAGCGGCATTACCTGGCCGATGCCCGGTTTCTCGCAGGTCTCGCCGGAGAGAACCTCGCTCTACTGGTCCAGATCGAGGCGGCTTTGCATAATCCCCGGTGGTGTCTGTCGCTGGGACGCAAAGCTTATGCTCTGTCCCTCCCGCCTTATCTGCCGCAAGGCTCGATTCGGCAGGAAGTCGGCCTGGAAACAGCACTGCGTCAAGAGCCGTGGTCTCCCATGTATCGAAACGAGCGCCCACCCGAAAGACTGCGACTTGCATTGGAGGATGGAACAGGCGAAGCTGCTTTCGCGGATCAGCCCCTTGACTATGCCGAGCGCCGCTTCGGTCTGCGTCACGTTCATTTTTATTCCGAGGACGAGCCGCCGCCCCGGATCCCCTTCTCAGAAGGAAAGGAATAAGCATGGTCTACTTATCACAGATTGGTTTGGATGCCCACGCCCGTGCCACCGGACGGGCTTTGGCTGACCTTTATGCACTGCATCAGCTTGTGTACGGCGCATTCGCCGCGTATGAACCATCGACACTTGGCCGTGTCCTGTTTCGTTTGGACACCGATAACACTGGGGATGCCTCCCTTCTCGTTCAAAGCGAACAAGAGCCGGATTGGGAACGACTGAATGAAAAAACCAACTGCGTTCGGGGGCCGAAAGTCTGGGAACCTCAGTTTGAGGCCGGCCAGCAGCTTCGCTTTCGCCTCCGAGCCAGTCCGACAAAGCGTATTCCATTTCCGCGCGGGCATCCAAAGGCCGGCCATCAGCGCCTCGGCCTGCTGACACGCCCGGAGCAGGAGCACTGGCTGTCGCGACAGGGGGAGCGCTGCGGCTTTGCCCTCTGCGCGACCCCGGCCGGCTGGTTTAACCCCTTCGACGAGGAAGAGCCGCAAGCCGCCGTTCAAATCGTCTCTCTCGGTCACTTGAAAGGCTATAAACAAAATCCCGCCACGAAAGGTATCACTACTGTTACACATCTCGCAGTCGACTTTGACGGTGTGCTCCGCGTCACCGACCCCACTGCGTTCTCCTCCGCTGTCGCGAACGGAATTGGAACTGGGAAAGGTTTTGGCTTCGGCCTGCTAAGTGTAAGCCGC
This sequence comes from Janthinobacterium lividum, assembly GCA_050954545.1. Lineage (GTDB taxonomy): Bacteria > Armatimonadota > Armatimonadia > Armatimonadales > Capsulimonadaceae > JANXMY01. The sequence goes on along the minus strand of JBPBQB010000028.1, from coordinate 2,114 downwards.
TTGAAATAACCTGTTTTTTCAAGTGAATTGAGAGTAGCACCAGTAGACATACTTCTAGGGTCTGCCCCACGCATGTGGGGATGAACCGGAACGGATCTGGATGCCCTGGGCGCGGGTCTGGTCTGCCCCACGCATGTGGGGATGAACCGTATCAAACAAAGACGGCAGGAGGAAACGACCAGTCTGCCCCACGCATGTGGGGATGAACCGGCAGGCAAAGTGCTTGCATTCATGGGCGCTGGCGTCTGCCCCACGCATGTGGGGATGAACCGAATTACGCGCGGACGGAGCGGGGGTCGGCGGCGTCTGCCCCACGCATGTGGGGATGAACCTTCTTGAGCCAGACGATGTTATGCCCCTCCCACGTCTGCCCCACGCATGTGGGGATGAACCGAAGTATGCGGACTGGGACAGGCACATTCCCCGGTCTGCCCCACGCATGTGGGGATGAACCGCTCTCCGACCGTCTCGGAACTCCGAAGGCGAAGTCTGCCCCACGCATGTGGGGATGAACTGGATCACTTTTAGGTTCTGGTTCTCTCGCCACCGTGCGAGGCGAATGACACAGGAGGCCCTATGGAAAACCTACAACTGCTGCCCAAAGTGCGCGATCAGCTCTCGTCCCTTTACATCGAACACGGACGAGTCGACCGCTACGAAAAAAGTGTCGCCGTCTGGGACGACAACGGCATGACTGCCATTCCTGCCGCCGCTCTTTGCGTTCTCATGCTTGGACCTGGAACCATGATTACCCATGCCGCCATTCAGGCCCTGGCCGACAACAACTGCCTCGTCATCTGGGCCGGGGAAGAAAACGTGCGCTTCTACGCCTGCGGAACCGGCGGCACACGTAGCGCCCAGCCGCTCCTGCTCCAAGCCAGGCTCGCCAGCGATGAAGCGCAACGCCTCGAAGTGGTCAAACGGATGTACCAGATGCGGTTCACCGACACTCCCCAGGGCCTCCTCAGCGTCGAAGCCCTGCGCGGCATGGAAGGCTACCGGGTCCGCCAGGCTTATGCGGAGGCAAGCGCTGCTTCGGGGGTGGAGTGGAACGGACGCAGCTACGACCGGACAAGCTGGCAGGAGTCAGACCCCGTCAATCGCGCCCTTTCCTGTGCCAATTCCTGTCTGTACGGCATCTGCCATGCTGCCATCCTCGCCTCCGGCTACAGTCCCGGCATCGGCTTCATTCACACCGGCAAACAACTATCCTTCGTCTACGATATCGCCGACCTTTACAAAGTCGACATCACTATCCCCCTGGCCTTTCAAATGGCTCAGGACCCGCCGCCAAACCTCGAACGCGCCGTCCGGCTGGCCTGCCGAGACAAATTCCGAGCCACCAAGCTGCTCCAGCGGATCGTCCCCGACATCCAAAAGGCACTCGATCTTAAAGGCGATCCCTTCGCAGACTTCGAGCCGGACACCGACTCCGCTCTGCCTACTCCTCTTTGGACACCCGCCGCAGAACTCAACGCCGCCGAAGACCCCGATGCGGAGGAGGAACACTAACATGACTGTCCTGATCTTAGAACGGGTGCCGGCCACCCTACGCGGCGAGCTCTCTCGCTGGATGATTGAACCACGCACCGGCGTCTTCGTCGGCAAAGTCTCCGCGATGGTCCGGGACAGCCTTTGGGACAAGGCCCGCAGCGGAGCCAAAAGCGGGGCCGGGATGCTCCTTTACAGCAGTCCCACCGAACAGGGCTTCCTGGCTCTTTCTTTCGGAGACACCTCGCGTGACCTCGTCGACTGGGAAGGGTTGACCCTCGTCTTCACGCCCAAAGCTGCGGCAAAGGAAAAACGCTCCCGCAAGGAGAATAAAGAGATAACCGAGAACACAGAGTCAGCCTAGAGCCTTCCGCCCTGCACTTTACTCACGCCCCGAGAGTGCGAAAGTAGACAAACTTCTAGGGTCTGCCCCACGTGCGTGGGGATGAACCAGGATGCGGGGTCAGCGGAGAAGAGGGAGAGCCGTCTGCCCCACGTGCGTGGGGATGAACCGGCGGCGTATCGGATTATCAGTCTGCTCACCCCGTCTGCCCCACGTGCGTGGGGATGAACCGAAGGCGAGTTCTGGATAGCCAAAAGCCGTGATGTCTGCCCCACGTGCG
>JBPBQB010000030.1:0-25031 GCA_050954545.1 Janthinobacterium lividum | reverse complement strand
ACCAGTCTGGGACGGTGTTGGACCAGGCGCGACGACAGCGACTATCAAATTCAGCCATGACAACGAAGGCATTGTCGGCGGCGGCATGCTGGCCGACGATTTTATCATGCTGCCGCCTGTATTCCAGAAAGGCCGGGCATCCGCCGATGCGCCTCGCTGGGGTCTCGCGCATAAGCAGTGGATGCGCCGCAATTACACGCGGATGCTATATGTCACCGGGCCTGTCCACGAAATCCCAAGCCCGGAAGCCCGTGTCTCAGTCGACCCCGATGTCCGTGACCGCTGGGGAATGCCGGTCGCTCGCCTGTCCGGCACGACTCATCCAGAAACCCTGCGCGTCTACGATTTCATGCGGACTCGCGCCGAAGAATGGCTGCGGGCGTCCGGGGCGGACGGTGTCTGGAGCGGTGCCTCCGGCCTGCATCTGAGCGGCGGTCAGCATCAGGCGGGCACCTGCCGCATGGGTCACGATCCAAAAACGTCGGTGACGGATGAATGGGGCCGGGTCCACGGCCATGACAACCTCTTTGTCGCCGACTCTTCGCTCCATGTCACCAACGGCGGCTTCAACCCCGTTCTCACTATTCTTGCCTTGTCTTTTCGCGTCTCCGGTCAGATCGCGAAGACATGGTAGTTGGAGCCATGCGTTGTGAATCAAGGCCATGCGTTGAAACGCATGGTCTTGATTTATGCAGCAACACGATTGTATTCCAATGCCTTTTCTCATGCCTCTCCAATTCCGCTTGATAGCCTTGCTTTTCGCAATGTTAGGGCTGACTGCACCTGGCAGCAGGGCAATCGCAGCTCCCAGCGAATACTTTCGCATTACAGTCATTGACGACTCAACAGGGCGCGGAGTGCCGCTGGTGGAGCTGCGGACAGTCAATGAGATACGCTATTATACAGACAGCAATGGGATCGCAGCCATCGGCGAACCTGATCTTCTCAGTCAGACCATCTACTTCACTATCAGCAGCCCCGGCTACGAGTATCCCGCCGACAGCTTTGGCTACCATGGTGTCGCGCTGCAAGTAACACCTGGTGGCAGAGCCGTGATCAAAATCAAGCGCGACAACATCGCGGAACGGCTTTACCGTGTGACCGGGGCAGGAATCTACCGCGACAGCGTTCTGGTCGGTCAATCAGCCCCTATCAAGCAGCCGCTCCTGGATGGTCAAGTGATTGGACAGGACACGGTCGAGGTCACGCCCTATTTAGGCAAGCTCTACTGGTTCTTCGGGGACACGAATCGCCCTTCCTACCCGCTCGGGCAGTTCGCGACTTCGGGCGCGACATCCCAGATGCCGGGACGGGGCGGGCTTGACCCGGCGGCAGGCGTGGACCTGATCTACTGGGTCGGCAGCGACGGTTTCAGTAAGCCGATGATTCCTCTGCCCAACCCTCCGGGCCCGGTCTGGATAGGCGGCCTGTTCACCTTGATGGACGGTGGTCGTCAGCACCTGTTCACCCGGTACACCGAAATCAACCACGACCAATCGATTGCTTCCGATGGGCTGGCGGAGTTCAATGACGACAAATCTGTCTTTGAGTCGATCTCTACTTACCCAAAAGACGATCCGCTTCGGCCCGAAGGCCATCCGTTTCTCGTTGACAGCAATGGAGAGCGAAAGCTGTATTTCCAGTCGACAGTCGCAGGTGCATTCCCGCTGGTACGCGTAGTACCCGACCGAAAGCATCTTATTGACGCATCCAGCTTCGAGGCTTTTACCTGCCTCGCACAAGGTGCACGTGACCTCGGCACAGATACCCATTTGGAACGCAACGGAGATGGTAAGCTTGTCTGGGGATGGAAACGTGATACGCCTGCGCTCAGCTCAAGCCTGGCAGACAAGCTGGTCGCGGCAGGTAAGATGCGGGCAGATGAGATGCTGACTGTCCTGCACGATGTCGACACGGACAAGACTGTCCTGACACCCGGCGGCTCCGTGTTCTGGAATGCGTACCGAAAGCGCTGGATCATGATCACGACTCAGGCTTTTGGCTCACCGTCATTCTTAGGTGAAGTCTGGTTCGCCGAGGCTGATACGCCGGTAGGACCCTGGCTGTACGCCAAAAAGATCGCGACTCATGACGGCTACACGTTCTACAATCCCACGCAGCACCCATTTTTCGATCAATCCGGGGGACGACTGATCTATTTTGAGGGCACGTATACCGATACTTATTCCGGTGTCAAGGACCTGACGCCGCGCTACAATTACAACCAGCTCATGTATCGGTTAGACCTCTCCGACCCACGTCTTTCCCTGCCCGCCCCAGTCTACCGACTGATGCCGCCGAATGGATCGTCAGGGTATGGGATGGGCGAAGAGATAGCCACTGCAGGACACTGGGCGCAAGTGCAGAGCATTCCGTTTTATGCCGTTCCGCCGGACCGAGCGGCAAACGGCCTGGTTCCGGTCTATGCCGACGCGACCAAAGGCGGCGCAAAATTGACATTAGCTCCGCCTGTAGGCGAAGCCAAACCACTCTTTTACGCCCTGCCAATCACGCAGGCAGCGTCCGAAAAGCCGGCACTCGAAGTGACTGACCTGTATGAGTATTCTGATCCAAAGACCGGGCAGTATTGGTACGCTCCCAACGCCAACAGTTTGCCACTAGGAGCATTAAGAAGCCCCCTGCCCCTCTGCCGGGTCTGGCGTAACCCGTCATCCGTGCTGGCGCTCGACACTGGGGCGAAAATAGACACCCTGCCGTGAAATACCGACGAGGCAAGCCTCGTGGCTTCACTTCTTTTCTGTATGTGGGATCTCAAGCCAAAGGCTCAAGTCCTCTAATTGCTGCCCCTGCTCTTGGACATAGCGCTTGACGCTTTCATAGCCGCCAAACTGGCCGGCGGTCGCCGCAAAGTAACTACTTGTCCAGAACGCGCCGCCCCAAAGTTCCTTGCGGAGCCTGGGCAGGGCCTTGAACAACTCACGGGCGGTACTGCTCTTGTAAATGCGGACAATATCACCCACCGACATTTTGGGGTGAGCGGCGCATAAAAGATGAACATGGTTTTTGTCTGTTCCAAGCATCTCAATTTGGAACTCAAGGCGCTCCTCAATAGCGAAGCGGATGCGCGTCAGTTCGGAAACGACTTCCGGCGTCAGCAAGGCCCGTCGATATTTGCAAGGCCCGTCGATATTTGCAAGGCCCGTCGATATTTGACGGTGACGACAAGATGATAATGCAGATCGTAAACGCAATGCCCCCCTGCTGCAAACGGGGGCGTGAAGGAGCAGTCATAGCCCTGATTATACACGGTCGGCCAAAGTTTGGCGCAAGTTCTGCGGCTCATCGCAGGCCGGAATGGCGCATCCGTCTGGTGCAGTTTGCCTGCGTAGGCGGGGATTTACTTCCATGCCCTGCCCGGTCTCCGCTGGGGCAAGCCCCAGGGGTTCAAGACTTTCTGAACGGCAGGGCTTTAGCAAAGCAACTCCCCGCCTTCGCGGGCACAGAAAATGCTAACGAAGTTAGTCTTCGCCCGCGAAGGCGGGGGCTTGCACTTTTAAAGCCCAGGGGTTCAGCCCTGGGAAGCCTCGCGCAAACAGTCTACTCCTTAGAAGCCATGCTGCCCATTGAAACGAAGGGGCGGACGCATGAAGTAACCACCGCCAGGCGGAGGACCGAGGGGCACCCAGGCAAGGTCGAAGTCATAGTGAGCGCGGCCCGCCTGCGGATCATGGATCCGCACTTTGGCGGTGAAATCGTTGTCCGGGTTCGGCTGCTGGACAATACGTACCTGACCACGACCACGCCGGTCGACGAGATAGGCCTGAATAGGTCCGCGCGGCAGGGAACCGAAGACCTGCGCGTTGATGTTAGAGGCCTGCTTGCCGAAAACGGTGTCGGTTCGGACATCATTGCCGCGAATGGAGACAATCGTGGTATCGTCGACATCCCCGCTCCACCGCATATCGCTCCGTCCCTGAGCACTGGCCGGGCATGCGAGGCTGCCGATAACGGTCAGCAGAATCGCTGCCGCGCCGAGATTCTGAAAAATCGTGTTCATACTGCTTCCCTATCTTCTTTGTTTATTTGTTCTTTTTACGCCGCATTTATAGTGACGACAAAAAACGCAAAAAAGTTCTCGGGGGAAGAGTGACGAGTGACTTCAGTCACTCGAATGGTTCCCACGCGCTCACAACCACACCTTTAACTGCCGTTTCCATGGCAGTCCGCCGTGTCATCCGGGTTGGTACAGAACCACTTGTCCGGCGGAGTCTGGCCTACGTAGAACTGCTCCAAACGCATCGATTTGACGTGGCCGTCCATAAACGCGAGATTGACCTGATCTGTATGCCGGGCGGAGGGCCGGGCGTCGTATTGGTCGTTCATGTCGACATCCGGCACGGTCAGTTTGTAAGCATCCGGCACGGGAGTGGTCAAGTCACTCTGAAAGCCTATCCCGACTGTTCCCACACCTAATTCTCCTAGCATGACCGTGTTCGATGGGGACTGGAACTCGGCAAGCGAAGAAGTCGGGGCGGGGCCGTCCGTTTCATCGACAAAAGTCAGTTCATTGAGGCCGTAGGAATTGACTTTGTCGGTGCTGTCGGAGGGGCAGAGCCGAAGCTGCTTGTTGTTGACATAGCTGTTGATCATATCCGGCCAGAGGACGACCGTGACACCATCAGCGGCGTAGATTGCCGTGGGGGGAATAAACTCATCATAGTCCTGAGTGTACATGGTGAGACCGAGAGCGAGCTGTTTTTCGTTGGATTCACAGGAAGCGCGTCGGGCATTCTCGCGGACCTTTTGGAAGACCGGAAACAAAATCGCCGCGAGAATCGCGATAATGGCGATCACGACGAGCAGCTCAATCAGTGTAAATCCACGCTTTTTCATGTGTGTTATTCTACCCAGGCAGAGAGAGCCCTGTCAAACGCCCCAGGAACGACGGATCATAGCCGCACCAATAATAACGGCGGCAATCGCTGACCCGGTCAGCACCGCAAGGTCCAGACCGATCCCCAGCAGGTCCGGGTAGAACAGCGCCTGCCGAAGCCCGTCAATCGCGTAACGGATCGGGTTAAATGCACTGATCAGCCGCAGCCAGTGAGGCAAAAAGGCGATAGTCGTGAACCCGCCTCCGAGAAAGAACAAGTAAGTCGCCAGAAGCGACGCCGCCATGGCGATGATCCGTGTCCCGCGAAGCAGTGTTCCGACCACGGCTCCCAGTCCCGCAGCGCATAGCGCCGTGGCGGCGAAGAGGGCGATCAGCGCAGGCCAGTGACGGACCGGCGGGGAAACGATGCCAACCAGCAGGCATAGGATGACAACGGGAACGAGGACGATCAATGACGCTAAAAAGCCGCCCAGTAGTCGCCCAAACGCCAGTGTCCACGTGGGAACCGGCGCAAGAACGAGAAGGCGCGATGTCCCCTGCTCTACATCTTCCGCGCAGAGCAGCGCAGTCCCAAGAAGACCAACATTGAGCACCAGCAAAATCAGCACTGGCAGAACTTGATAGTGCAGGAAATCGACGTTTGTCTGACGCAGATCATGCTCATCGATTGCGATATGGTACGGATTGATCGGGGTCAGCGCCGGAGTTGCGGGAAGGTCATTGTCCGGGTGTTTCGGGTCCTCGTCACTGTCCAGGTTGATCGGCATCGAGTCGAAGCGGCCTAAAGAACGGTCGACGCTGCGGCGAATATCGTCCGCAAAATCGATGTCGACATTGTTCAGCGTCAGGCGCAGGCTTGCTTTGTGTGAGGCTACCTGCGTATCGAAATCGGGCGGAATAAGAATGATCGCGGCGATCTGCTGGCTTTTCAGCCGGCGCTCGGCGTCAGGCAAGCTGGCTTGTGTCAGCAGATAGGCATCCGTGTCCGATTGAATGATCTGCTGCATCTTTAGCGCTTCCGGCCCATGCGATTGAATGACTAATGCCACCGGCTCCTGTGTCACAGTCAGCGACAGGACAACGAGAAGTAACGCCATTCCAAGCGGCGGGATAAGAACGCTGACGACCGCAAGGGGCCGCCGACTCCACAGCAGCAGATCCTGGCAGGCTATCGCCCAGGCCGCCCGTAGATTTCTCATAAAATCTGCCTCATAGACCACTCTTTCTCAGCAAAGCCCCGCCCTGAAGGGCAGGTCTGGAGGCGAAGCGCCAACCGGTCTGCGACCGGAAATGCCAGCATATATTGGCATTCTTGTTCTTCCATCTTATTCTTCCGCACACCGTGCGGTTGGCGTCCGCGCCTCCAGACCTGCCCTTCAGGGCGGGGGCTTACACCAATATCTTTTCATGCTGCACTCTTTCTCAGCAAAGCGGCTGCCAGAAGAAGCATGAGAACTGCCCAGACGCACAGTACTCCGAAGTTTAATGCAGTCGACTCAGGAGTCACCTGAAATCCATGAAACGCTTCTTCCAAAATACCGACTGCCGGATAGGCAGGCGAGAGATGCGCCAGCAGCCAGATCTTGTTCCCATCGAACCGCTGCGGCTCCAGCGCCCCGCTGCTGATATACAGAGGCAGGGAAAGGCCGAAGAGCAGAGAAGTGACCGGCAGTGTCCGTTTCAGTACCGCGCCAATCGCCGCCCCGACGCAGCTAAACACGGCAACACTGACCAGCAGGCCACCGGCCATCTCCAGCGGATGCAACGGCGTGACATGGTAGCCCAAAATCACGATGATCACGGGAAACAGCAGGGCAATGGCCGCGACAATCGCCGTCGCCGAGACGCGCCCGGCAATGGAAGCGAGCGGAGCCACCGGCGCAGCGCTCAGCAGCTTGATTGTCCCTGACTCAAACTCGCGGGCGACGGCCAATGCACTGAGAATACCGGCAATCAAAAACGCATCGAGAACCAGGCTGCTGACAACCAGGTATGGGATAAACCCAGTGTCATGGTCAATCAAATCTGTTTCGGCGACGTGGACACGGATGCCGGGGAACTGGACCTGCTGCCCGAATGCTAAAATCGCGGACGGAAGCGCCCGCTGAATGTCTTCCGTCATGTCCGTATCGACATTGTCGACAGTGACTTGCAGACGTGCATCGCCGCCGCTTGCAATCGTATCCGTAAAGCCGCTGGGAATCGTGATGATCGCGACAAGTTCCCCCCGGTCGAGAGCTGCACGGGCCGACCCTTGATCCATCGGCTTCAGCGCGAAAGAATGATGAGCAGCCTCCAAATCAACGGTAAACATCTGGGCGTAGCGGCCCTGATCTTCGGCCACCAGGGCAGTCGGTGCCCGGCTGCCGGTGAGACCGAAGAGGCTGACGAGAAAGAGAAAAGTAATCGCCTGAATCACTGTCAGGGCGATGAGCAATCGGGAGCGCCCAAGCTGTATCCATTCGGCTCGAAAGCCGCCTCCGAACGCACGAAGCAGCCTTCTCATCGCGAAGTCTTTTCTTCGGCAGTGTCTTCCCAGGCGCGAAAGACTTCCGCCAGGTCTGCACTCCTGATCCGAAACCCCTGAATCGGGGCGGCTTTCAGGAGGGCCGGTACGATGCTCTCGGGCGACGTCTTGCCATCCAGAAACACAGACATTCCTGTAGGAGTGGCATCGACACGCAGAACGCTGTCAAAATCCGCCAGCGCCGTAATAATCGCATCTACGGCATCGTCGCCGCATTCGATGTCCAGACACGATCCTGCCTGCGCGACCAGAACCGCCGGGTCTGCCGTCACCAGCACCCGGCCATCGCGCAGGACGGAGACGCTGTCACAGAGCGCCAGTGCCTCGTCCAGATAGTTGGTCGAGACTACTACCGTCGTGCCACGAGACCGAAGAAGACGCAGATGTGCCCAGATCGTGTGCCGGGCTTCGACATCCACTCCCAGTGTCGGCTCGTCGATAAGAAGAAGGTCCGGGGAATGCAGAAGCGCACGGGCGATAGTGACACGCCGCCGCAGGCCACCCGAAAGATGACCGACTCTTTCGCGTGATCGCAGGGAAAGCCCTAGCAGAGCGAGCACTTCGTCGATGCGCTGGTTTGGATCGGGAACAGCGTACAAAGAGGCAGCGAAGCGCAGATTTTCCTGCGCTGTCAGCTCGTCATGGAGTGCCGTTTCCTGAAAAACATTCCCGATCCGCTGCCTGAGCACCAGGCTTCGCTGCCCCTGACTCTCACCAAGCACGGTGACTGTTCCGGCGGACGGCTCCCGCAGGCCGGAGATGACATTGAGCAGGGTAGTCTTCCCGGCACCATTGGTACCTAATATGCCGGTGATCGAGCCTTGATCAATCGTCAGGCTGATCCGGTCAAGCACGGTCCGCTTCCCGATTCGGGAAGTCACCTGTTCCAGCCGGACGGCATCCGTCGGCTCAGCCGCAGGGTTGTTAGGTTCGGTCACGCGGAGTGTCTCGCTCTGTTCATTAACTGAGGTTATGCCGTGGCAGGCATGTGTAAAGTTCTGCGCTGTGGGGCGAAGACGCCTAATGTCCGCCTGCGCGGACAGGGAATAGGATGTGGACAAGAAGCAGAACAGCACATCTAAGCTCTGCTCTTTCTCCACGCAGGTGGAGAGTAGGCGCTTCGCCCCAAAGCCGAGGACTTCAGTCCCACGGCTCTGAGGAATGTGCATCCTTAGTCCTTACGTTACCTCCTTCCGTGTCTATCTCGGAATTTCCTGCTTTCGGCTGAACGCTCATTCTAAATTGCCCACTAAGGTTCACGGGGTAAAGGAAATTCGGCTCTGACAAGCGAACTTAGATTTTCACACGCTCCCAACGGTTTTGCTGCACAAATCAGAACCGGCACTGGAAGTGCCGGTTCCGGTGACGAGATCAATCATGCCTCCCAACTTCAAACTATGACAATCACAAAACATGTCTCGTGTCTGGCCGCAACTACCCTACTTCTGCTGCTTATCGCTTTCGGTAATACGGCGCTTCTGGCTCAAGCCCAGCCGCGAAGCCATGTACTCTGGCAGATCGGTCAGACAGACCATGACGATAGAGAGTTTGCTCTGGCTCCCGATAAGTGGGCACAGTACGACCAGGACGCGCTGTATGTCGTCGGCCAGTCCAAACCAAACGTCGATTGGCCTTACGTCCTGCCGGGGCCTGACGATGCCTGGGCGGGGGAGCGCGAACATACGTCCGACATCTTCTTTGCTATGGCCAATGTGTCGGGGCAGGGCGATTGCGCCCTGACACTTTCACTGGTCGACTCCCAGCAGCCCCACCCGCCTCGGCTTTTGATTACATTGAGCGGGCAGACATGGACACGGAACACAGTCAGCGGCGGCAGTGACGACTCCCTTTACGGACACCCTGAAAGCGGCAAGCCTTCTGTCGTAACAGTTAGTTTCCCATCAAGCCTGCTGCATTCTGGGACGAACCATATCAGTATCAACTCGGTTCAGGGAAGCTGGCTTGTCTATGATTCAGTCACACTTTCAGCCCCTGCCCCCGATACTCTCGGCACAGTCTCATCAGCCCTGCATCTGGCCTCGGCAGAATGGCTGCATGATGTTCTGATTCAAAAAGGCGGCCAGATGCAGCAGGTGCTGCGGCTGCATCTGCTCAATTCAGGGACACCGAAAGATGTCACGCTGCACGTTTCGGGAGAGCCTGACCACACTGTTACAGTTGCCGGCGGCAGGAGCACTTTAGACGAAGAGTTCCCGGAAAACCATCACGCAAGTCTCAGTCAGGTGCAGATTACTGGGCCGGGGCAGCCCACAGAGGGAGTAGTAACGGTGAGCCGGACTCCCTGCCGCCGCTATACGATCTACTGCCTGGAACAGTCGCACATGGACATCGGCTACGCGTATCTCCAGCCGAAGGCACTGGCCCTCCATCAGCAGTATCTGGAAGAGGGACTCTTGATGAGCGCGCAGGCAGCTAACCTGCCATCCGATGACCGGTTTCGCTGGAATATCGAGTCGCTGTTTGAAGTCGATGACTGGCTGAAGAAAGTCTCACCCTCCCAGATTGCTCAGTTCCAGCAGGAAGCTCGAAACGGCGATCTCGGCCTGAGCGCCCTGTACTGCAATGAGCTGACCGGCCTCTGCCGCCCCGAAGAATTAGTCGCACTGCTGGCCTGCGCGAACCGGCTTCGGCACCAATACGGCGTTCCTATCGACTCCGCGATGATCACCGATGTCCCCGGATACACTTGGGGGATCGTGCCGGTGCTGGCACAGAGCGGTGTCAAGTATTTTTCTTTAGGCCCGAACGGTGGCGACCATCTCGGCTTTGCCCGTGATTTCGACAATAAAGCCTTCTACTGGGCTTCGCCATCCGGCAAAGACAAAGTGCTGGTCTGGCAGAGTCCGAATGCCTATTATCCGGATTTCGATGCAGACAGCGCTTCTCTGTCGTCGTTTTTGACAGATTTTGACCGGCGCTTTCCCAATGCGCCCTATGATATGATCTGTGACCGGCATACCCTGCGAAATGCCGACAATGGCCCGGCAGACAAGGCTCTGGCCCCGTTTGTCCACGATTGGAACAGCCGCTACGCCTACCCGCATCTGATTATCTCGACGACCAGCCGCATGTTCCACGACTTCGAGGCACGTTACGGCAAAACGCTTCCGACAGTGCGCGGAGATTACACAGGCTACTGGGAAGATGGAGCCGCGTCAACCGCCAATGAGACTGCCATCAACCGCAATGCAGCGAAAGCACTGGCGCAAGATGACATTCTCTGGTCCCTGCTCCGGCCTGGTCAGTATCCCCACGCACGGTTTGACGAGGCCTGGAAACGCGCAGTCCTGTATGACGAGCATACCTGGGGAGCGGATGAAAGCTGGAGCAGCCCGGAAAGCGAGTTCACAAAGAAGCAGTGGGCTTTCAAGAAACAATACGCTCTGGACGCCCGGCATCTGGCTCAGTCCCTCCGAGAAGACGCACTCAAAACCATCGTTCCGCCCGGCCAGTCTGATACAATCGCGGTCTTCAATACCTGCGCCTGGCCGCGCACCGATCTGGTGATCCTGCCCACAGCCCTGAGCCGCGCTGGCGACGCAGTACGCACGATGCAGGGCAAAGCAGTTCCCTCTCAGCGGCTTGCAGATGGGACGCTTGTGTTTTTGGCTCAGAATGTTTTCGCACTGTCATCGCGCAAGTTCACAGTCTGCTCCGGGAAATCGCTCTACGGTGGAGAGGCTGCTGCTGCCGGAGCCATGCTGAAGACCAGGACAATGTCCCTGCGCTTTGATTTACAAACAGGCGCGATCACACACTGGAAAGTCCACAGCATCAGTCAGGATTTAGTCAATACTGGGGACAAGACATGCCGGGGCCTCAATGACTACCTCTACGTTTTAGGGAGTGACAACAGCAAAGTGCAGTATGCCTCAAACGCAAAGCTGATGGTGGTCGACTCAGGGCCATTGGTAGCATCGATCCGTGTGGACTCGTCAGCGCCCGGCAGCAAATCGCTGTCTCGGCTTGTGCAGGTGATCGATGGCCTGGATCAAGTCAAAATCACGGATACGCTGGACAAGACTCAAGAGCACAATGAAGAGGCTGTCCAAGTGGGCTTCAGCTTTAATATTCCAAACAGTGTCGTACACTTGGATATGCCCTGGTCAGTGGTCCGCCCTGATTTAGATCAAACCATCAATGCCAACAAGAACGTCTATCCTGTTGGTCGATGGGCCGACATCTCTAATCGCACATCAGGAGTGACCTGTGCTAATCTTGACACACCGATGCTGGAGATCGGTGCGATCACGTCGCCGCGTGAAAACGGCAGTGTTTGGCTCAGAACGGCAAAAACCGGCAGTACGCTTTACTGGAACGTGATGAACAATTACTGGCATACGAATTATAAAGCTTACCAGCCGGGGCCTGCAACATTCCGTTATACGCTTTCAGCCCACGGCAGCTACGATCAAGCCGACGCCCAGCGGTTCGGGATCGGCCAGAGCCAGTCGCTGCTGTTTGCGTCTGTGAAAGCGAACGAGTCTGATTTCCATCTGCCGCTGATGCTCTCTAATCCGTCAATTCAAGTAACTGCGTGTCACCCGTCTTCGGACGGGCACGCATGGATGGTTCGCCTGTTCAACGGGTCCAGCCGCTCCCAGCCGCTGACTTTGCGATGGCATGGTTCCAGACATCTGCGCCTGTCTCAGACCGATCTCTGGGGCAACGGCGGCAAACCCATCACTTCATCGCTGTCTCTCGCGCCGATGCAGATTATGACACTCCGCGTGATGCCTTGACGAGCATGGGATAGCAGCAATCCTGGGTAGACTCTTCCTACCGGCCAGTGCAGGCGCGGCTGGAAGGAACTCAAGTTTGCAGTATCTCTTGATCGCGTTGATTGCTCTGTCGGGAATCGGGCTGCCGGTGCAGGACGCCCTGAATGCTCAGCTCCGCACCGCCCTAAAGTCCCCGATGCTGGGGGCGTTTCTCTCGCTTCTTGTCGGAGCCGTCGTGCTGGGAATTCTTTCGGCCTTTGGAGTGATGGGGCAGGGAAAGCTGTCGGAGATCACTAAAGTCCACTGGTGGGTCTGTCTGGGCGGCGGCCTGATCGGCGCGTTCGCAGTCACTATTGGCCTCATCGGCATCCCCAAAGTCAGCGCAGGCATTGTCATTGCCGCTACTGTTTTCGGGCAGCTTCTTTCAGCAGTCGTGATCGATCACTTCGGCTGGTTTGGTGTCCCGCGTGTCCCGTTGAACCCCTGGCGCATCGCTGGCGCGTTGGGATTGTTCGTCTGCGTGCTGATGATGCAGAAGAAATAGTAATGGTCAGAAAATAAAAGACCCGAAGAGAGTAATCCCTTCGGGTCATTCACGGCGAGATCTTTATCTCGCAGCCTTCTTGTGCGCCGTAAACGCAATGCCGCCTATGCCCAGCATCAGAAGCAGTCCTAGTGAGACTGTTGTGGAGGCTTCAGGCACGGCAGCAGTCGTGATGACACCAAACCGCTGCGTGGTCAGAGTATTAAATTCATCGTTGATTTGGTCAGTGCCCCCGGTTAGCGAAAAGTCACTGACGAAGATGCTGGGAACAGTTCCCGGTGCGGATGTCACGTCGAACAACTCTCCGGTGTAACTGTTGTTCCCCCCGGTCAATCCAGAAAGCATATAGGGAATATTGCCGGACGCGCTATCGTCCAGGGTCAGACCCGAAGGAAGCGTCGAAGCCTGCGGCGGAACATCCCCACTGATAAATACGGCACTGGAACCAAAGTTCGTGATGGTTCCGAAGAACTGGAAGGTGCTTCCAACCGGCCCGGTCTGAATAGGCTGCTGGAAGTCAATCTGGACTTGCGCGGCTGCGGGATTGCCGCTCAGCAGCAGTGCCGCAGCAGCGATCGGCAGGAGAGCTAATGTGTGGTATTTTTGTTTCATGAGATTTTCTCTTTCAGTCGAATGGAGCGATTACAGGCCGACGGTGCGGCCTGGAAAACCTGCGGCATCGAAGTAATGTACGCCGTTGAGCTGCTGGTAGCGCAGTGTCGTTCGCTGACCGTTCGGCGCAGGCTGGGAGCGAAGTGTACCGCTGATGATTGAAGCAGCGGGGACATCGGCTCCGTTAAGCAGTGATTCGCCGATCACGCGGCCTTGCAGCTTGCCGACACTGGGAATAGTGAAGCCAAGCACATTCGCGATTGTCACCTGGACATCGGCATTGCTGACCGGAGCGTTATCGACATAGCCGCTTTTGAAGTCAGGCCCCATCGCCGCTGTGAAGTTGAAGGTATCCGCACGGTCAAAGCTGCCGTGCATCCCCTGCCCTTCCTGAAGACCGCTGTCGGCGAACTGAATGGCGTTGAGGAGCGGATCGGTCGAGAGCGCCGGATCGGTCGGCTTGATTGAGAAGGTGCGGAAGTTGACCACCAGCGCCGGAGCGGGCAGGCTGGTCGTGCCTTTGAAGTTGATCGCGCTTTCAGGCAGCGTGCCGGGGATTGAGCCGAAGGCATCGTCCGCGAAGACGCCGCTGACATAGTCTTTCTGGACTAAGAACCCGACGACCTGCTTGGCAAGCGCTATCCGCTCGGCCAGAGTGCCGTTCGGGAGGTAGATCAGGTCGGAGCCGCCGTTCGCAGCAATGACGACATCGGAATCGGTCACGGCAAAGTTTGCGCCGGTGACAGTCAGGCCGCCCGATTGACCGATCTGAGGGATCGCCCCGGTTCCGCCGATGAGGCCGTCGCCGGCAGCGGGATGCTGTTCAACTGACCCGGCCGTTAAGTTGCCCTGAGCATTCTTGACCGCGACCGCAGACTTTGTCGCATTTACCGGCTCGTAGCTGACAGGGTTGTTGCTCGTATCCCGAAGCGAAGAGTCCGGGTCATAGAGTGACATGCCCAGGTCATGCGCCAGATCAATGGCAAGGAACCCGACTGGTGTGAAGCCGGCGTTCACGTCATTGACACCCGCGGCGTTGATATAATGCTGCTGCGCGGCGTAGCTACTGGTCACGGTACCGGCAGTGTCCAGTTCATGGTGGCTGATCGTGTTGAAGCCATGGTCGGCGGTGACAAAGATGTCTGTGTTGTCGAACTCCCCGTTGTCTTTCAGGGCCTGGATAATCTCAGCAAGATTTGTATCGGCGTTGTTGATCGCGGCCCGAGAAGTCGGCCCGTTGATGCCGGGGCTGAGCTTATTCAAGCTGTCGCCCTGGTTGTGCTGAGTGCCGTCCGGGTCGCGCGACCAGTAGACAAGAGCAAACGGCACATTGCGGGTTTTAAAAAGAGGCAGAACCGCTTTCGCCGCTGCATCCGCAAAATACTTCTGCTGCCCGATGTTTGCGTTTGTCGTGCCGGGGGTGGTATTTGTGCCGGACGGTTGATTGCGGGGAGTGGCAACCAGGGTCAGCCCGGCGCTGGTCAGCGCCGCCTGGACATCAGCGGCCAGCGGGACACCGGTATTGGCCGTTCCGGTCGCATCGTCGATGATGACCGTCGTCGGCACCTTGAACTTTTTGGTGGTCGGGTCTACGTTGACCTGCGTGACGTCCTGAATGGCGATGGGGCCGATTTTGCCGATAGCCGCCGTGCTGTACCCATGCTGGCGGGCGTAGGCAAGCAGTGTTTCTTCCGTCAAATAATTGCCGCCGAAATGGTCGTCAATATCGCTCAGGACTTGGTTGCTCTCGACAAAGGGTGTGGTGGTTCCTGGAAGATTACCGAAGTTGCCTGTGTTGAAGATCGGGAACGGGGTATAAATCGTATTGCTGAAATCGCCGGTATCTCCCAGATAGTGTCCGGTCGCAATGGCCGATGCATTCGGCGTCGTGAATGTCGGGAACAGTGAATGGCTGTTCGAGAAGCTGACGCCATTCGCTTTGATTGCAGTCAGCGTCGGTGCGACGGTGGGGTTGACGGAGTTGGCCCGAAGACCGTCTGTGACGAAAATGACAACATTTCGAGCAGGCGTGGGCGTCTGCGCCCCTGCCGAAGCGGAGAGAAGTGTCAGGGCTGCAAGGCCGAGACCGGCAGCACTTCGCTGCTGTGAGCGCCAAAAAGACATCATTGTAGTAGCTTTCCTTTAATCCGTGAGTTGGAGGAGCGTGCAAGCTCTTGTCAGTTCGGTATTATAGGCGGACTATGTTAAGTGAATGTTAAAAGTACGAAATTATTGAACAGAAAGAACAAAAATTTCAAAATTCCCTGCTGTTTGGGCCGCAGCTCGCGAAGAGATAATTGAGGGCTACGCCCGGGTATGGGTTACAAATGACAAAAGCCGGGAATATGTGAAAAAATCTCTGCAAAGTATGATAAGAATTTTCTATGCAAGACCTAATAAAAATACTCGTCGTGGATGATGACGCTCTGGACCGCCGCGCAGTGAAGCAAGCCCTTCGTAATCGCCATCAGGAAGCAGTTGTTCAGGAAGCAGCAAGCTGTTCGGAAGCGACGGAAGCAATCAAATCAGGCCAATTTGACTGCATTATTCTCGATTATCACCTGCCGGATGGAACCGGCATGAGCTGCCTTATTGATGTCCGAGAGGCAGGCATTACTACTCCCATCATTCTGCTGACTGGCCAAGGAGATGAAAAGATCGCGGCAGAGGCCATCCGGGCGGGCGCGACCGATTACCTGCCAAAAAGTGACATCACACCGCAAATTCTCGATCACTGCCTGCGGAGCGCCCTGAGATTTCATCAGTCTCAGGAGCAAATTCGACGCACTTATGATGAGCTGCGGCTGCGTGACCGGGCAATCGCGGCGTCCTCTAATGGGATCGTCATTTCTGATCCTAGCCAGCCGGACTGCCCGATTATTTATTGTAACCCAGCCTTTTCTACCATGACCGGGTATTCGTCTGAGGAAGTCTTCGGGAATAACTGCCGCTTCCTGCAAGGCTCTGAAACAGATGCGGCGGCGATCCAGCAAATCCGGGACTGTCTTCATCAAGAGATTAGCTGCCAGATCATCCTGAGAAATTACAAAAAAGATGGGACGCCCTTCTGGAACGCACTGACGATCTCTCCGGTCCGCGATCCTGAAGGAAAGCTGACTCATTTTATCGGTGTTCAGACAGACATCACCGAACGACGGGA
The DNA here is from genome assembly GCA_050954545.1 of Janthinobacterium lividum. Taxonomy (GTDB): domain Bacteria; phylum Armatimonadota; class Armatimonadia; order Armatimonadales; family Capsulimonadaceae; genus JANXMY01. Next base: position 8,591 of record JBPBQB010000030.1, on the reverse strand, counting down.
GGCAGAGGACGCTTTGCGCCAGAGCGTTGTACGTCAGCAGGCGCTTTTGAGGGATATGTTCTCGAGTGTCACAGAGGGTAAGCTGAGTCTGTGCGGCTCGAAAGACGAGCTGCCGACAGTCTTGTCTCGGTTCTCCGACCCTCTCCCTCTCTCAGCAGGAGGCGGCATTCGCGAACTGCGTCAAAATACGGTCAGTGCCTGCCTTGCAGTCGGCATCCCCGATGCCCGGCGCTACGATCTGGAAACAGCGGTGGGTGAAGCGGCGATGAACGCAGTTGTCCATTCCGGCACGGGAACCGGGCATGTGTTCACGCATGAGCGCGGCACGGTTCAGGTACGAGTTGAAGATGAGGGCAAGGGCATTGCGGTGGCTGATCTGCCGAACGCCACGCTTCGGCGCGGTTTCAGCACAGCAGGCACAATGGGTCACGGTTTCAAGATGATCCTGAAGACTGTTGACAGGGTGCATCTGCTGACCGGCGATACCGGTACCACCGTTGTGGTCGAGCAGGATCGGACTGCGCCAGTTCAGAGCTGGTGACCGGCCCTAAGTGGCCTTTTTGTTGCCGGTGCGCCATAGGACATCTTCCAGATGGACAAGGCCCTGACTGACTTTCTCCAGGCCATCCGAGGCCATCAGTGTCATGCCGCGGTCGAGCGCAGCCTGACGTAAACCCAGCGTGTCGATTTTTTCACTGATCTTGGCCTGAATCTCATCGCCGCAGACCAGGACTTCATGAATAGCGATTCGGCCCTTGACACCCCTCTCATGGCACTGACCGCACCCGGCCGGGGCATAAAGGCGCTCCGGCAGAGATTTGAACAAGAACTGTTCGTCAGCAGGCGGCGTGTACGCGCGGCGGCAGTGGAGGCAAAGGCGCGGGACTAAGCGCTGAGCGACAACGCCTGCTAGGGAAGAAGCAATCAAATACGGCGCAACGCCCAGATCCTGAAGGCGGCTGACTGCCCCGGCAGCCTCGTTGCAGTGGAGCGTCGAGAGAACCAGATGACCGGTCATGGCCGCACGGAAGGCAATGTCGGCAGTCTCGCCGTCGCGGATCTCGCCAATCAAGATGACATCCGGGTCCTGCCGCAAAATCGCCCTAAGCTGACGGGCGAAGGTCAGCCCAGCACGCTCGTTGACATTGGACTGGCTGATTCCCTCGATCTGATACTCAATCGGGTCTTCGCAGGTCAGAATGTTCTTGCGTCCTCGCCCGTTCCGGCTTTCATGGATCAAAGCATTCAGGGCAGCATAGAGAGTGGTTGTCTTGCCGCTTCCTGTCGGGCCGGTGACAAGCACGATGCCGTGCGGCTTGTGGATAAGCTGAGTCAGAGCGCGATTGTTGTCCGGCGACAGGCCCAAACTATCGAGCTGCAGACAGGCGACTGTGCGGTCCAGTATCCTAATGACAACCCGCTCCCCGAAATGCGTCGGCAAAGTCGCGACCCGCATATCGACGGTCTTCTCGGCGATCCGCAGGGCAATATGACCGTCCTGAGGCAGCCGCCGCTCTGCGATGTCCATCTCGGCCATGACTTTCAGGCGCGATGTCACGGGGGCGAGAAATGACGCTGTTACCGTGCGGACACGGTGAAGCTGTCCATCAACACGGTACAAGATCAAGAACTCGCCGCTGCACGGCTCGATGTGGACATCGGAGGCCCCGCGATAGACGGCGTCTGCCAGCAGCGTGTTGACAAACCGGATGATCGGTGCCTGATCGCTTTGACGCAGCAGCTCCCGCGCATCCACCGTATCGATAGCATCCCCGCGTGTCACCGGCATCACGTTCGCCTGCTGCAAAGCATCGGACATGACGGCATCGTGGACAACGTCCTGCACGTCGTGGTAGGCACGTTTCAGAGCCTTTAAGATTGCGCTTTCACTGGCGAGCAGCGGCTCGACCCGGCGGCGTGTCTCACGCTGCACCCAGTCAATCGCTTCAATGTTCCAGGGGTCGGCCATCGCGACTCTCAGCCGCTTCTGAGCGTGATCATCCGTCAGAGACAATGGAACCAGCTTATGAAACTGTGCGATCTCGTGCGGGACGAGTGACAGCACGAACGGGTCCATCGTCTCGTCTTCCAGGCTGACATAAGGCACATCCATGACCAGGCTGCGGGCCTTGGTGATGTCCTCTTCCCCCACCCAGCCGTGTTCCAGGATCGCCTGCCCAAGCTGCCGGGTGGGGACTAAGTCCACTTCCACCAATTGTTTGACCTGGGCGCGTGTCAGCAGGCCGCGCGAGATCAAAACGTCACTGATCTGCGTGTCCTGACGCGGCGAGGCGACACTGTTGACCAGCTCGGCCTTCAGGGCTAGAATGCGCCGGGCCACTTCCATGCGTGCGACCAGCTCGGCAGGGTCAAGCGGCTTGATTAAAAAGTCATCCGCGCCCGCTTCCAGCGCCTCGATCCGCTCCTCGGGAAGTCCTTTTACCGTCAGCAAAATGGCATACACATAGCCGAGTCCTCGCCGGGCACGGATGCGGCGGCAAAGTTCCAGACCATCCATATGCGGCATCATCCAGTCCGTCACGACCATCTCGAAGCGCTCTTGGTCAGGGCGCTCCCGCTCAAGAAGGCCCCAAGCCTCCTGACCATCGCTCCGCAATGTGACTGCATGTCCCAAGTCTTCCAGCGCTGTCGTCAGCACTAGACCGGAGATCGGGTCATCTTCTACCACGAGTATGTTCATAACGCTTCTTTCCAGGGGTCAAGCGTCAGGCAGTCTTCCAATACGCCGCGAAGCGCAGACCATTCCACCTTGATTTGATTCAGAAGCACTGGTGATTCCGAGAGATTTCCCGCTTTCGCGGTATCTTCCATCAAAGCCGCCGCCATTCCAAGCGCCTCCGCGCCCAGAGTACGGCTGCTGCCTTTCAAGGTATGGGCCTCGAACCGGGTCAGTTCGGCATCCGCAGCGTTGACCGAAGCACACAGCCGCTCCAAGATCAGCGGGCTCAGGCGTAAAGTCTCAACCATGATTCGCCGCTCCAGTTTGGCTTTGCCCGCACAGCTCCGATGCAGCCGCTCGATGTCCAGCACCGGCAGCTTTGGCTCTTCTTGAGTCGGCTGCGCTACGGGAACGGCAGGAGCCTCTGGGACAGACGGGTTTATGCTGACCTGTGCGGGTCGGCCCCAGCGCTTGAGAGCGGCCAGCAGCTCTTCCGGGTCGACGGGTTTGGAGACGTAATCATCCATGCCGCAGGCCAGGCATTGCTCGCGGTCTCCCTGCATGTTATGCGCGGTCATTGCAATGATTGGCAGGTGACGCGTCGTTCCACGCTCACGCCCGCGAATCTCTGCTGTCGCCTGACGCCCATCCATTTCGGGCATCTGAATATCCATCAGCACCAGGTCATACGGCTTTTCGCGGGCGGCCCGGCAGGCCTGCCAGCCGTTCCCGGCGACATCGACCGTGCAGCCCCACATTTCTAAGAATCCGCAGGCGACTTCCCGATTGATCGCATTATCTTCGGCCAGCAGGACACGCAGGCCCAGCGGCTCGGCTTCCGTCGGCCAGAGGCTCACGGCCGGTTGTTCCAGTACGGTCTCCATTTTTTCCAGTGTCACGATCAGCCAGAACTCACTGCCCTGACCGGGGGCGCTTGCCAGCCCGATCCGCCCGGCCATGAGATCCGTTAATCGCAGGCAGATCGCGAGGCCCAGCCCGGTTCCGCCGTAGCGGCGCGTGATGCTGCCGTCTGCCTGTGTGAAGCTGTCAAAGATCGCCTCCTGCCTGTCTTTGGGGATGCCGATCCCTGTATCACGCACGGATAAACGGAACTCCGCATGGGTCTCCGTTTCCCGCAGGACACGCGCTTCCAGGACGACTTTGCCGCGCTCGGTGAACTTCAGCGCATTTCCGACCAAGTTCGTCAGTATTTGCCGCAGCCGTGCGGGGTCGCCGCACAAAGCCGGCGGAAAATTGAGCGGCATCGAACAAGATAAAGAAAGCTTCTTCTCTTCGGCCCGTGGCCCGAGCAAGTCTTTGACTTCCTGCATGACCTGTTCGATGCTGAACGGAACTGATTCGAGCGTCATCTTCCCGGCTTCGATTTTGCTGAAGTCGAGAATGTCATTGATCACCGTCAGCAGACTATCAGCACTGTTCTTGATCGTGACCGCGTAATGTTTTTGCTGCGGGGGCAGTTCTTTGGCGAGCAGAAGATCGGTCATGCCAAGAATCCCGTTCATCGGTGTCCGAATCTCATGGCTCATGTTGGCAAGGAACTCAGATTTTGCCTGGGCGGAAGCCAGAGCATGATTCTTTGCGCGGATCAGTTCCTGCCGCGTTTGTTCCTGCTGCGTGACATCCCGGAAGCTCCAGACACGCCCGGCGGAGACTCCTTGAATAAGCAGAGGCCGCAAAGAGCGCTCAAAGATCCGCCCATCCTTGAACTCCAATGTATCGAAACTCAGCTCATCGGGGTGACTTTTCAAGTACATCACCCGTGCTAGGAAAGCCTCCGGATCGCGAAGCTGCTCCATGACAAGCTTGAGTCGGCTGCTATCGTCACGCTGCTGAGTGACTTCTTCCGGAATCCGCCACATCTCGTAAAAATTGCCGTTGGCGCATAAAACACTGCCTTCGTTGTTGACAACAAGAAGACCGTCAGCAGTCGCTTCGAGAGTTGCATGGAGCTGCGACAGCGTTTCTTCCAGTTTTTGCTGTGCCTCTTTCCAATGCTTCTCTGCCCGGTTCTGCTCGGTGACATCTAGACCGAGGCAGCCCACAAACTGCCGATGCTGCGTATCCCAGAACGTAAATCGAAACGAGAGCCAGTCGATGGTTTCTCCTGTAGGAGCAGGCATATGGGTCAGCGACTCTGTTAAGTAGTTGCTGACTAGTGTCTTTTGAGTTTCTGCATGAAGACGTTCACCTAATTCGCCTGGAAAGATTTCCAGAGAAGTCTTACCTAAACAGTCCTGCTCCAAAAGGCCGGTAATTCTCAGAAGAGCGTCATTAACATAGACAAACCGGCCTGTATCATCTTTGACATAGGCAGTTGCCGGACTGTTGTCCATGAATGCCTGGAAACGCGCCTCGCTGCTTCGCAGGGCTTCTTCCGCTTGACGCCGCGCGGTGATGTCATAAGCAACCCCGATCACACTCGTCACACTCCCGTCCGATCCGAAGACCGGTGAGTACCAGATTTCAAACGTAAAGTCATCGATGCGGCACCGATCGCTGAAGGCTTCCCCGCGATAAGCACACTCTAAGTGCTGCAGGAAGTCCGGATAGGCAGCGTACAGATCGTAAGCGGAATGTCCGACCAATTCGCCTGGGCGCAGCCCGAGCACATCGAGTCCTTTCCCTTCAGACAAAGTGAATGCGCCGGCAGCGTCGAGAGAAAATAGAACCAGCGGTGCCCCTTTGATAATATTACGCAGGCGCTCTTCGCTGAGACGCAGCGCTTCTTCAAACTGCTTTCGCTCGGTGATGTCGATTATTGATCCACTGATCCGCAGCGGGAGGCCGTCAGCATCCGTGGAAACCTCCCCTTGCAGCAAAAGCCAGTGGATTGCTTCATCAGGATACAGAACACGCATTTCCAGCTTGAGCGGGGAAAGAGTATTGATCGCTGCCGTCCGTGCCGCGATTGCCCGTTCCCGATCATCCTGGTGAATCCAGTCAAGCGCTTGTTTCCAGGATTCGCTGGCTTCGCTGTGCCCGGTTTCGTCCACTTGCGCCTGGCTCTGAGACCAGGAAACCCGATGGATCTGCAAATGGTCTTCCCACAAGGTGATTTTGCCTGCCCGGCAGGCGACTTGCAGATTGGCCTCACTTTCGCGCAGGCGTGCTTCACTCTCGCATAACGCGGATTGGACTAAGTCCCGTTCAGCCAGATCACGTTCCAAGCAGTTTACGGAGCGGCGCAGTTTCCGCAAACTGACTGCCTGGCGGCTGAGTGCCTGCAAAGCACGCTCCTGGGAAGGAGTCAATTGACACGGCTCGAAATCCGGCGTCCCGCAGATCGCGGCTGCCATCTCAAGCAGATCGTCATATTCCTGTGCTGCCAGCTCGGCCTCTGCGGCTGCCGGGTATTCTGCGGCGAAAAAACGCGTGTCTGTCATAGTGCCTCTTACGCTTGTTTCCTTTAGTATCGGCAGACACCCGCCTATTCCTCAGTGATATTGCTAGGTTTTCGTTTTTTCAGCCCTAATTAAAAACGAGCAAATAGGCAATAATAGGGGGATAGAAAATCGTTCTTGCTTTTTATGAACCTGTTAAGACCAAAAAATCGACGTGCATTCACTCTGCTGGAAACGGTATTTGCCCTCATCGTCTTCGCGATGATGGGCCTGTTGTTTTCGGCTGTTCTGCCGGTCTCTCAGCGTGCCGCACGGGTCAACGCCCATTACGCCCAGGCAGCGGCCCTGGCGCAGCATAAGATCGCTCAGGTCCGCGCAGCGGGCTTTTCCTCGCTGCAAAGCCCGTCCACGCTTGCGGCGCTCGGCATCATCGACAGCGGCACGGCGACAAGCCAGGCGGTGCCCTATACTGCAAGTTTTCTCGCGGCGGATCATTTAATCGCCGACAGCAGTGGAAACGGGCTGTTTACGAACGGAACGACGGCGACTATTGCGGTCAGCGATTACGCGTCTGTGAGCCCGTCAGTTCCTGCCGGAACTGTGAGCATTGTGACTGTCAAGCTAAACTGGCTGGGCGATGCCTCCTCAAGCGGCAGCTACACGATGTCAGGTCTTATCATACAGATGCCGCATTCATAATGGCAGCTCATAGTCAATAGCAAGTGTTGGGAACTCAATAAAGGTGACAAGAAACAAAAAATCGCGGGGGGGATTTACTTTACTGGAAGTGATAATCGCGACAGCGCTTACGCTGCTGCTGTTCTTTGGGGCTTTGAATGTTTATGTCGCAGCCGCTCAGATGACGGTCAGCACGTCAGCCTCGTGCTATGCAATCACGGATGGGGCCAATGCCGTTCAGCATACCGTGCGCGACTCGGAAGAAGCACGCTGGCTGGCTCTACCTGGGGGAACGGGCTGGACATCACCTGGAAGCGCTCCCGTCAGCGCCTTTCAAACGACTGACAGCGGCGCTCTTATCAATACAGGCGTCCAGCTTGTTTATCCTGCTGCGGCAGTCGTCTCGGTGCAGAACCGAAGCGGCGGGTCTCTTACCGTGACCCCCTTCCCCTATGACCGCAGCCAGGATTTAGCCCCCATGCGCCCACTGTATATCTACCGGTCCAACAGCGACGGAACACCGAATGCCGCGTCGGGCATGTGCCTGTGGATGTACGGTACCGAGCAGGGCCAATCTGTAAACAAAGCCCTTTTGTCCAGTCTCAACGCATCCCAGGCGAATGCTGTCAGCTTCAGTCGGCCACTGACGACGACTTCCGTCATGCTGCCGTACCAGCTTCAGATCAATCTTGTCAGCACGTACTATTCGCCGCTGAAACAAGCTCAGACCAGTGAGATCAACAGCACGTCACAGGAAACGTATGTTGTCGGTAAATGCGTCCTGCTGCGCGACCATGAAATGAACCTGGATCACGAGCCGGGTTCCACGGCAGGGTACACCGCCGTCAATTCACCCACATTGCGGTCAGATTAAGATGAAAAAACGCCTTCAGCGAAGAAGCTTTCAGCGCGGCATGGCCGTCGCGACCTCGATGCTTGTCCTGCTGGGGATCATGACCATCATGCTGGTCGGCGTCGCTGTCCTGCCCGCAGGTTCCGGAACCCGTTACAGCAGCGGGGGCACAGTCACTACTACCAGTAATGCACTGCAATTGACAGGGGAACGTTTTCAGAACTCGACCGCTGCCGAGCTTGCGGCCACCGGTGTCGAGCTGACCCTGCAGTGGCTTCATGCACAGGCCACGCCGCCAGCTCAGATGACAGCCTTTGCACCCACTCTCTGGGGAGCATCGATCTCCGGCAGCCCGCAGCGCTCAGTTGTCAATTTCCCGAACCCCACCGATCCGAGCAGCACCTTCAGCATCCTGATCTACCCCGACAGCGGCAATGCGACGGGGACGCAGAAAAAATATCTAATCGAGTCCATCGGCACCAGCGGGGCAGCCGTGCAGATTGTCCGGGCCTATGTCCAGCAAGTCAGCTACGCGAAGTTCGGCTACTTTTCGGATAACTCGGCGGGCGATGCCTACTGGACTAGCGGCCTTTCTTCCTTTGATGGCCCAGTCCACTGCAACAACACGGATGGGACGCCGACAAACATTGTCTGGAAAAGCAACAGCACCACGCCGCTGTTCCTGGATTCGGCCCCCGATGCCGTCACCATGTCCGGGCCCGCGATCCACTGGTTCATGAGCACGCCGCAGACAGCGGTCGGGCCGCAGGCTGCGAGCGACTGGCTCTCCATCGGAGTCGGAGGACAAGGCTCGATCCATGCCGGAACACCGGCAATTCACTTCCCGACTTCCAGCGCCGCCCAGATGCAGGCGGCGCTTGCGGGTCAGAGCGCCCCGGCCCAGATCGGCGTCTTTGTTCCCAGCACAGGCGGCGCGGTGGCACTGGGCATTTTGACCGGCGCTTCCACCGCAGGCGGCATTTACATTCATGGCGACATCTCACAGATGACGCTGGCT
>JBPBQB010000029.1:0-25074 GCA_050954545.1 Janthinobacterium lividum | reverse complement strand
CTTAGATGATCACTGGAAAGCCATAATGTTTTGCCCAAGTAGAGTTTTCTTGCCGTCTCCAAATCGGAGACAGGCGCGACGTCAGTCATGCATCCGTGGTCTATGTCGCCGTGAATGACCTGATTATCTCCTTCAAGCTGCAAATCCGCTTCATCGAGGACTTCCTCGTTTGGCCCATGCCCCTGCCCGATTGCCGTGACACGGACTATCCTGCCGACGAAGTCCTCGTACCGAAGCGGGGTATATTCTTTGTCGCTATCCCGATAAATTTCTTGATAGCCATAGTGCTGCAGCGATTTTGATTGGGGCAAGATCATCAAACGCAGCCCTACCCACTGTGACTCCGGTATTGTAGGGAATGTGTCTGTGTAGGAATCGCTCTTTGCTGCCGTCACTAAAGCAAACGAGGAGACCAACAGAATTATGCCCGCAGCCGCACGGACCGAATACGCTCTGAAGGTCGGAGACAGTTTAGCGGTCTTCCCCATGTTCTTTTCGTATTGCCATAGGACAACCGCTTTCTTCGTTCGCCATTTCATCACTTCTACCCGTTCTTTCCCTTGTTCTTCAATTGTTTAAATCCCCAGCGCCTAGGGAGCAGATGACGGCCCGTTTTGAGACCAGGCCGACTTGCGAAGCCGTGCGTCTGCCTCTGGATCATAGCTGCTTCCATCCGTCGGAAGCGTGAAACTCTGAACCGTGTTTGTGTTTTGCACCGGAACATTGCGCGGAGCATTCTCTTTGAAAACATGCTGGTCGGTACCCTGCACTAGTTCAGAGTGCCTGACACTTTGCAGCAGAACATGCGGAGCGATAGCCTGCGCCGGAACATTTTGAGCAGCAATTTGTTTTGGAGCGGCGGCGAGTCGGCGCGGTAGAGCCGGCTGCGGTGCGGTCGCCTGGGCAACGTGTACCGGCCTGGCTGGGACAGAAATTTGCTTGGCCGCTGCGGCGATTTTCCTGGCAGGTATGACGACTTTTCTCACTGGTACTGCAGCTTGTCTGGATTTTACGACTGGGGGTATGGGAAGCTGGACAGGAGCCGGAACGCTCTGAGCTACGACCCGATGCCGATGTGGCGCGATTTGCGGCTTGAGCGGTGCTGATACCACCGGGATGGAGTATGGCACTGGCGCAGGATCAGGAACAGACGCTGGAATGACCTGTGGTGGCGCAGGCTTTTGAGTGAGCCTTTGAGCGACAGCCTGTCTTTGCTCGGCGTCAGCAACCCGATTCCGCTCCAGAACTGCGCCCCAGAATCCCAGCAGAAACAGTATTAGCAGCGCCCCGCCGATCTGCCACTGGGGTATCGAACGCGGAGAAGGCGCGGCAGCCTTCGGCACCGGAGCTTCTGCCGGAGGAACCGACTCTTGGCTGGGCAGTGCTGGCACTTGCTTGGGAGGCACTTGCACTTGTTCGGGAAGAGCTGATTTCAATGCTTGTATAAAAGCACTGGCTGTCGGATAGCGCTGGGCGGGGCGTTTGTCGAGAGCCCGCTGCAGAACACTCTGAAGGGCAGGCGGCAAATCGGGCGCAGCGACGGTTGACTGATGCATAATTTGATACATCACGCCGCCGATAGTCTGGCCGGTAAACGGCAGGTGCCCTGACAGCATCTCGTAGCTCAGCACTCCCAGTGCCCAGAGATCTGTGGCTGCTGTTCCAGGTTCGCCCGAAATCTGCTCGGGGGCCATATAAGACGGCGAACCGACAAGGACACCGACATTGGTGATTGTCGTTTCATCGCTAGAGCGGGCAATGCCGAAATCAAGCAGTTTAGCAGTGCCGTCCGGCAGCAGCATCACATTGGTCGGCTTGACATCACGGTGAATAATTCCGGATTTGTGGACAGCATCCAGTGCTCCTGCAACTTGAGTTAAGATCGCCATGGCTTCAGGAGGCGTCAGTTTTCCCTCGTTCATGCGTACACGGAGTGTTTTACCGGGCAGGTACTCCATCGCGAGAAAGTGCTGCCTCTGCTCAACGCCGATTTCGTAGATGCGAACGACATTCGGATGCGAAAGACGAGCCGCGGTACGCGCTTCACGCTTGAAACGGGCAACAAGACTGTCAGACTCTTTAGCCGTCAGCGTAGGTGGCAGTGTCAGCAGCTTAAGAGCGATTTCCTGGCCCGTCCGTGCGTCCTTCGCTTCGTAAACGACAGACATTCCGCCCCGACCGATCTCTCGCTGAAGATCGTAATGACCTATTCTTCGAACAGTCACGTCATCAGGATTCGCGATCAAAGGTTCACAGCCTGGGCCCATAATCAGGGTATCAGTGGGATCTCTCATATCAAACATTTCCGACATCATCCTATTCTTAAGGGTGCTCCGGCCTCAATCGCCGCAGGGGACAACCCATACCCATTCAGTCGGATTTTCTCCCGAAAATGTTCCCATTCACTCGATTTTTCGCTGTACATTCTCCGGGTATAATTGAGCAGTCAAGTAGAGGAAAGACCTATGCCTACGCAAACTTTGGAAGAATGCGTCGCTTTCTTAGAAGCCCGAGTAAAAGAAATTAAACAAGCGGAAGAACCGAACAAATTAGATGACACTATCCCATGGTGGAAACGCATCGTAGGAATCCATGCAGACAGTGCCGGCTTTGAGGAGTCAGTGAAGTTCGGGCAAGAATGGCGCGAAGCAGACTACCCTAATGATGAGAGAATAAACTAATGTCTACGCAAACTTTAGAAGTACGTGTGGAAGCACTGGAAACCAAGATCGAACGACTAGAGCAGAAAGAACAAGACAAAGGGAAACAACCGCGCGGATGGCAGCGAATAGTCGGCGTCTTTGCCGGCGACCCTGAATTTGAAGAGGCAGTCAAATCCGGCACAGAGTGGCGTGCATCGGAGAACGAGACAAGTATGATAGATCGGGTATGATGCGGCATACAGAAGCAGAAGGAATTTATGTCAACACAGACGATTGAAGAAAGGCTCACTGCTGTGGAAACTGAACTACAGCAGCTAAAGCAGGCGAGAGCATCTGACAAGCCCGGCAATGCCGTTCCCTGGTGGGAACAGATACGTGGGCAGTTCAAAGATGATCCCCATTATATGGAAGCAATGCGGATGGGACGTGAATGGCGTGAGTCAGAAGACCCAATCAACGAAGAAGTAACGCAGTGCTAATTCTGGACACTGATCATCTCAGCATCTTAGAGCGTGACACGATTGAGGCGTTCAACTTGGGCAGGCGTCTTGCTCCCGTACCGCCTGAAGAGGTTGCCGTCACTATTATCACTTACGAAGAGCAAATGCGTGGGTGGTTTGCTTACATCACTCAAGCGAGGACAACACCACAGCAAATCGAAGCGTATCAGAGGCTACGACGCTTTATAACCCAGTACAGCCGAATCAACTTGATCGACTACGATGCTGAAGCCGGGCGTCAGTTTGACAATCTTCGGACGGCAAAAGTCCGCATTGGCACCAAAGATCTACAGATTGCCGCTATTTGTCTTGCCAATAACGCTACGTTGCTGACGCGCAATCTCAAACACTTCAGTCAGGTTCCAGGGCTGAACGCGGAAGATTGGTCAGTATGAGCAACGCAAAAAAGCTTCATCTAGTACCGGTGCTAAAAACTGAGCAGGCTGATTATAAGGCTACTGGTCTTCCTGATCTTCCTAATCGGCACGGAGATGTGCTCGAAAGCGTGAGTTTCGGTCCACGCCGCGAAATGACATTGATGATTACCCCGCTTAGATGGCTCGGCACCAGAGGGTACCATGGACCGGCGATTTCAGTGCGCTTCGGCGGCATTGTCAACTTTGATGAAGTCCAATCATTGTTCAGGCCGAGATACTGCAAAGAGTCTGAACTGAATCAGATTGAATACGATGAAAAGCATATCTCGAAGAGTGGCGGTTTGCATTTGCTTTTGAGTTTTGAAAGAATAGATGTTGTAGTACCTATTCACTGCCAGAGCCTCACGGAGACGGAGGTAACGAAAGCGTGACGTCAAAAAGCGGCCCGAGACACTGTCTCGGGCCGCTTTCAGTTGTCTGCTAGCTTACTCGGTGGTAACTTGGACCTTCTTGGGCCGGGTCTCTTCGGATTTAGGCAGATGGACTTCCAAAATACCATCCCGGTAAGATGCCTTCACCCCCTCCTGCCGAACAGGGACGGCGATGCTGAAGGAGCGCTGGAATTGCCCGTAAGCACGCTCGATTCGAACGTAGCTGTCTTTGCGGGACGCGTCCTCAAACTTGCGCTCACCACGCAGGGTCAGCGTCTCGCCCGTCAGCTCGATGTCAATGTCTTCTAGCTTGAGGCCCGGCAGATCTGCCCGCACTACTATCTCATCCCGGTCTTCGAAGATGTCCACGGCAGGCGCCCAGGTGCGGGCGGAAGCCAGCTCAGCCCCGCCGCGGCCTGTCGGACGAGAGCTGTCCTCAAAAAGACGGTTGACTTCACGCTGTAAGCGACCCATGTCCTCAAAGGGATCGAAACGAACGACGTTTGCCATTGTTAATTTTCCCCCGATTAAGTGTTTTGTGTTTTTGGTGTGTTTAGGCCGGGGCAGGGACTAACCCTGCCCCAGCACAGGGGTTATTCGCTCTTGAACTCGGCGTCGATGACGTCGTCAGCGGGCTTGGCAGTTTCTTCTGCGCCTTCGGGAGCGCCTTCCGCATGGAAGCCGTTGCCAGACGCCGCACCGTTGTTGTCAGCCTGCTTGTACAGGATCTCCGACAGCGCATAGGACGCCTGCTGAAGCTCGTCGGTGACTGTCTTGATACGGTCTGTATCGTCAGTCTCAAGGGCTGATTTGACTGTCGCAATGGATGCTTCGACTTTGGCTTTCTCATCGGCAGGCAGCTTATCGCCGACGTCTTTGATCAAGCGTTCGGTCGAATAGACAAGCTGATCGGCATGGTTGCGAGCTTCCGCTTTCTCACGCAGGGCCGTATCTTCAGCAGAATGTGCCTCAGCTTCGCGGATCATCCGCTCGATGTCGGCCTTGTCCAGAGTGCCGGCACCCGAGATCGTGATGCGCTGCTCTTTGCTGGTCGCGCGGTCTTTCGCCGAGACATTCACAATGCCGTTGGCATCGATGTCAAATGTCACTTCGACCTGCGGGACACCGCGCGGAGCGGGTGGAATACCCGTGAGCTGGAAGCGGCCCAGAAGCTTGTTCTGCGATGCTGCTTGACGCTCACCCTGGTAGACCACTACATCGACCGCCGTCTGCCCATCGGCAGCCGTCGAGAAGACTTCGGACTTCCGGGTCGGGATCGTCGTGTTCCGGTCGATCAGCTTGGTGAACATATCGCCCAGTGTCTGGATACCCAGGCTCAGCGGGGTGACATCCAGCAGAACGACGTCTTTGACTTCGCCGCCCAAAACGCCAGCCTGGATCGCCGCGCCGACTGCAACGACTTCATCCGGGTTGACACTGCGGTTCGGCTCTTTGCCGCCGCCCAGCCGCTTGACCAGATCCTGCACCGCCGGGATACGGGTGGAACCGCCGACAAGGATGATCTCATCGACTTCCTTGGCTTCAATGCCGGCATCCGCCAGCGCACGCTTGAACGGCTCTTCGGTCCGCAGCACCAGGTCACGGGTCAGCTCGTCGAACTTAGCCCGGCTCAGACCGACATCCAGATGCTTCGGCCCCTCGGCATCTGCTGTGATGAACGGCAGATTGATCGTCGTCTGAACCACATTGGACAGCTCGACTTTTGCCTTTTCAGCCGCTTCGCGCAATCGCTGCATGGCCTGCTTGTCTTTGCGAAGATCAATCCCCTGATCTTTGCGGAACTCTTCAGCCACGTAGTCGACGATCTTCTGGTCAAAGTCATCGCCGCCCAGATGCGTGTCACCTGCCGTCGAGCGCACTTCAAAGACACCGTCACCGACATCCAGCACGGAGACGTCAAACGTACCGCCGCCGAGGTCATAAACAAGGATCGTCTCGTTCTTCTTCTTATCCAGGCCATACGCCAGCGAAGCCGCTGTCGGCTCGTTGATGATCCGCAGGACTTCCAGCCCGGCGATTGTACCCGCTGTCTTGGTGGCGCTGCGCTGAGCATCATTGAAGTAGGCGGGAACCGTGATGACGGCCTTGTCTACTTTCTCGCCCAGGTAGGCTTCGGCATCCGCTTTCAGCTTCTGCAAGATCATCGCCGAAATCTGTTCCGGCGAGTAAGAGGTGCCGTCAATCGTCACCTTGTCGTTCGTACCCATCTTCCGCTTGATAGAGATGACGGTCCGGTCCGGGTTGACAACCGCCTGCCGCTTGGCCGCGTTGCCGACCAGCCGCTCACCGGTTTTGGTGAAACCGACGATGGACGGCGTTGTCCGCGATCCTTCTGCATTAGCGATTACCGTAGGCTCACCGCCTTCCAGGACGGCCACGCACGAGTTAGTCGTTCCCAGGTCAATTCCTACTGTCTTAGCCATTTATTACTATCTCCTTAAATATCTGTATCAAAATCTTGTCTGCGTTTATTATATCACTTGAGTGCCATATTGTCAATACTCTTAACAAAACATCTATGATTTTGTTCCCGAATTGTGTAAGAAGTTAACAGAGAATTTTTGTTTCCGCTTTCCCCAAGTTCTAGCAGAGTAAAGCAGGAATAAGAACAGCAAGCAAGGAACCTGCTGCCGGGAGAACAACTACTATGAGCGAGATTGGCTACGGATACGGGAGTGAATGGCATTTGCTGAGGTGGCTTGGCTACCATCGTGCAGAATTAAGCACGGAAGTAGAACGTGCCATTGCCAGAACGTCATCTGACATTGACCAAACTTTCGGCAGCATTGAATGGCTTGATCTTGCCTGGAATACCAAATCATACCATCTCCACTGGGACACAGAATGGGAAGGTATCAGCTTCGTCAAACAGTCAGTTTTACCAGACGATATAAAGGCCGTGGTCGCGCAGGCTTGGAAAGACTTCTGGCCCAGTTCAGGAACGGCTCAATGCTGGGATGCAGTGGGAGTAAGACAAACCGAAAACGGCCTGGAATGGCTGCTCGTCGAGGCGAAAGCGCATCTTCTGGAACTCAGTGGTGGTGGGAACAAAGCAGGCAATGAAAGCCGACAGAAAATTCAAAAGGCTTTCATACTGGTACAGCAAGCACTCGGTATCTACTCGGGAACGAATGCCGTCGTTAATGACAAGCTGATGCACGACTGGCTCGGTACGTTCTACCAGTATGCGAACCGTCTGGCGGCGTTGTACTTCTTCAACGAGTATCTGCCACAGTACCACAACATCGCTTTGCCAGCGAGGTTGATCAACATCTATTTCATTAAAGAAAGCCACAACGGCTGGCTGACCCGGCAAACGGAGCAAGAATGGAGCGCAGACATTGACAACATCTACACGCAGCTTGGCTTGACAGCACAAGGAGCGACTATGCGGCATTCGCCGCAGAAGTCGGCACTTCTTAATCACGTCCACGAAATGCTGCGCTTACGCGCCTCAAAGCCTCCATCATCAGTGTACGCTGTAATCATGCAGAAGTCAAGTGGATTATAAACGAATCTGCTGTCCTTCTGCGGCGGACTGGTAAGCTGTCAGAACTAACTGCAAGTCTTCGCGGCCTGCTTCTCCTGGGGATAAATTGTCGGCTCCGTCGAGAACCGTGTCTAAATAGCTGCCGATCATCGCTTCGAATGAATTGATGTCGTTTATCGGCAGAACTTCAGAGTGCGCGGGCAGGTCATGCCGATGCAGGGTGAGTCCATTTGGCCCGCCGCTGAGTGTCAACGCGCCTTCTGTACCAAACACAGTCAGACCAGGTCCGGGAACCCAAATGCCGACGGCCTGGGACGAAAACAGTGTCCCGATATGGCCCCCTTGAAACTGAAGACTGAGAGCCGTCGTGTCTTCCCCACCCATCTCCGGCCGGAACCGGTGCGTGAAACAGGAAACGGCCTCGACCGGTCCGCCAAGCACATGCATCAATGCCAGAGAGTGAATGCCGCTGTCTAAAAGCTGTCCCCCACCCGCGACCGCTGGGTCGTAGCGCCAGGCAGTGTTCAGAATCGCGCCCTGCTGCCAGTAGGCAAACCGGGCCTGGATCCCGACCAGACGACCGATACGGCCAGCATCAATGACTCGCTTTGCCTCTAACGCCGCCGGCAGTGTCCGGTTGGTTTCCCCGTAGAAGAGGACAGTCCCAGCATCGTGCGCCGCCGCGATCATCGTATCGCATTCAGCCACTGTTCGGGCAAGTGGCTTCTGACACATCACGTGCTTGCCGGCCTTTGCCGCTGCAATCACGATCTCTGGATGCAGATGCGGCGGGGTACAGATTTCAAGCGCGTCTACGTTAGGATCAGCCAGAATATCTTCCAGGGAACTCGCCACCCGAGCGTCAGCGAGAGCCTCGGCACGGCGAGTAGATTTCTCCGTATCGATATCGTAACAGACTGTGATCTGAGCGCGTTCTGCATGAGCGGCGTAAGCCCGAATATGCTCCTCGCTGATCAAGCCGCAGCCGACAAGGGCGACTCGCAGGAATTTGGTCATTATGTTTGCTTGTTTCTTTCTGAGGGAACTTCTTAGCCCTGTCAAGTCGTTTTGAAGACGAAAGACGAAGGAGTCGCCATTTTTATTATGCCAGCATCTTTAGAAATCGAACAAATCAACGAGAAATTTGCCAGCGCTACTGCCGAGGAACGGGTCGCATATGCCTTGGAGCAGTGGTCCCCGAACATCCTGCTGAGTTCCAGCTTTGGGGCACAATCCGCAGTCCTGCTGCATATGGTGACACGTCAGTGGCCCGACATTCCCATAGTCCTGCTGGACACACAGTACCTATTCCCGGAAACTTACCGTTTTATCGATGAATTGACCACGTGTCTGCACCTGAATTTGAAAATCTACCAGAGTCCGGTCAGCCGGGAGTGGCAGGAAGCGCGGCATGGTAAGCTTTGGGAACAGGGAGTCGAGGGGATTCATCAGTTCAATGCGATGAATAAAACAGAGCCGATGGCGCGGGCGTTGAAAGAGCTGAACGCGCAGGCCTGGATTACCGGGCTGCGCCGGTCTCAGTCATCGACACGAGCAGAGCTTCAGACACTCGCGGAGCAGTCCGGCCTGATCAAAGTCCATCCCATCTATGATTGGAGCAACCGGGACGTCCATCAGTACCTGACCAAGAACGATCTCCCCTACCACCCACTCTGGGAGCAGGGGTACGTGTCGATAGGCGATGTCCAGACGTCGCGCCCGCTCGGTGAAGGCATGAACGAAGAAGACACCCGCTTCTTTGGACTAGGCCGCGAATGCGGCCTGCATGTGGCGTAAACCGACCTACCACCTTGCTTCGCAGGGTCCTCCCTAAAGGGAAGATTAGGAACAAAGAGGCAGTCCTATAATTATAGTCCTAATCTTCCCTTTAGGGAGGACCACAGCGAAGCGGTGCGGTAGGTCTTACTTCTTTTGATCTGCCCGATACTTCAGCAGCCCCGCGCGGCGGCGAAATTGGTGTCGCCAGGCTTCGGCGAGGTAGGGCAGTCGGGATAGCTGCTGGTCCATCTCCGCATTGTTCTTGTCCACGTACAGTGCGTAGTTGATACGTGAGACTGTCCATTTGGGCTGCGGGCGCTCTCTCAGCGCCAGCGTGTCTCCTGCTCCGACTTCACCTTCTGTCACCACGCGCAAGTAGCAGCCGGTCTGGCCGCTTTCTTTAATCTCCAAGGGCATCTCAGGCCGCTCCCAGCGCCGCCCGACTTTCCAGCAGGGCATTCGGGGCTGACCGACTTGGACAGTCGCTGTCCCGACTGTGTAAGTATCGCCGATGCAGACAGTGTCTTCAGTGAAATCCGTCAGCGTGAAATTCTCGCCGAAGGCTCCGTGAGCAAACTCTTCTTCCGATTTGCCCAGCAGTGCACGCCAGTTTGAGTAATGCTCGGCCGAGTAGCAGCAGACGGCTTTGTCCGGCCCGCCGTGGTTCTTCAAATCTGCCTGCGTGTTGCCATCCAAATCAGTGCGGCGAAGATGCACGCGCTCGGTTGTCGGCATTTTCCAGATGCTGCTAACCCACTCGGCTTCGTTACCATCGTTAAGAAGTGAGAGGTCTTTTTGCGGCTGACCAATTTGGAGTGACACAAGTTTCATGACGTTGTAGTAGGTGGCGGAAATAAGTCGGCAACAGCAACGATGGCACTTGGAGCAGATAGAGGTGCGATAGTATCGCCCTCAAAGAGAATCAGCGCAGTTTTGTAGCCATAACCGTTCGGCATTGGCGCGGGGTCGCGGT
The DNA here is from genome assembly GCA_050954545.1 of Janthinobacterium lividum. Taxonomy (GTDB): domain Bacteria; phylum Armatimonadota; class Armatimonadia; order Armatimonadales; family Capsulimonadaceae; genus JANXMY01. The sequence goes on along the minus strand of JBPBQB010000029.1, from coordinate 14,840 downwards.
AGACTTCTAGCTGCCTATTGACGAGATTGACAATCCAATAGTCAGCAATGCCAGCCCGCGCGTAATCGGTGACTTTTTTTGTCCGATCTTTACGAAGTGTTGTATCAGAGACTTCCACGAGCAGAAGCACTTGGGGCGGCTTAGGATAATGCCCCTCGTAATCCTCCCACTTTCCGGGAACCACAAGGACGTCAGGTTCGGGTTCTGTACCGTCCTCTAAAGTCATTGGTGCCTGCTGGCGATAATCGCACTCTTCGCCAAAAGCATTTTCTAAGGCATCAACGGTGCGCCGTATCGCGGCATAATGCGGCGTTTTCTGTGGTGGCAATGTCCATATCTCCCCGTCCAGCAGTTCCACACGCTCATCTTCGAAAAAGCCAAGTTCGCTAAGATGATAATACTCGGCAGTCGTGAGCCGGCGAGGCCGCAGGAACTCCTCCTGCGGCGTATCCACTTCCTCTATCTTTTCGAAAACCGGCTCCAGCACTGCTGCCGGACGCTCCTGCATTATCGTCATGGCTCACCTCGTTTGTTTAGCTTGACTTCAGGCCACTGATCCGAAGGACGGCGCGGTGGACCAGCTCATTGGCGGCGTCCTGGCTTTTGCCTTCAGCGTAGATACGGAAGTTCGGCTCGGAGGCGTCGGGCAGGATCAGCACCCAGGAGCCGTCGTTATGATAGGTCTTGATGCCGTCGATCAGCTCTGTCTGTGTCCCCTCCGACTCCGCTGTCAGGACACGCATGATGCGGCCCTTGATCTCCCAGGGACAGGACACCGTCTCAGCTGCGATGTAATAAGCAGGCAGCATTTCGCGGACCTGACTTAAGGTCGTCTCCTGAACGGCCAGCATCTCTAAGAGCTTTGCGAACGAAAAGAGGCCGTCGAAGGCCGGATGGAACTCGGGGAAGATGAACCCGCCGGACGTGTCCCCGGCCAGCGCGATCCCTTCTTTGCCTTCCGCCGCCGTTCCCATCAAAGAGCGGACATCTGTCTTTGTGCGTGTCACTCCGCCGCCATGCTCGGCAAGTATCTGTTCGATAGTCGAAGGCGCAGTCACCGGGACTGCGACTTGTGCGCCGGGTTTGGCACGAGCGACCAGCAGCGCAAAGACTGCCAGCAGGTCAGGACCACTCAGAATATAACCCGTCTCATCAACCACGATCAGCCGCTCACCATCGTCGTTTAGAAAGACGCCCATGTCGGCTTTGAGCGTGACCAGGTATTCGCTCAGGCTCTGTACCAGCGCATCCCGATCAGCCTGAGTTTTAGGCGATTTCTTAGGGTCGGTGTACGCATTCAGCGCGATTGTTTCCGCTTCCAACTGCCCGAGCATCTGCGGCAGGACACCGGAGATACGGTTGTAAGCGTAATCGACAATTACCCGGAAGGACCGCTTTTGTACCGCTTCTGTGTTCAGCAGCCGGAAGAAATCCTGCGAATACTGCTCAATGGCACGGGGCACAAATGCGATCTCGCCGACTTCATCGGCAGCCGTCCGTCCAAAGTCCTCGCGGTAAAAGATCGTCTCGATCTTACGCTGACCGTTGGTCGAAAGATAGATGCCGTTCTTGTCAAAGAACTCGACCAGCGCTAGGTTCGGCTGGTCCGGTGCCAGCCGAATATGAACACCCCCGGCGGCATTCGACGATCGAATCGTATGGCGGGAAACCGGAAGCGGCATTCCTTCGTTATCGAGCACATTGACACCCACCGAAACCAGGCCGGCAATAAGGCCGCGCTTGAGCATTCGGCAGACCAGAGTCGAGTCGCGAGACGTGATCACAGTCGCGCCTTTTTTCAGAAACGCTCCATAACTTGCGCCCAGCTTGCAGGCAAAATCCGGTGTCATCTCGACGTTCGCAATGCCGGAAACGCCCAGGTTGCGGAACAGAGCCCCCTGCCACTTGGAACCCCAGATCAGGCTCATGGTCACGACTGAGCCGGCTTCGATGATCTTATCAGGCCAGAGCTTGATGAGTGGCCGAATCGTGCTGCCGCCTTCGATATGGCAGCGGTCCCCGATCACCGCGCCTTCTTGAATGTCCACATCTTCCTTGATTGTGTTTCGGAAACAGACCGTACAGGCCGTCAGCCGGGACCGGGCACCGATATAGTTCGAGTCCCAGACAATCGCCCGCTGCAGCGTCGCGCCCTCTTCGATTAGGCAGTTGTCCCCAATCACGGTATCCGGCCCAATATGAGCGTCGGCCTTGATCCGGCAGTTCTTGCCGATACAGACCGGCCCGATCAGCCGCGCACTCGGATCGATCTCCGTGCCAGTGCCGATCCAGATGTCGCCGCCTTCACGCTGGCCTTCAATCGGAAGCTTGGTCATCCCGCCCAGCATCTCGTACTGGGCCTGCCGGTACTGCTGCAAAGAGCCTACGTCTGTCCAATATTCGCCGAGAACGTAGCCGAACATCGGTTTTTCTTCCTGCAAAAGCTGCGGGAAAATATCCTGGGACCAGTCGTAGCTCTTATCCGGCTGCATATAATCGAAAACGGACGGCTCCAGAATGTACATGCCGGTATTGACAGTATCCGAGAAGACCTCACCCCAGCTTGGCTTCTCTAAAAACCGCCGAACACGCCCATTGTCATCGGTGATAACGACGCCGAACTCCAGAGGGTTATCTACGTGCTGCAAGACAAGTGTCGCCGCCGATCCTTTTTCCCGGTGGAACGCCAGAGCTTTATCGACATCTAAATCCGTCAGCGCATCGCCGGAGACAATAATAAACGTGTCATCTTTCAGGTACTGCTCGGCCTTCTTGACACTGCCCGCTGTGCCCAGCGGCGTATCTTCGACCGTATAGATCAGATTGACACCCAGCTCCGAGCCATCCCCGAAATAGCCTTCAATCTCATCGGCCAGATAATATAATGTCACTACGATGTCTGTGACACCATAGCGCTTCAGCAGCTCAATCGTATGCTGCATACAGGGTTTATTTAAGATAGGGACAAGAGGTTTGGGCCGACTGGACGTCAGCGGCCGAAGCCGCGTTCCTTCACCACCTGCCATGACAACAGCTTTCATCGATCTGATCTCCTTAGCATTCCTTGCTTTGTTGTAATACTGTAAAACTAGGAGCCATGTCCTGAAGGACACGGCTATTGGGCGCGGACGCCGGGAACCCCCACTTCGTGGGGCTGGGAGGGGCTTTCCCAATCTGCTGTTCGCTCCATTTTTGGTGAGAGCAGGCCACCAACTGCATGATGCTGTTTTTGGTTTTCGACGTAAAGGATAATCCGATCCAACGCACTCCGCGCGAATGTCAGAAGACCGTAACCAGGCTGCCAGTACAAACAGTTTTCTTGCTCCGGCAGATGATTGATATAATGCGACGATGCGCCTTTGATGGCTTCTACGAAATCCGATACGGACAATGTTGCAGGCAGTCCAACCACGAGATGTACATGATCCGGCATTCCATTCATTGCGTATATATGCACTCTCAATACATCGCACTTGCCTTGAATATATCGATGCAGATCCCGCTCAACTGCTTCACTGATAAACCACTCCCGCTTCCGTGTCGCCCAAACGAAGTGGTAATATGCCTCTGTGTAAACACCCACCTTCAAGCCCTCCCTAGCTCTGTTCTTTCTACTCTTAGCCCCACGAAGTGGTGGGTTCCCGGCGTCCGCGCCCAATAGCCGTGCCGTTTACGGCATGGTACTCTTTCCTATTCTGCCGGCTCTTCCACACGCGCAAACCACTTGGGATCGATGTAGGGGAAGATGCTGTCACGGGCTTCGCATTCGGCGATGTTCTTCCAGTCACCGACAGATAATGTCTCGCCGGAAGCTGCGCGGCGGGTCAGGTTTGCCAGGGCTTGAAAGTTATCGTAATGGTTGCGGAGGCGCACTTCAGAATAGTCTTTCGCACCGCCCGTTGAGATGCAGAACTGCCAGTCGGAGGCCATCAGCAGCAGGGCTTCACGGGCGGCCTGCTTCAAGATAGGGGCAGCAGCGGCATTGCCGGAATATAGTCGGGCCAGTTCCGACATTTCAGCTTCGACTTCATACACCAGCTTCCAGGACCAGGCCGTCTGTTCATTGAGCCAGATGTAGTGAAAACCGCCTTCGCCCCAGGAGCCTTCCGGGAGGGTGACAGGCAGCGTGGCGGGGTTAGAGTCTAAGTATTCGCCGGTCGTCTGAAGCGTGATTTCCGGGTCCTGTGCTATCTGTTTCAGGGCATGGTACAGAAACTGCGGGCCCTCGAACCACCAGTGGCCGAATAGCTCCGTATCGTAAACGGCAGTGATGATCGATTTTGGGTCATTCTGCGTTGTCAAGACTTCTTTGACTAACGGCGCGAAATGCGCGGCGTGGGCTTGAGCACGCTCTTCCGCTTGAAGCGGTTCGTACAGCGATTTGGCATCGATGTCGGCTTTATCCGGGCTGATGCGCCAGTAGCGCAGGCCAAGAGACTTCTCGCCTGCCCGGACAAACTTCTTGTGGAACTCCAGATACCACTGATCGCCGGGGTAGCCGTGGTCGCCGCTCCAGACCTGTTTGCCGGTCGCGGAGTCACGTCCGAACACAGCCACTTTCGGATGGTCAGGCTGGCCGGATGAATCCACTAAATAAGGCCGGTAAGTCGTATAAGGCCGGTACTCGACTTTGACGGTCTCTTTCTGGAACTGCTTATAAAGCGCTTGCAGCGGCCCAAACTTGTCGGCATAAACTCCGAGCGCTTCGCCGCCATGCAGCAGGCTGCCCTCGACAAAGAAGTATTCGATGCCGTTTTCAGACAAAAACTCATCGGTGCCTTTTCGGAGCACGGGAGTACGCGAAACATTGGGAACAGCCACGGACGGCGACCAGTGATAACGCGGACGGTACGCGCATTCGGGGAGCCAGTAGCCACGCGGCTTTCGTCCAAAGTGGCGCTCATAGGCGTCGATTCCGGTTTTGACCTGTGCCTGAATGCTGGTATCCTGAGACAGCAGGGCCGAGTAGCCGTGGGTGGCGCTGCTGGTGATGATCTCGATATGACCGGCATCCTGAAGCGCTTTAAACGCCCCGACAATATCCTGCCCGTAGACATCCTCAAAATCAGTCAGGCCTTTGCCGTACCAATCTTCCCAGTACCGGGCCAGATAGGCCATATGGTAGTTGCCGTCCCGCCGAAACTGTTCTTGATTGGCCTGAGCCGCCTCGATTTTGCCGCGCAGGTAATGCGAGAGTTCGTCTTGGAAACTCGGGTCCCGAAGCTGTTCGACAAGTACCGGGGTCAGCCCCAGGGTGATTTTTGGAGAGATGCCTTCCGCGATCAATTTGTGGCAGACACCGAGCAGCGGCAGGTACGTTTCGGCGGCGGCCTCCGAGAGCCAATCCGTGCCGTGGGGAGACCGGCCATGGGCCAGGACATAGGGGATATGCGAATGCAGAACCAGGGAAAAAGTGCCGAGCGGCTGGGTCATGAGGGTCGCCTTACAAACATTCGACGTGCATGATTTCTACCCTTGCAGGATAGCATTTTTAACCGAGTTTGTCAAACGCTTTTGTTGCGTCACAGGTGGGGAAGAGGTAAAGTAGAAAAGACAGCCCTCACGAGGCTGTCTTTTCCAAAATGGACAGAAAGGAGGTGAGCCTCCCATGTCCAAAAATCTGCGACGGGCTTTTGTCAAGGTCCGACCAATCGCGCAGACAATCGCGGCGATTGTATCAGCAATCGCGGCGATCTTGCGGATTCTTAAAAGCCTTGGCTTCTAAAATCCGCTGAGGGGAAGGGAATCGCCGGCAAGCGGTTCCCTTCTTTTTGCTGTATGATCAGCAAACCATCCTAAGTTTGGCATATCGACAGAGCCTTGTCAAGACAGGCACGATAAAAAGGTAAGCTAGAAAAGACAGCCTCTTAACTAGGCTGTCTTTCCTAAATGGACAGAAAGGAGGTGATTCCTATGTCCGATAAAGTGCGGCGGGCTTTCATGAAAGCTCGACCCATCGCACAGACTATCGCTGCGGTTGTTTCAGCAATCGCCGCGATTCTCCGGATTCTTAAAAGCCTTGGCTTCTAAGTTCCGGTAAGAAGGAGGGGATCGCTTGCAGGCGGTTCCCTTCTTTTTGCTGTACAGTCCAGCAAACCATCCTAAGTTTGGCATATCGGCGTGGCCTTGTCAACACCTACGCTCTTATATCGGCTGTTCGGAGCGTTTTCCTATCCGTATTTTGCTTTGTGCTCCTGCATCATCCGCTGATAGTCAACATCGGCTTTGACTGCTTCCCACTCAGCCCGGAAGATCGTAGCAGACTCGGCTTTGACGGGATCGACACTATAGGGCAGCATCTCGCGGCCATGAGCGCCGCTCTGACCGCACTTGTCTTCAGGCACAGGGCCGTCGTACTTTTTGCCGCCTTTGTGGTTTGCGTAACGGCGGGAGCGGGTCATGCCCATCTGCAGGAACTTGCGGGCCATGTCCATTCCGACGAAGTCGCCGGCGGCTTTGTACTGATGAAATAAATTGACAATGGCTGCCGATGACGCGCGGGCGGCATCAGGAGTCGCAAAGCGCCAGTGCGGAAGGACCTCGCTTTTGTACGGCTCGACCAGCAGCACTCCTTGTTCGCCGATCCCGACCCGGTACAGCTCCGGGTGCTGCCGCAGGTCTAAGTTCTTGTAGTCAAGCGAATAGTCGAATTTCATGGGCGGTGAGAGGCAGCAATCAAAGCAGTGAGACTAGCTTGCAGAGCAGTCAGTGTCGCCGGGTCGGAGACTTCTTTTTGCGCGTTCAGCTTGGTACTGACGAACGGAATTTGGAGGAAGGCTGGCTCCACAACTTCAGCTTCCAGGGCGCTGAGTGTCAGTGTCAGCGCCGCATGCGCTTTTTCGCCTCCCAGTGCCGATGGAGAAGCGCTGATTACGGCAACAGGCTTGCGCCAAAGCTCACCCGAAGACACAAGCCAGTCCAGCGCATTTTTCAGGCTGCCAGGGATGCCGAATGCATATTCTGGAGTACAGATAACAACGCAGTCAGCAGCTTCCAGAAGTAATCGCAGGTCTTTGACCGGCTCAGGCAGATTTGTACCTTCAAGCTCCGGGCTAAAGTGCGGCAGGCTTGCCAAGCCGTCATAAAGAATGATTTCCACTCCGGGCGGTGCCGACGCCACCAGGACGCGAATGAGAGCCGTGTTGGACGAAGCAGCACGCAGGCTTCCAGAGATGGCAATTATCTTCATGAGCGTCTTACTTGTCTGCTGGAACTCGGTCGGACCAGCCGACAATCATGGAGCGCATTGTGTCCCATCCATCGGCGATGACCAGCAGAATATGCGGGATGACAAACGCGATAAAAATGCCGATTAGCCAGAAGTGCCAGAGTCGGGCGTAATCATAGCCGCCGAACAGCCCTTGCAGCCAGCCAAGCTGTTGCGGTTTATGGATCGCCCAGCCGGTCAGCACGGAAATCGCGCCGAAGATCGGCATGGAGAAGTAAGCGCCGCGCTGCAAAGCGTTGTACTTGGTCGTGATGATGGGATGCGTCCAGGTACGGCGCGTGATTTTAGCGAACGGCAAGCCAACATAATAGATCTGCATTCGGACCGCTTCCTGAAAATCCGTGCGCCGGGGCAAAAGCGATTTATATCCTCCGCCGAGACCCAGGCCAAGCAGGTACAGCAGGCCGTTCGCGATGAACAGGTAGGCAAACAGCCAGTGCAGGTTCAGCGCCGTCGACAGCATCCCTGTGCCGAGGCTGAAATGGTCGTATAACCAGGACGTGCTATAGTGTGTTCCTGGAACCCAGTTGTCGGATGTCCCGTAGGAGTGCCGCCAGGGCTCATGCCGGGCGATCCAAAAACCGATGTCGGCCAGATAATCCTCATTGCCATTGGCATCTGCCGGGTGAGTATAGACTGGCGCAGCCCAGTAGATCGAAATGCCGCTCAGGACAAGGCCGGTCAGCAGCGGGATATTCATCCAATGTGTCACCCGTACCAGCCAGTGATGCTTGTGGACGACCGGCATTGTCTCCGAAACGGGCACAGTGCCAAGTGTCGTCGCTGCCATAAAACGCGATCCTTCCAAAAACCGACAAAAAAGCAGGTCATCGCCGCACTGGGCGGTGACGACCGGCACTAGGAACTACATCCCGTGGTGCATCATGTGGTGGTGCATCATCCGGTGGTGCATCATCCGGTGGTGCATCATTTGAGCCGAAGCTCCTGTGACAGTAGCGGTGGCAAGCACGGCGACTGCCGCGGCCAATGCAAGAAATTTCATTGATTATTCCTTTCCGCGCCCTGCGGCGCTATGATACCGGCATTGGTAAAATTTAATAATATTCCACTGCCGACGTTCGATGCGAACGACAAAGCACAGCTCAGACCAGGTACCGGTTAGCAGTGCAAATTGCTTTAAGCGAAAACGCCGTGTTTCCAAGAGTCAGCATGCGTTCTTACATGGCTTTCTTAAAAGCGACAGTCCGCAAAGTTCCGTCATATGTCACAGGAAAATCAATTCTTAAGATAAAGAAGTGAGAAGAGAGGGGAATGTGGGCCGGCTGGGTCTCGAACCCAGGACCCTCTCATTAAAAGTAAGATGCTCTACCGCTGAGCTACCGACCCGCCCATAAATAGTACCCAAATCGAGTGGGAAAGTCAACCCAAAATCGAGTAAAAATAGAGAACAAGAGAAAATATTCCACTGTCCCAGACCATTCTGTCACGGAAGATGTGGAAGGAGACAGAGTGGGTAAAAGCGAATAGTAACGGCGAATACAGCCGCAAACAATGGAGACAATATCAGCATGGCGGATAAACCGAATTTCGGACTCACAGGGCTGGCAGTCATGGGACAAAACCTGGTGCGGAACATCGCCCACAAAGGCTTCCCGATTGCCGTCCATAACCGGACCACAGAAAAGACAGATAAATTTATCGAAGAGCATGGCAGCGAAGGGCAGATTGTCGGCTCCAAAAGCGTCCAGGAGTTTGTCGACGCTTTGCAGTCACCGCGTGCGATCATGATCATGGTCAAGGCCGGACAACCAGTCGATGACGTGATCGCCGAACTCAAGCCGCTGCTTGCCAAAGGGGATCTTCTGATCGATGGCGGCAACTCCCTCTTTTCCGATACCGAGCGCCGCGTCAAAGAACTGACCGCTGACGGTTTCCTATTTCTCGGCACCGGCGTCTCCGGCGGCGAGGAAGGGGCGCTGAACGGCCCCAGCATCATGCCGGGCGGTACGGCGGACGCTTACAAGATTGTCGAGCCGATCTTTACCAAGATCGCCGCGCAGGTTGACGGCACACCCTGCTGCACCTATATCGGCGACGGCGGCGCGGGCCACTATGTCAAGATGGTCCACAACGGTATCGAGTACGCCGACATGCAGCTCATCGCCGAAGCCTACGATCTCTTGAAGAACGGTGCGGGACTGACCAACGACGAGCTTCATGAAGTCTTCACCCAGTGGAACGACGGCGACCTCGACTCGTTTCTGATCGAGATCACCGCCCAGATCTTCGCTAAGAAAGACGATCTTGACACCGACGACTACTTAGTCGACCGTGTTTTGGACAAAGCCGCCCAAAAAGGTACCGGCAAATGGACCGCCCAGAACGCGCTGGACATGGGTATTCCCGTCACGGCCATCACCGAAGCCGTCTATGCCCGTGCACTCTCGGCATTCAAAGACCAGCGTGTTGCCGCGTCCAAGATCCTGCCTGGCCCATCAGGCAAGATCGACAGCGACCGTCAGAAGTTCATCGACGATGTCCGCGAAGCTCTTTATGCGTCCAAAGTCGTCGCCTACGCGCAAGGGTTCGAGCAGATGCTGGCCGCAGCCAAAGAGTTCAACTGGACACTCCATCCCGGCGAGATCGCGACCATCTGGCGCGGCGGCTGCATCATCCGTGCCCGGTTCCTCGACCGTATCAAAGAAGCTTACGACAAGCAGCCCGATCTGGCTAACCTGATGCTGGCCCCCTACTTCACCGACGCCATCAAAACCAGCCAGGACGGCTGGCGTCGCACAGTCGGCGAAGCGGCCCGTTTAGGCATCCCCATCCCTGCCTTCTCATCCGCCCTCGCCTACTACGACGGCTACCGCCGCGAACGCCTGCCCGCGAACCTGATCCAAGCCCAGCGCGACCTGTTCGGCGCTCACACCTACGAGCGCATCGACAAACCCGGCGCGTTCCACTCCCAATGGGCCGACGAAAAGCAGGAGCCAAAGTCAAAAGAACAGCACGGCGTCGAAACCACTGGGTGAACCAGTTAGGAACACCGTTATGCTTTTTTCTAAGCGAGAGACCTTTTATCAGGTCTCTCGCGTTACAGGACCAACCCATAATTTCCTAGCCATAGAATTGGCAACTGGTTCCGGCGAGAAACATATTTTGATCGAGGATACGCCAGGATTTTGCATTGGTCACGCTAAACTCATTCCAGAGGCGATCACCTCTGCTGTCGTTGAAGGACTCATGCTTGCGAACCATGCGTTTAATGCCACATACCGAGCAACACATATTCAATACCACATGAGCGATAGCCTGCCGGAAGCAATTTATGGCGTCATGGCCTTCAAGATTGTAGAACATCTCGTCAGCGGCAGAGAATTCGCGATGGAAGGGAATGAAGATGAACGACAACTTTGGCCGTCAACTACACGATAAAGCGACTCGAAACGAACTGCTAACGGTGGAAGAAGAAACAAAATTATCCCGGTGGTATGCACAGCAGGATCAGGAAGAAGACGCACTGTTAGCCTCATCTCCAAATCCTTTAGTGCTAGATACTCTTTGGAATGATGTTGTGAACGCTCTATTACGCTTAAAATTGGCAGCACCGCAGGTACGGGCGCAGGCAGAAGAAAATATAGCATTGCAACAGGCAATAGCGACTACAATTCGTTCGCTACGGGCTACACCATGACAATCGTACAACTGGACATTCAAGGCTTCCGCTCCCTCAAAAACGTCTCCTGGCATCCCGGTGATCTCAATGTCGTCATCGGTCCTAATGGTAGTGGCAAATCCAATTTGCTACGGATGCTGGAATTAATTTCGGCAGCGGCTGATGGAAAGTTAGACAAGCTAATTTTTGGTGGAGGTGGTATTGGTCAGCTTCTGTGGGATGGACAGGCACGAAGTATTCAATTTTCACTGACTACTTCAGCTACAGGGATTGGTACTGCAGGAGCAGGTTTTGTTTATAGCACCGAATTAGAAGCACCATTCGATCAGAATTTTTATAGAGTGTCGCATGAAGTATTAACGGATACGAATGATGGGTTCCAATTTTTTGAGCGAGACATTTCCCGCTATTCAGTTACTGGACGAAATAACGACAACCTAGATGAATTCACTTCAAATGATCTTGACGACTATGAAACATTGTTTTCTTCTTTTTCTGGTGGCTTGCGAATGTTGCCGTGGATGGTTTTAACAGGTTTACCATTTTATAGGCGTCAAATAGCAAATTGGGCGATTTACCAAGACATACGTACAGATCAAGCATCTCTTATTCGCCAAGCTCCAGTATCACGTTTGGAAGAGCACGTTGCGCCCGACGGCCAAAACCTCATCAACGTCTTGCACACGCTTTATACAGGTGACCGAAAGTTTAAGCAGGACATCAATGATGCGATGTACGCAGCGTTTGGCGACGATTTTGATGAACTGATATTTCCACCTGCCGCCGACCAGAGAATACAAATGCGGGTTCGATGGAAAACGCTGAAACGGGAACAATCCACGGCAGATTTGTCGGATGGGACGCTGCGATTTTTGCTGTTGATTACTGTACTGGCTTCCCCCAACCCGCCGCCGCTGATTGCGATTGATGAACCTGAAACGGGACTGCATCCTTCTATGCTGCCGATAATAGCGGAGTTCGCTTCGGAAGCGGCAACCCGAACGCAGGTGATTTTCACGACGCACTCCGACCAGTTTTTGAATGCCTTCCGAGACACGAGGCTGACTGTCACCGTCGCAAAATGGGAAAATGGCGAGACGACTTTGAAGACGATTGATGACGCGGTGTTAGGGAAATGGCTTCAGGAATACACACTCGGCAGCTTGTTCCGTTCTGGTGAGCTAGAGGAAATAGAATGAACTTTGTCCTGATGGTGGAAGGACAAACAGAAGACAAGGCGCTCAGGCAGTTTCTGCAAAGGTGGCTTGACCAGGAACTTACATTAAAGGTTGGCATCAAGATTGTTCGCTTTGATGGCTGGTCGGATTTGGTGAAAAATGCGGCGACAAAAGCCCGTTGGCACATCAACGAATCGCCGGGAAAAGACAACATCATTACCGTGATTGCGTTACTAGATTTGTACGGCCCGACTTTCTATCCCAGCGACAAATCGACAGCGATAGAGCGTTACGACTGGGCGAAGAACTATATGGAACTGCAAGTAAACCATCCCAAGTTTCATCAGCACTTCGCAATTCATGAAACGGAAGCGTGGCTTTTGAGTGAGCCTTCGGTTTTCCCACCGGAAATTAGAAAAGCATTGGAAGGCAAATACCCGCCGCCTGAGAAAATTAATTTTGACAGACCTCCAGCAAAACTACTTAACGAATTGTACAGTGCCCGACTGAAACGCAGTTACCGAAAGGTGGTAGATGGGAAAGCTTTGTTTGCAAAACTAACGCCTTCAATCGCCTATCAAAAATGTCCCAGTCTGAAAATACTTCTGGATGAGATGCTGGAACTTGCCAAAGGTGCTGGGCATTAGCCGACGAAATGAGAGACTTAATTGGACAAATGGATATTTTCGCTGAAGCTGCGGAATAGCGCAGGGGTGCTTTCGGCGCTAACTGCGTTGTTTGCGGACCGGGGAGTCTCGATTGAAAGCCTGACGGCTCATGCGGGCAGCGGGCCGGCGCAGGGCACTGCCATTTTGACGTTTGCGGCGTCTGACGCTAAAAAGGGGCACATGGCTCGGCTTCTGGGACGGCTGGCATCGGTGCAGGAACTGACTGAGTACCGTTATGATGATGCAAGTCATGCCCGAAAGTCTGCGCTGGCACGAGTGACACTTTCTGCCGACGCGCTGACAACTCGTCTGCCGCCCGGCATTCTGTGCGATGTCGTATCGGCGGCGGAAGGTGACACGCTGGCCCTGCTGCTGGGCCCACCTCTCGCGCTGGATGCTTTGCTGGCGGAACTGGCGGATCAAAATGTCATTGAAGAGATGGACTCGACGGTTATCGTGGTTTGAAGCCCTAGCGATGGCAGCGCGGCAGGGTCACAGAGGGATTTCGCTGAGCAACCAATACTTATTGAGAGTTGCCATCGTTTCGATGAAATGAGCGAGCGTGACAGGCTTCAAGATATAGCCGGCGACACTGAGCTGATAAGCTTCCACTTTGTCTCGGTCTTCATCGGACGTGGTCAGGATAATCACAGGAATCAAGCTCAGTGCCGGGTCAGCCCGCAGCTCATGCAGGAACTCAATGCCGTTCATCTTCGGCATATTGAGATCAAGCAGAATAATCCGGCGCTTTGCAGGTACTTCCGGCATATTCTCCCCAACCCCACGCAGCATGTCCAGCGCTTCCAGCCCGTTTCCTGCGACGAACAATGGGTTCAAGATATTATTCTTCTTAAACGCTCGCCGGACATTCATTATATCCAGTTCATCATCTTCTACAAGAAGAATATTTAGTATTTTTTCAGCCATCTTCAATTATCTCTCATGTACTGGGCCAGGTGAACTTGAACGCTGCACCCTGCCCTTCTTCAGCCTCGACTGAGACTGCTCCGCCCTGTGCTTCGACGATCTTCTTCACTAATGCCAGCCCAACACCCGTGTTCTCGACTTTATCCCGTGCCTGCAGTGTCTGAAAGATGACCCAGATACGCTCCTGAAACTTGGGCGCAATCCCCGGCCCATCGTCTTTCACCGAGAACTCGACCCACTCCCCGTGCATCTGGGCGCCGACATGAATGCGGCCAGTCGGCTTGTCGTGGTGCTTGATCGCATTGCTCAGTAGGTTCTGAAAGACTTGATACAGACGCAGACGCGGCGTCTGCAAAATCGGCATCTGATCATCCATGCTGATCGCAATGCTAGTCGGCGGATTGAGCAGATCGATCACTTCCGTCAGCAGCACTTTGACATCTACTGTCTCGGAGGGTACTTCAGTCCGGTCGATGCGCGAGTACTGGAGAATCGCCTCGATCATCGCTTCCATCCGGTTGACTCGGCCACGCATCAGATCGAACTGACCTGCCACTTCAGGCGGGATACTGCCTTCCAAATCTTCTTCGATCCAGCGCGAAAGATTGGCGATCCCGCGCAGGGGGGCTTTCAGGTCATGCGACGTGATATACGCAAACTGGTCCAGCTCAGCATTGCGCTGCTCCAGTGTCTGCGCTGCATCCGCCAGCTCTTCGACACGCTGCCGGAGTGACTCTTCGGCCTGCTTGCGGGCAGTCACATCTTCCTGCAGAGCCACGATCTGCACCGGACCGCCGCCAGGGAAACGAGTGACCCGCAGGTTGTACCAGTGCTCGGCGTCTGGTGCGGGAATGGAATATTCCAGCAGAAACAATGGAATCGCGCCCGTAAGAACCGCCTGGATGCCTGCCGCAGCGCTGTCCGCCAGAGGGCTAGTTTCTAAGAAATCTCGCCAGGCGGCGCTGCCTGCGGTTACATCACCATTACTATCCAGAATGGCGACTTGGGCCGAAAGGCCATCCTGTACTCTCTGCTCTGCCTCGCTATGACTCACAATGGTTTTCCTCAATAGTTAGTTCTTCCCACGAAGCAGCCATTCATCAGGGCGAGCGCATCTTAATTAGTGAGCAGCTTGGTCAAATAGTTGTTGTCCCATCCCGCCCGCTTCTGCTTAGCCTTGATGCCACGCTTGTTCGTCT
>JBPBQB010000024.1:0-25172 GCA_050954545.1 Janthinobacterium lividum | reverse complement strand
GCACACGAAGTCTGAGCCACCATTCGGACGGCGATGGATACGAGCGGGATTTGGGATGAGCTTGAAACCGATTGGGTCTGCCTGGACTGTGAATTGATGCCCTGGTCGGCGAAAGCTCAGGAGCTTCTGAAACAGCAGTACGCCGCAGTCGGAGCGGCGGCCACGGCAGCGCTTCCTCGGGTGGTCGCGGCACTGGAAAGTGCATCCGGGCACACGCAGGGGATCGAGCCGCTATTGGAAAAATATCGAGGGCGTCAGACGATGGCGCAGCAGTTTGTCGATGCTTACCGCCGGTACTGCTGGCCCGTTTCTGGGCTGTCCGACCTGAAGCTGGCTCCCTTTCATGTGCTGGCATCGGAAGGCGCGACGCACACCGACCAGAACCATCTCTGGCACATGGCCTTGCTGTCGCGTTTGTGCGCGGCTGACGAGAGCGGCCTTCTCCTAGCAACTCCGTACAAGACAATTCAGGTCATGGAGGCGGGGAGCGTTATGGGAGGCGTCACATGGTGGGAAGAACTCACAGGCCGGGGCGGCGAAGGCATGGTGGTCAAGCCGCTCGATTTCATCACGCGCGGTCAGCGGGGACTAGCTCAGCCAGCAGTCAAGTGCCGGGGACGTGAATATTTGCGAATCATTTATGGTCCTGAATACACGGCTCCCGAGAATCTGGAACGTCTGCGTTCGCGTGGTCTCGCCGGGAAGAGGTCACTGGCACTGCGGGAATTCGCGCTCGGTATCGAAGGGTTGGAGCGGTTCGTTCGTCACGAGCCGCTCCGCCGTGTCCATGAATGTGTCTTCGGAGTGCTGGCTTTAGAAAGTGAGCCAGTGGACCCGCGTTTGTAGAGCTTGAGCCCCGGCCTTGAAAGGCCAGGCTATAAATACACAAAGCCCCTCCGGGGCTAATACAGATATGGAAGAGGACTCTTCAGTGCCGGAGGTACTTCGTGTACGTTTAGCCCGGCCTTTCAAGGCCGGGATTCGGATTTAGTTGGGTTGCCCCGGCAGCTCAAAGGCTTCGGCGAGAAGCTCGTAGGAGTGCAGACGGGCGGCGTGGTCGTGTACCATGGTCATGACCATCAGCTCGTCTGTTTTGGTTTGACCGACCAGTGCACAAAGCTTCGCCCGTACTGTCTGCGGGCTGCCGACAATGATTCGGGCACGGGTCATCTCCACCTGGGCACGCTCGGCATCGGTGTACGGATATGCTTTTGCTTCTTCCACACTAGGGAAAGTAGATGGGCGACCGGCATAGAGGCGCAGCCAGGCGAGATCAAACGAAGTGGCGAGATCGGCTGCCTGTTCGTCGGTATCGGCGCAGATAGCTGAAGTGGTCACGATGGCGTTCGGCTTCGAAAGATGCTCCGATGGCGTAAAGCCTGCCCGGTAAAGCCGCAGCGCTTCCAGCGCCCCATACGGGTTGATATGGTGGGCGAACACGAAGCCAAGCCCTAACGCGCCTGCGACCTGAGCGCTGAAATCACTCGACCCAAGCAGCCAGACCGGAGGCAATGAAACGCCTGCCGGAACAGCAGTCACCGACTGGTACGGATGCCCTGCCGGAAAGCCGCCGCCTGCAAAAGCGAACAATTCCGCAAGCTGCGCTGGGAGATCGTCGCCGCCCGCCCCGCCGGAAGAGCGCCGCAGAGCCAGCGCGGTCCGCTGATCGCTGCCGGGTGCCCGCCCGATGCCGAGGTCGATGCGTCCGGGGAAAAGCGCTTCCAGTGTCAGAAAAGACTCCGCCACTTTCAGCGGTGCATGGTTCGGCAGCATCACGCCGCCGGAGCCGACCCGTATAGTTGAAGTCTCACGGGCCACCTGCCCGATCAGAATTTCCGGCGAAGAACTCGCGATGCCTGGCATATTGTGATGCTCCGCCAGCCAGTAGCGATGAAAACCCAGCGTTTCGGCATGACGTGCTAAATCGAGAGTATTTTGAATGGCCTGCGCCGCAGTGCTGCCGGAGCTGACGGGGGACAGGTCAAGAACAGAAAGTTGTAATGCCATAATGGTGCCTCATTCCTAAAATGCAGGCAAAGAGGGTAAAGTTCCTTAATGGGAGCGCGAGGCTCAGATCGCGTGGGACTGAAGTCCTACGCTATGGGGCGAAGCGCCTAATCTCCACCTTCGTGGAGAAAGAGCAAACTTCGACACAATCTTATTCTTTGCCCGCGAAGGCGGTCACTAGGCGTCTGCGCCCCACAGCCGGGGACTTCAGTCCCACGGCTCTCAAACCTGGTCAACACGAGGAAATCCATGACACTGACTTCCCAGCTTGCCGCACAGCTTTATACCGTGCGCGACTTTACAAAAACGGCCTCCGATTTCGCCGCGACCCTGCAAAAGATTCGGGACATCGGCTACCCTGCCGTTCAGATTTCGGCGGTCGAAGCCATGTCCGGCGAGACGCCTGAAGTATCCGCAGAGGCCGCACGAAAGATGCTGGACGACATTGGCTTAAAGTGTATCGCCACCCATCGGTCGTGGGAAAGCCTCAGCCGTCAGACGGAGCAAGAGATCGCGTTTCATCAGACTCTGGGCTGCGATTTTACGGCCATCGGCGGGCTTCCCGGCGACTATCAAAAGCAGGGCGTCACTGGATATGCTGCATTTGTTCGGGACGCTGCCCCAATCATCATAAAGCTCAAAGCCGCCGGTATTCGGTTTGGCTACCATAATCATGCGTTTGAGTTTGCCCGTGACGCTCACAGCAGATCGACTTTATATGACACGTTTATTGAAGATGGCGGCCCTGACTTTTGCCTGGAAATCGACGTTTACTGGGCCACTCATGCCGGGCTGAACCCTGAACGTCTGATAGAGCGCTGCGCGGAGCGCGTTCCTGTTATCCATGTCAAAGACAAAGAAATGGCCGACGGTGAGCCGGTCATGGCCCCGGTCGGCGAAGGCAATTTAGACTGGTCTCATCTACTGCCTGCCTGCGCCGCTGCCGGGGTGGAATGGTACGCAGTCGAGCAGGACATCTGCCGCCGCGATCCCTTCGACTGCCTCCGCTCCAGCTTTGAGTTTTTGAGCACGATTACGCTGCTGGAATAAGTGGCCCCAGCCCTTCTCTTTCTTCTTCTTTGTACGCGCAGTTTCCGGTCAGAAGACGGTAAAATAAACGTGTGAAATATAACCTTCTGCTGCGCCCTATTGCGTGCGCCTTGCTTCTCTCCATCTTTTCGTTCGGTCTGCCCTCCGTTCAGGCGAGTCCTCCTGCTGTGAAGCTGACGCTGAGCCAGCTTCTTCAGCGTCACCGGAATGCGGCGGCGACACCGGCGGCGCAAAAAGACAAAACGGCCCATGAGATCGTCTATGACATCAGCGCGGGCGGGCTGATGGGATCGATGACGACTTACGAAGCGCCTGTGCACCGGAACCGAATGGAGATGAAGCTTGGCCCTATCGCGACCACCACAGGCAGCGACGGCAAAGTCACCTGGGAACAGGACGGAGCAGGCAACGTGCGGATACTCGGCGGTGAGGAGATGGCCGAGCGTGTCGCCGACACTGGGTTTTCGCTGGAAGAGTTCGATCCAATTAAGAACAAGGCGCAGGCTGTCGTGACACTGAGGCCGACACTGGATCCGGTAACGGGCTGCTACGTGGTGGATGTCAAGCCGAAAAACGGTTCTCAGCAGACCATGTACATCGACCCAAAGACATTTCTAATCAAAAAGAGTGTCGAGAGCAAAGGCGGCCTGACAGGGACGATCACCGTACTGGCCTATTCGCTTCAGGATGGAACAGAGGTTCCCAGCCATACGGCAATCCAATATGCCGGTCTGCCGCTGATTATTGATGCGACGCTCAAATCCGTGACACGGCTGCCGTCTGTTGAAGCTTCTCTGTTTGCCCCGCCTACCCCAGCCAAAGATTGGAAGTTTTTGGCGTCCGGCCCGGTTGTCTCGGCATCTCTGCCATTTGAGACGGCTGACAATGAGATCGTCCTCCCCGTGACCATCAATGGACACACGCTGCGTCTGCTGCTGGACAGTGGGAGTGGAACGTCGTTTGTGACCGAGGCAGCGGCTCAAACCGCCGGTCTGACCACGCAGGGCAATCTGCCTGCGCTCGGTTACGGCGGCACGGCTGCAACTGGGATCACGACTGATACGACCCTTGATGTCGGGGACGCCGTTCGGCTGTCACACCAGACACTGCATGTAATTCAAGACCCGGCGATCACCCGGCAGCTCACGGAACGCGGTAACTTAGATGGCGCAATCGGCTATGAATTATTCGCACGTCTGAGAATTGGCATTGACTACAGAAATAAGACACTCATTCTGACTGATCCTGCGGCTGCTTTTCCTGCCCCGAGTGCAGGCACGGCAGTCGTTCCGATCAAGCTGGAGAACCGGGTGCCGACTGTCATGGCGTCAGTCGATGGAAAAGCGGCGGGCCGGTTCCTGATCGATACGGGCGACTCGGGCGCGGCTCACATCTACACGCAGTACGCCGAAGCCAATCAGTTGATGCCGCAGGCGAATGCTCTCGGCACGACGACGCGGCAGGGGGTCGGAGTCGGGGGTCAGATCACGGAGACGATCTCGCCGGGTCATACACTCCGCGTCAGCACTGTTGGGGTTTCAGGCCTGCCGCTGTCTACGATGACAGGAGCCGGTATCGCACAGATCAGCACCCAGGCAGGCGGCATCGGCAACCTGTTCTTGAATCACTTTGCGGTGACTTTCGATTACTCTCAGGGCAAGCTGTTTTTGACTCCTGTTCCAGCGCCTGTGGTCTTTAGGAGCACGGAACCGCGCCTCATTCTGGCTGCTGATGACACGACCGCGCCAGGCATGACACTGGAAACCCTGCTTCAGCGGCATCTGACCGCGCTTGGCGGGGCGGCAGCCTTGACGGCCATTCAGAATACGAAGATCACGTCGACTGTCCTGACCGGCGGCATCAAGGGAACGATCACGACAATTTATGCCGCCCCGAACAAAGAGTTTGAGGAAGATAAGTTAGGGATTTTGGACAACCTGCAGGGGTACGACGGCAGCGTAGCGTGGGAGCGGGACACCAACGGGAACGTTCGGGCGCTGGCCGGAGAAGAGCTCAAAGACCTGCGGGTTCAGCTCTTTTTTGACACCAATTCGTATGTCCTGCCAGGACGTATTCCCGGCAAGGAGACCCTGCGCCCGGAGACCGAGACGGGAACAGGCGATTATATCATCGATACACTGCCGGAAGGCGGCAAAGAGAGTACGATCTTTATCGACCCGAGCACGTACATGATCGTCAAAGAACAGCATCTAGATGATGATGTGCTGGTCATAACAACCTATTCCGATTATCGATTGGTCGACAGCACGCCGTTTCCGTATCATACCGTGACAACGAACGGCACGGCGCGTTACGATATTGTCGGCGATGTCACTAAAATCGAGAACAACGCTGCCGTGCCGCCGGGCATCTTTTCAGAGCCGGTCGGCGGCAAGAACTTTGGCTTTATCAAGCCCGGAATAACCCAGGCAACAGTTCCCTTTGATATGGATGATGGAGAGATCGGCCTGGAAGTACGGCTAAACGGGACACCTGAGCGTGTCTTTCTAGACAGCGGCGCGGGTGGGATCGCCCTGGCCCAGTCGGCGGCAACTGCGCTCGGATTAAAGAGCAGTGGATTTTTAGAGGTCCGGGGCTACGGCGGCTCGACCGACCAGCACCCGATATTGATCGATAAGCTGGAAGTGCCCAGTGCGGTTCAGCTTACCAACGTCGCGGCGATCGCGATTGCCTTGCCGGAACAATTGGATGCCTACTTCACCCGTCCGCTGGCCGGATTTGTCGGCTACGATCTGCTGTCACATTTCGTGGTTCGGATCGACTATCCGCATAAAAAAATTACTTTTATCCAGGCCGATGCCTTTTATCCGACTCACGCAGACGGCACCAGCCTTCCGCTGAATCTGGACAGCAATCTGCCGACCATTCAGGCCCATCTCGATGCGCTGCCTGACCGTCAGTTCCTAATCGACACGGGTGATGCCGATGCGGCTGTCCGCCTTTACGGCCCCTATGTGGTGGCGAATGGTCTTAACAAAAAGTATCCGCATGGAGCTATTGCAATTGGCGGCGGGATCGGCGGCGTTTCCCGTGCTCGGCGGACACGCATAGATTCCTTTACCATCGCCGGGACCACGTTCCATAACATCCCGACCGATTTTTCGCTGGATACCAAAGGCGGCGCGTCCCTTGTCAATGCCGGTTCTCTCGGCTCACATCTGCTGTCACGCTTTGTCGTCACATTCGATTACCCTCACAACCGCGTTTTCTTTGCGCCTGTCCCCGGCACTCGAACGGCCTTTGTGACACGCACTACGGGGATCAGCCTGATGGAAACAAAGGACAAGCAGGGACACGCTCACCTCGCGGTGGCCGATATTCTTCCGGGTGCTCCTGCACTCAAAGCCGGCCTTAGCACTTTTGATGAAGTCCTTCAAGTAGATGGTAAACCCGCAGGACAGCTTGGCCTGACCAGAGCCAGGAACATGCTTATGACCACAGTCGGCCCTCATCACTGGCTTCTCGTGCAGTCGACAATCGGCAAGCCGCGCACTGTTGCTGTGGGTCTTTTTGACCCATTGGACTAGAACCTGCCAGCGAGTCAGAACCGGCACTTCCAGTGCCGGTTCCTTCTACCCCCCCGTCACCCGCCTTACCAAAAATACTCCAAGAAGCACTTCTTCGATCTCCGGCGGCTTTTCTTGTCTTCCCAATGCCAGCAGGATCGACCGAGCCGGTAATTCAGAAACGGGAGGCAGTTTATCTGCCAGATGAATTAGCCGGTCCAAACATCGACCATTGTCCCCAGACGTATAGGCCGCCAGTGCCTGCTTCGCATACACAGAGATCCGCGCTGCATCCCCGTCTTTCTTCTGAGCAGCCCGTGTTCGGTACCGCCGGCCAAGATTAATCAAAATCTTGCCGACTGTTTCATCGCGGGCATAGGAATCCAGAGCCAGATAGGGGTAAAAAGCATCCCGCCCGCCACCGAGGCTGCCAACCGCGTTCAGAATTTCCCGGCGCACTGTCGGCGACTGCGTCCGGCTCAGAGCGTGCAGCAGCGGCAAGGCGGCTTCGGGTTCTCCAAGCCGCCCGAGAGCATCGGCCAGAATCGCAAGATTTGCAGGTTCCTGTTCGCGGTCAATCTGTGCAATCAGGCTTGGCAGGCTCTCCGGGTCTTCCCGCTCTGCCAGGGCTCGGATGGCAGCCGTGCGAACGGAGAGGTCAGGATCGCGCAGCAGCACACTCAAAATCTCCGTGACAGAGCTGTCGCTCATGCGGCCCAGCGCTTCCATGGCCGCAAGCTGACGGGCGGGCGGGCCAAGCTGGGCCGCCGCCGCCAGTGCGGGCAGTGCGGCTTTGTCACCGATCTTGCCGAGAGCCGTTGCCGCGACTCCGCTGATGCCCGAGGCTGAGTCTGTCAGCTTGCCGACCAGAGACAGGGTCGCACGGGGATCTCGAATCTCACCCAGCGCCAGCGCGGCCTGCTCCCGAACCGGCAGGGCGACGTCGTCGAGCGCCCGGACCAATTCTTCGACTGCCAGCGGAGTTTTCAATCTTCCAAGCTGCTCTGCCGCCTGAACCCGCGCTTGTGAGCTTCCGGCTTTAGAAAGCTTCTGGATGCTATTGAACGAGCCGATTGGTTTGGATGCTTTAAGCTGCTTCAAGACGTAGCCGGTCTGCCGGCTGCCGTGCTCCTGGATCGGTCCGACCAGAAGCATGGCACCCCCGCGCAGCAATGTCGAAATCAAAAACAGTAAATGGTAATTGCTGCGAAGAAAGCCGTGGTCTGGAAAGGCAAGATGACCGAAAGCAACCATCAGCGCACCTCCTGCCAGCGGCGCGATCCCTCCGGCCAGCCCCGAGATGGCCGCAATCGCGCTCACATAGACCGTCCGCTTCTCAGCAGGAGCCGCCCCGATCATCAAATTAAACTGTGTCAGACCAACACCGGCCCAGCCTGATCCTGAGAAGAGGTTGAGGAGCATGATAATCAGCTTGGGCTCAGACAGACGGAAGCCTGAATGGCTGTCATACGCCCACAAGCCGGAGATGCCATCCGGCACGGCAAGTATCCATAGGAGGGGCGGGACCAGCACAAGGGCGCAGCTAATCATCAAAACGGGCTTGTTCCCGTATTTATCCGACAGATAGCCCCAAAGCGGCATACTGGCAAGCGATGCCAGGGTCGCGACTGCGCCTAAAAGCTGGAATGCCGTGTAGTTCAGGTGCAGATATTCAAGCTGATAGACCGTAAAGAATTGACCGGCTATCGTCTGCCCGACCACCATCGCGGCCAGAAACGCCATGACACGCTGGAAATTGCGATCTGCAAAGGGAGCTTTGTAGTAGGAAAACGCGCTTTCATGCGGCTGACCGTCCGTGCCGGATTTAACCTGCGGCACATCGGGGCTTCGCAGGATCAGCCCGAACGACCCGAACGCAAACACGCTGGCGGCTACGAAGAGGACACCGAACGCCATCGGCTCACTTCCTGAATGGCGCTTAGTCGCCGCATCCAGAAAGTAGCCGCCCAAAATGGGAACGACCATGCCGACCCACCCGGAGTACATATTACGCTGACCGAAGTACCGGCCCCGGCTGCCTTCCGGGACAACGTCCGTGATCCAGGCAGTCCAGAGCGGCGCGGAAACATTGATACAAAGCGCAGAAACAAGCGTCAGGAGGAGAAATGCGCCGACCCAGAGGGAGCGGGGCAGCACAAAGGGAATCAGCAGCATCGGGATCCAGAGCAGGCGGCTGACCAGGGAAAACCAGGCGATGAGCGCCTTGCGCTCACCATAACGCTGGGCCAGAAACGAGGAGAAAAGCTGCACCAGCCCGGCAAACGCCGGAATACCGCCGAGGGCACCCAGCCAAAAGGAGCTGCATCCCAAGAACAGGGCAAACCCTATCTGGAACGCCCCTCCCGTGAGCTGCCCCTGAACAGTTGCAGTGCAGCCCTCCAGAGTGGAAAGACGCAAAGCACGCTGAACTTGCCCTCGGGTCAATCCCTGCGGTGTTATAAGCGGCGGCTGAGGAGTTTGAGAAGTCACAGTGTCAACTTACGACACGAAACTCTGTATTCCTGCCTCGCTTTTTGTTTGATAGGTTTATTGGCTTCCAGGTGGCGGCGGCCACTGCCCCGGCGGGGGTGGCCCTGTTTGAGAATAATTGGGGTAGTTCGGCGTCAGCGGCATTTCACCCGGCAGCCAGCCCTGCGGCTTCCCGGCAAAGTAATACACAATCGAGCCGATGCCGTGACCAAGCACCACCACGAGAAGCCAGATCACTTTCGTGTTCGGTTCCCGGAACTCCCGCTGGGCGACATCGATGATCTCCACGATCCAGAAGACAAACGAGGCGAGGGCAAGTAAAATAAAAAACCATAAAAAAGAATGATCCCGATGACCAAACCGTCACCTGCGTTTGAAGATGGCTGCATACAAAGCTCCAATCAGTACGTTCTGGTTCCTATGATACGCGAAATCGAGAAAGGTTGCATTACTTGACCTCTTGCGTCCATCGCCCGATCTGGAAAACCGAGGCTTTAGAAGGGCAGAATGTCTGCTTCGCAGACGCAAGAGAATTCGTCACGGAGTGATATTCTGCCGTCACGGAGTGACTTTTTGCTTTTCTAAAGCCCTGTTCTTCCAGACCAGGGCAAGCTTCGAGGAATTACGCAAGAGGTCTAATGAAAAACAACAAAGACCAGCACTAGAAGTGCCGAGCGACTCTCTGCCGTTCTCATAGACCAATCAAATCACGGAGGCGTTTGACATTGACTTCGTGCATGGTATCGCTTTCGGGCGTCTCCACAATGATCGGCAGGCCTGCCATGCGTGGGTCGTTGACAAGCAATCGAAATGCTTCGAGGCCAATCTCCCCTTCGCCAATATGCGCGTGACGGTCGCCGTGGCTGCCAAACGCTTTTTGTGAGTCGTTGGAGTGGATCACTTGGAGCCAGCGCAGACCGATAATCTCGTCAAAAAGCCGCATGGTTTCGGCGTAGGTTTCCGGTGTCCGAATATCGTAGCCTGCCGCGAAGATATGACAGGTGTCCAAACAGACTGCCAGACGCTCCGGCTCTTTGACACCCTGAATGATCCGGGCCAGATGCTCGAACTTGCCGCCGAGATAAGTCCCCTGCCCTGCCGTCGTTTCCAGCGCCGTCCGCACTTTCGCCCCAGGCGTTTCCTCATGAATGAAGTCGAGGCTCTCGATCAATCGCGCGATCCCGACATCTTCTCCGGCCCCGCCATGTGCGCCGGGATGACTGACTAAAAAGTCAACGCCCAATTCTTCCGCCCGTTCGATCTCCGCGCGGAATGCGATGCGCGATTTTGCCAGCACTTCGCTGCCCGGCTCCGCCGCTAAATTGATGAGGTAAGAGTCATGCGCGACTGTTTTCGTGATGCCGCTTTCGGCGACGATCTGCTTGAACTTTTCGGCCATCTCCGGTGCAATCACCGTGGCCCGCCATTGACGCGGGCTGGCAGTGAAAATTTGGACAGATTCGCAGCCGATGGCTTTCCCATCAGTGATGGCATTGTGATGTCCGCCTGCGGTCGGCATATGTGCCCCAAGCAGCGGTTTGAGAATGGAAGTGATCGGCGCTTCAATTGTTTCGCCGAGAAGTGGGTGGTTAGTTGTTATCATAGAGTTTTATTGTGTGAGGGCGAGAGCAAGTACGAGCGAGGGAGTAAACTCCGACGCTGTGGGGTGCGGACGCCAGATGACTGCCTACGCGGGCACAGAGTTCAGGATGGAAGTCCGCCTCCTTCTCCACGCCCTTGGAGACTAGGCGTCTGCGCCCCACAGCCGAGGACTTCAGTCCCACGGCTTCTAACGCTTACTGAACACCCTCCCGTAACACAGGTCGCAGCGAACCTTTAGTAACATGCTGTTAATCCCCTTTTTGCTGGACGACCGACAGTTTCTTACTCATCTCCAGCATCCGCTGCACGGGGCGGAGGGCGCGGACACGGATGTCTTCGGGCATGGTGATCTCAGGGCGATGGTCGCGCAGGCAGAGATAAAGCTTTTCGAGCGTGTTCAGACGCATGTAGGGACAGGAAGCGCAGTCGCAGCCGGAGTTTGGCGGGGAGCAGATGAACTCGGCGTCCGGGCGGCTCTGCTTCATCTGGTGCAGGATGCCGACTTCGGTGGCGACAATGAATTGGGTCTGCTCAGAATGGGTCTGGACATATTTCAGCAAAGCCAACGTGGAACCTATAAAGTCTGCCTGGTCTAAGACGGCTTCCTCGCATTCGGGATGGGCGATAAGCTGTGCGTCTGGGTAAGCGGTGCGAAGAGTCGCCAGCTTTCGGGCACTGAACTGCTCGTGGACAATGCAGAAGCCGGGCCAGAGGACCATTTCGCGGCCAGTCTGCTTTTCGACCCATTTGCCGAGATGCCGGTCGGGTCCGAAGACGATCTTTTCGTCGGGAGGCAACTGCTCGACGATGCTGACAGCATTCGATGACGTGACGATAATATCCGACAAAGCTTTGACACCTGCCGAAGAGTTGATGTAGTTGATGACCGTGTGACCAGGGTACTGTTTTAGCCACTCGGCGTAGACATCGGCGGGGCAGCGGTCGGCGAGGGAACAGCCCGCATCGAGGTCAGGCAGCAGAACGAGCTTGTCGGGGTTCAGTATCTTGGCAGTCTCAGCCATGAAGTGAACACCGCAGAAGACGATCACGTCAGCATCAGTCGCAGCCGCAGCCTGAGCGAGTGCAAGGCTGTCGCCGACATGGTCTGCTAAATCCTGAATGTCGGCGTCCTGGTAGTAGTGAGCCAAGATGACTGCGTTTTGCTCTGTCTTCAGCCGTAAAATCTCGGCTTCAAGATCAAGTTTCGGGTCAATGCTTCGGACACGCAGGGACAGATCGTTTTCCTGTCCAAAGCTTGCTGCCGCCGGGGTCATTGTCAGAGTTTCCATGTGCGTAGTATACCTTCTAAAAACCAGTCAAATCGAAATTGCGATGACGAGTGATTTCAGTCACTCGTCCTTTATTTGCTTACTCAAAGAACGGACGGCAGTCTGGGAGGGTTCCTGAAATCGTAGTGAACTTCAAGATGAACTTTTTCTTTGACCACTGCGTCTGATAATCAGCAGTCCCGACAATGAGACCAAGGACAGAATTATGCCAGACCAAACTTATATCGACACCGCCCATCTTCTGCGGCGGGCGGGCTTCGGCGCAGATCCAGCCACGATCAAACAAGCGGCAGCAGCAGGGCTGGATGCGACCACGGAATCCCTGCTGCACCCGGAAACCGTGCCGGAAGACCTGAACGACACGAAAACTCTTGCCAGCCTGTCAAGCATCCTGCCGGAAACGAAAAACGACGGCACCCCGACGCAGGCGGTCAAGATGTGGTGGGTGCATCGCATGATCGCCTCGCCGCGCCCCCTAGTCGAGAAGATGACTTTGTTCTGGCACGGACATTTCACCAGCCGGGACGGCGGAATGCAGGGCGACTTGCTGTATCAGCAGAACCAGCTTTTTCGCACCCATGCCCTGGGCAGCTTCCGGACACTGACACTTGCGGTCTCGCGGAACCCTGAGATGCTGCGCTATCTAAACGGCAACGAGAACCACAAAGCGCATGCAAATGAGAACTATGGCCGGGAGCTGATGGAGCTTTACACCTGCGGTATCGGACCGATTGATCGCCCTAATTACACGGAAGAAGACGTGAAAGCCGCGGCACGGGCATTCTCCGGCTGGAACCTGCGGGGTGGTGAGTTCCGATTTAATCCAAACCAGCATGACAACGATCCCAAGACGTTTATGGGCAAAACAGGCAATTGGAACGGCGATGATATTGTCGATATTCTAGTCGCCCATCCTGCAACAGCGAAGAGGCTCTGTACGCAGCTTTTTACCTACTTCGCTTACCCGGACCCAGAGCCGCAGGTTCTGGATGCGTTAGTACAGACTTACTACGCCAGCGGCTATGATGTCGGTGCGGTGATGGGCCGGATATTAAAGTCGAAAGCATTTTACTCAGAAAAAGCCCGGTTCGCCGTGATCAAATCACCCGCACAATATGTGGTCGGAACCGTAAAGATGCTCGGCTTGGACAAAGCCGTCGAGCTGGCGATCTCGGACATCACACAGGCAAACGAAATGGCGTATATGCCAACATCGACGACCATGCCGGCAGCCCCGGCAGCGACTGTACCCGCAGCGCCGACGGCCCCCGCCGTGACCCCGCAGCAGGCGGCAGGCCGGAAACTTGCCATTCTCGCGGGCCTGCCCGGTGCGATGCGCTCGATGGGTCAAGACCTGCTTGCCCCGCCCACTGTCAAAGGGTGGGATGGCGGAGAAGCCTGGATCAACACATCGACACTGCTGGCCCGGATCAATTTCGCGAATGCGATCTCGAATTCGAGGCAGTGGTTCGGCGGTCAGGTGCAGACCGTGACCAGTTATTTGCAGCAAAATTCACTGACGCCGGAAGCGTGGGTCGATTTGCTGATCGATTCGCTCGGCCCCTTGCCGCTGACAGCGGGCACACGTCAGACACTTGTCGATTTTGTCAACAGCAGTGACGCGCTGGCCCCGTCAGCCCAGCCGCCGACCATTCAGAATGCTCAGTTCGTACCACCGGCCCCCGGACCATTCCGGCGAGGACGCCGCAATTTGGGCGGCGGCTATAACCGCCTGCGAAACGCGGCCCCTGGTGGTCTGGAAGGCCGCCTTCGCGCCGTGCTCCCAATGATCATGGCAACGCCTGAATACCAAGTCTGCTAAACATCAAGTCTGCTAATCGTTTTCGGTTTTTCAGAGAGGAACTTCTCATGTCCGCCAATAACTTCACACGCCGGGATTTTATCAAAAAAAGTGCCACAACAGTCGCAGTCGGTCTGGCCGTGCCGCCCTGGCTTGCCAAGATGGTCTGGGCCGACTCAGTCGCCGACAACGCGCTGGCCGCGAGTGGTCAGACTGCGGGCCGGTCACTGGTCGTGATCCAGCTCACCGGCGGCAACGATGGACTGAATACGGTCGTTCCCTACTCGGACTCCATTTACCGGAGTGCGCGGCCTGTGCTGGCCCATGATGCCGACAAAGTGCTGCATCTCTCCGATACCGTCGGCCTCAGCCCGGTCATGACCGGCATGAAGACTTTGTACGATCAGGGCAAGCTCGCGATTGTTCAGGGCGCGGGGTATCCGAACCCGAACCATAGCCATTTCCGGTCGATGGAAATCTGGCAGACGGCGGAACCGGAGCGGATCGGGTCGGAAGGCTGGGTCGGACGTTATTTGGATGCCATTAGAAGCGGGCGCACTTCTCCGCTTACCGGCATCAACATCGGCAATGAAGCCAGCGAAGCGTTTACCAACGCTCATGCTGCCGTGCCGAGCATTCAGGGTTTAGCAAATTTTGGAGTCGTCTTCCCGGATAACGCCGAGGGGCAGGCCCGGACTGCGGCGCTGAAGAAGGTTCAGATGGGTGATTCCAACACTCCCTACGGCCAGTTCTTCCAGCAGACGGCTATGGAGACTTACGACAGCGCCGATAAGATTTCGGCGGGGATCAAGCAGTATCATTCCACCGTTGAATACCCGAAGTCAGCATTCGGTAAAGGGATGCAGGAGATCGCCCAGCTCATCGCGGCTAATCTGGGAACGCGCGTGTATTATATCTCGACCGGGGGCTTTGACACGCATGTTCAGCAGTTGCGCCGCCACGACCTGCTCTGGAAAGATGTTTCCGATACCCTGCTGGCGTTCCAGACGGACCTGGATCAGATGAACGCGGGAGACCATGTCCTGACCCTAGCATTCTCCGAGTTTGGCCGACGGGTTCATGAAAATGCCAACGGCGGAACTGATCACGGAACCGCATCCGAGATGTTCATTCTCGGCAAGCCCGTCAAAGGCGGCCTGTATGGTTCCTACCCAAGTCTTGCCGACTTAGACGCTGGTGATCTCAAGTTCACGACCGACTTCCGGGCAGTCTATGCAACGGTGCTGGATCGCTGGCTCGGCACGAACAGCGAGATCGTGCTGGGCAAGCGCTACGAAGACCTGAAGTTTGTCTAAAGAGGTTCACCATGAAAAACATCTGCCGTTCCGTTTCTATTTCTGCGCTGATGATTTCTGCTCTGCCCGTTTGGGCAGACACGCCGACAGTTCCCCCGGCGACGTCTCCCGCCATGCCTGTGCTGGACAAGCTGGTGGGAAAGCATAAAGTCATCGGCCTGACTGAGCGTGGCGGCAGCCGATATTTAGGCCGAGTCCTCTCAGGCGATCATGGTCTCTATGTCTTCCAGTCGTTTCATTACATAGGTGCGCCTCAGACCACGCTTCAAACGACTACGGTGACCGGCTATCGACGACGGTCACAGAAGACGACACGGGTCACGACCCAAACAACAGTCGCCGATGACGTTGCCGTACAGGCGCTAGTCAGCGGTGTGACAGGATCGACCTACCGGCCTCGTGAAGAGGCCGCAGGCCGCGAACTCGTCGCAGCATCCGATGTCGTCTGCATTCAGGAACTCTCGCCTCCATTTAAGTCGAAAGCGGCTGTCCCTGCTGCATCGGTTGCGAGTACCGTGCCGACTGCTCCCGCAGTCTCGACAAAATGGACATTGAAGACGCTCTGGGCGTCGCCCGATCTTCCGGCTCCCACAGTGAACGCAGTCAAAAACCCTGCGAAACAGACTCCCTGACGAAATGAACGTGCGGAATGGCGGATTTGCCTGAGTTGGCATGGTTTGTGCGCGGGTGTCACGGGTGGTAGGAATAACAAGTGGTATACTCCCGACCAGGTCAATGCTCAGTATTCCGCCACAGGCGGCACGGCAACGACTGGAAACGCCTGCCCTTAAATTCTTTCCCATATGAGGGTAAAATCAGGCCGACAGCATATTGCTGTCGGCCTAATTGTGTTTCGATCATCTGATAGGAAAATGTCTTATGGGTAAGCAGCTTTGCGTGGCCGTCATCGGCCTTCACTTCGGTGCTGACTTTGTTCCGATCTATCAGCACCATCCTGATATCAGTGAAGTCGTCGTTTGCGACCAGGACCCGAGTCGGCTGCGCGAAGTCGGTGATCGGTTCGGGATTGAGCGTCGATTTACAAGTCTCGACGACGTGCTCCGCACTCCTGATATTGATGCAGTACATCTCTTTACCCCGCTTCTCTTCCATGCCGCGCAGTCGGTTCGCGTTCTCGAAGCCGGCAAGCATTGCGCCTGCGCTGTGACGATGGGTGTCTCGCTCGATGAGCTGGCCCAAGTGATCAAAGCTGAGAAGTCCAGCGGCAAAAACTATATGATGATGGAAACGGTCGTCTATTCCCGCGAGTTTCTTTTTGTCAAAAATCTATACGACAGCGGTGAATTAGGCGACCTGACTTTTTTGAGAGGTGTCTACTTTCAAGACATCGAAGGCCGTCCTGACTACTGGCGATCCGTTCCTCCCATGCACTATGCGACCCATGCAGTAGCCCCCCTGCTGGCGCTCACAGGAACAAGAGCCACGGGCGTGAACTGCCTTGGTTCAGGTCTGCTGTCCCCGCGTTTAAAGCAGCCGGGTGGGAACCCGTTCCGGCTTGAAACGGGACTATTTCGGCTGGAAAACAGCACCGTCGTAGCGGAAGTGACACGCTCCTGGTTCGAGACGGCGCGGCCTTATCTTGAGGGATTTCACGTCTACGGCTCGAAGAGAGGGTTCGAGTGGAGTCAAGTGCATGGGGAGAAGCCGGTCTTGTTCACACTGAGCGAGACTGTGACACCGTATGGCCGTCCCGTCGATACTGTTCGCGTTGACATTCCCGATTATGCAGATCACCTACCGGAAGAGATTCGAAGGTTCACCGAGTATGAGCGCGACGGTGCTCACGGAGGGTCGCATCCGCATCTGGCAAACGAGTTTGTGCGAAGTATTTTGGAAGAGCGTCCGGCAACCATCGATGCTGTGACAGCGGCGACATGGACAGCGCCCGGCATCTGCGCTCACGAGTCAGCCCTTAGCGATGGTGCTTTGGTGACAATTCCCTCGCTTGCCTGAGTGACCATGCGCTGAAACACCGAAATTGTGCAAGAAGGCACCGGAATCCTCCTAGACAGGGCTGCTGCAGTTCTGTTACACTAAGCAATCAATTATTGTGCTGAGTGTGAAGGAAGTACTAGCCTGTGACTTTAAAGAGATCGTGTGTAAGCGTATTAGCGTCCGCCTGTATGGCTCTGCTTTTCTGCCAGCCTGCTGTCACGCAGGACATACACAAAAACTTCGTCGCTCCGCCTCCCTCTGCCCGTCCCTAGGTCTACTGGTTTTGGCTCAATGGTAATGTCACAAAAGCAGGCATTACGGCTGACCTGAAAGCCATGCATCGAGTCGGCATCGGCGGGGTGCTGATCATGGAAGTGGACCAGGGCACACCGCTCGGCCCGGTCGCATTCGGCGGCCCAAAGTGGCGGACGATGTTTCAGTTTGTCTGCTCTGAAGCGCACCGGCTCGGTCTCGAAGTCAACATGAACAACGATGCCGGCTGGTGCGGCAGCGGCGGGCCGTGGATCACGCCCGAGCTTTCGATGCAGAAGCTTGTTTGGAGCGAGACGGCTGTTCAGGGGCCGCAGCATATCGAGCAAAGCCTGCCTCAGCCGGAGACGCTGGCTGGTTACTATCAGGATGTTTCAGTCCTTGCGATCCCGACTTCCGCCGATGACACATATCGTATTCCGGATATTCGTGGCAAATCTGC
Source organism: Janthinobacterium lividum (assembly GCA_050954545.1). Classification (GTDB taxonomy): domain Bacteria; phylum Armatimonadota; class Armatimonadia; order Armatimonadales; family Capsulimonadaceae; genus JANXMY01. Next base: position 7,422 of record JBPBQB010000024.1, on the reverse strand, counting down.
GCTGGACTTGCAGGAGTTCCCCGCCCCGCCCGCAGTCTCCCCGACTGTGCCGACGACTCAGATAATTGACACGGCCAAAGTCACCGATATTACAGGACATTATAGGAGCAGCAAGCTTATTTGGGACGTGCCGCCGGGGAAATGGACGCTTTTGCGGTTTGGACATACCAGCACAGGTGTCGAAAATCATCCCGCGCCGCAATCCGGCCTCGGGCTGGAAACTGATAAATTAAGCAGCAGAGCGACCGAAGCTCAGTTTAATGGTCTGATCGGCAACTTGACTGCCGACAACAAGCAGTTCTTGAGACAGTCATTTGTCTCGACACACATTGATAGCTGGGAAACAGGCTCACAGAATTGGACACCTACTTTCCGGGAGGACTTCCAGCGCCTGCGCGGTTACGACCCCCTCCCCTATCTTCCCGTCATGACCGGGCGTGTCGTAGGCAGCCTGGATATTTCGGAGCGTTTTCTCTGGGATGTCCGCCAAACGGTTTCCGATTTACTGGTGTCAAATTACGCAGGCCATATGCGGGAATTGGCGCATCAGAACGGCATTCGCCTCTCTATCGAAGGCTATACTGCACCGACGGATGAGCTGGCTTATGCCGGACAGGCAGATGAGCCAATGGCGGAATACTGGTCGTCGCCTATGTACAGCTCGGGTGAGACCGTGCCGCTGATGGCATCGGCAGGCCATACCAACGGCAAAAACATTATCGGTGCAGAGGCTTTTACCGCTGGCAGTGACGAGAAATGGCTGCTCTCCCCGGCCTCCATCAAATCGATCGGGGATTGGGCCTTCTGCAATGGGATCAATAGATTTGTCATCCATCGGTATGCCATGCAGCCGTTTCTGAATGTCAAGCCGGGCATCTCCATGGGTCCCTACGGGCTTCACTATGAACGGACTGAAACCTGGTGGGAACAGTCGAAACCCTGGCATGAGTACTTAACCCGGTGCCAGTATCTGCTGCGCCAGGGCAAGTATGTAGCCGACATTTGTTACCTAGAGCCGGAAGGCTCCCCGCACCACTTTACAGCCCCGGCCACTCCGCAAGGGTACAGCTATGACGATTGCAGCCCGAACGTCGTACTGTCGCAAATGACGGTAAAAAATGGCCGGATCACTCTGCCGGATGGCATGAGTTATCGACTGCTTGTGCTGCCGGACGCTAGGACAATGACTCCTAAGCTCCTGGCAAAGATCGCAGCATTGGTGCAGGCCGGGGCGACCGTGGTCGGTCCGCCACCGGTCCGGTCCCCGAGTCTTGCAGATTACCCAAATTGCGACGCCGAAGTGCAGCAGATCGCCCAGCAGGCCTGGGGCAGCAGTGACGGCAAGACGGTCTTCAGTCATGCTTACGGCAAAGGGCGTGTCATTTGGGGCCGGACCCCCGCAGAGGTTCTCGCCGGGAGTGGAATAGTCCCGGACTTTTCCAGTTCCGGTGACACGCATATTCATTCGATTCATCGGCAGATGACGGATGGGACTGACCTGTATTTTGTCGCCAATTCAGCGGCCTCCACTAAGAACGTCACCTGCGTTTTTCGTGTCCAGGGCAAAACTCCTGAGTTCTGGTGGCCGGAAACAGGCAGGATCGAACCGGCGGCAGAGTATGTTCGTGGCCCTGGCATTGTCACGGTGCCGATTCGGCTGGAGGGGACACAGTCGGTGTTCGTTGTCTTCCGGCCCACGGGAATCAGAGCAGATCACGTCGTCAGCTTGACACATAATGGCCTGCCGATTGACTCCGCTCAAAGCGGCGGCTTGTTTGTGATCAGCCGTGCGACCTACGGTGTCCTGACCGATCCGGCCAGAACTCGTGATGTCAAAGAAAAGCTTCAGGCACTGATCAAAAAGAATGGCCCTGAATTTCAAGTGGCGGAACTGGCTGTCGGGGATGATCCGGCTTACGGAACTGTCAAGACTCTCTTGATCGATTACACGTTCCAGGGAAAGAAATATCATGCCCAGGGACAGGACCCGGACACCATTGACCTGACAGCACAGCATTTCACGGAGCCAGACGCCGAGCTTATGGTGTCGACTGACCATAAATTGCAGATAAGAGCCTGGAAGAATGGGCAGTATCAGGCGCGGATGGCTTCGGGGAAGCTGGTGACACGTCAAATAACAGCAATTCCCAGCCCACGCGAGATCACCGGCCCCTGGACATTGACTTTCCCGCCTCATTCGGTTACGCCCCCGCAGGTGATGGCTTCGCTGAGGCCGTGGGGCTTGAGCAAAGACCCACGTATCCAGGACTTCTCTGGGACTGCCACCTATCGAACGACGTTCACTCTGCCTGTCGATATAGTCGCGAAGTACCAGGCATTTGCGCTGAACCTCGGCGATGTTCAGGTAATCGCAGATGTGACGCTCAACGGAAAGTACTTGGGAATTTTCTGGAAGGCACCGTACACAGTGGACATTTCGCAGGCCGTGAAGCCGGGTGTCAACACCCTGCAAGTCAAAGTGACCAATCTTTGGGTCAATCGGATGATTGGCGACGATAGCCTGCCGCCGGACAGTGACCGCAACGGAGACGGGACATTGAAATCCTGGCCGCAATGGGTGCTGGACGGCAAAACCAGCCCAACAGGCAGGACGACTTTCACGTCGTGGCAGCTCTGGAACAAAGATTCCCCGCGTCAGCCATCCGGAATGCTTGGCCCTGTCACTCTCTCGGCGGCTAAAGACGTCTTGCTCAGTCGCTGATAGTGATCAGTATCTGCCGGTAGTCATGGCGATCAAGAGGAACCTTAAAGCTTCCCGAACTGTCGACTACGATTGGCTGCTGGGTCTCGGCATCCGTCACCTTCCACCGGGCAGGTGACGGCAGGCCGAGCTTGGCAGCGTCTATCTGGACGTCAGCGTCAGTCTTCTCGCCGGTGTTCACGACGGCAAGCAGCAGCCTGCCGCCGGGACGGATCCAGCCGGACACGGTGATATTCGGCGTCGCGCTGTTAAAACCCCGGTCCGGGTTCCAGTAGCCGAGGAAGCGGACGTCACCGGCTTCCATGCCAAAATGGTCACGAGCGATCCAGGCTTCCTGGTTCAAGCTGTTGGCGTTGGCAGAGGCCAGCACGTCGTTCAGCAGCAGCATCCCGGTGTAGGCCCGCATGTCTTTCTTCAGCACAGCCGGGTCCCAGTTTCCCTGATACTCCTGCAAAAAGTTGACCGCCGTGCCCCATTGACCGGGATAATCCAGGCGCAGGCGCTCCGGGGACCAGAAATCCATGAAGTCTTTGCCCATTTCAGGATAGATGACATGATGTTCGCCGTCAAGCGCGATGTCGGCGGATTCCATCCAGGGTGCGATCATATGGTTTGTCATATGGAACACGATCTTTCCGGGATGGCCCTGCTCGGCAAAAGCTGCCCGCATCCGCAGGAAGTACAAACGGGTGTCGAACATCTGATAAGCAGGCTGGACTCTTCCATCCGGCAGCAAGTATCCGTGCCCGGCGTCTATGTTGTCATCGGCCAGCGGCGAGACATTGTCGACGTAAAAGCCGTCGATCCCTGAATCCTGCGCCCAATGACTCAAGTGGTAGATCATGAAATCGGACAGCGTCTTGCCATACGATAGTCCCCGGCTGACATGAGTGCGCCAGTCTTCGTCAAAGTAGGTCAGTTCCGGCACAAACTGTTCGCCCATGTTGATATGCTCGAAGTACGGCACGGCATTCGCACGATACTTGGCAAATCCAAAGATACCGGAGTTTGTCTGCTGATGCCGGGCATCGACCATCTGCTTACTCTTAGCCGGGTCGAGCGGGAATGGGATCGAGCTGAAGATCAGACCTTCATTCCCGGCATGGCCTTCGGATTCGACCTGCGCCCAATCCTGGAACGAGTCGTTTGTCCACCACGTATCCATGCGCCAGTGCGGCTGGATCGGCTTGGTGGGGGTCGCCTGGAACGCAAATGTGATCTTGCGTGAGCCATGCAGCGTCGTTGCCGTGCTGATAAGATTCAGGACTAGATCCGTGCTCTTTGCGCTGTCGCGGCGCACTTCGATGGCGGGGGTTGTGCTGCTGGGAACCCAGCCTTCGTCGCTGTCCGCGAACCAGCAGAGGCCCCCCTGCGTATTGCCGATCCAGATATAGGGGATAAACGAACCCACCAGCATCGGCTGCCCGTCGACTGCGAGTGAGTCCCAGAGCCTGCCCATTTTTTGGCTGGGCAAATAGCGATAGTCGAAGCCATAACGTATCCCCTCACCGCAGGCATGAAGATAGTCAGCCGTCTCGTTTTTGAGGGGAATGACCATGCGAAGCGATTTGACGACTGTTGGTTTCGGCGCGTCAAGCGTCATCTCCACTTTATACATGCCGTCGTATTCCGTAGTGACCACGCTCTTGACAGTCACTGCGCCGAGGCTGCCGGTAGACTGCACGACGACACGCTGGTCTGCGGCGGAGAGTGTTTGCAGCGCCGTGTTTTTGGCCGTGACCACCTTGCCGCTTCCCAGGTCAGCCGTGAGGTACGCCGGAGCCGCCAGCAGGTTACGCCCTAGTGCCGTGACCTGCTGTGGCAGTCCGGCAGCGCCGACATGCATGGTCCGGCCCCAGACAGCAAACTGCCCGGCTGAGTAGCGGACCGGTGTCCAGGGCGCGATCACTTTGTCGGCATTCCCAAGCTTCGTATTCCACCAGGGAAATGCTTTCGCCGGGTCTTTCTTCGCAAATTGCTTGTCCCGCGAGAACAGCGCTTTGCCGGACTTGTCAAACGTCGTCAGTTGCGCGGTGTAGTCCCCCGGCGGCAGGTTCGGCAGGCGAATGATGTCACGGACATAAGCCAGACTATCCAGATGCAGGTCTTTTTGGGCGATTACATGGCTGCTGCTGTTTTCGACAGCGACGCTGTAACGCGCGATCTGAGCCCGGTTATCGTAATCAATGAAATCGCCGTTGACGCGCAGGTAATCACGGGCCGGATTAAATCCCAGTGTCAATGCGACCTGATCGCCGGTGTCGTTCATCTTCTGAGTCAGCGATGTCAGATCGCCCCACTGACGTTTCGCGCTCCAATCGAAGTAAGTCCGGGCTTTATCGGCGCTCAGGATTTTAATTCGAAAGTTTCCCGTCCCCGGCTTATCTAAGTCCAGCATCGGCGGCAGCATTGCAATCTGACCGGCAGAGACAGGCAGATCGCCTTCTTTTTGGACACCACTGTCACTCTCAAACAGCCAGTGCAGAGTCTCGCTTTGCTGCGCCCGCGCCGAGAGCTGCAAACCAAACGTCTGCGCCTGCGGATCGGCCACGGCCAGCAGATTGATCGCGGGAGCTGACTTGGACAAAACGAACCGGGCATGGGTCTCGCGAACGGAAAAGCTGCCGGAGCCGGAAATGGAGTTCTGTTCCCAGGGCCGTTTGTAGTTGCGGGTCAGGAGGGCGGTAAACGAAAACCCATCGGCAAACGGCTGATCTTTATAGACGGAAGAACGCGGGATCGCCATTTCCATTTCCCAGTTCCGCCCGTCTGCCGACAGATGGTTTTTCGGGTTCCAGTGCGCTGTCCAGCCGATGCGCGAGTTGCCTGCCGCCGGTTCCTGCATGACATCGTACCGTGCCCCGGCAAAATTCGAGAGATACTGGAAGAAGACCGGCTGGCCGTCGGGGCTGTGCGTGTTGGCGTCGAGCCAGATCTCATAGGAGTCGTCAAAGATAGAGTTGACATCTTTGTCCTGCTCCCGCAATGCCTGAATAAGCCGCTCTCCTGGGCGCAGAGGTGAGCGCATGGCGATGTACAGGTAATCGGCGTCCCACATCATCCAGAACCGTGTCTGCCGGGGGCTGACTGTGTGATCGGTCGTTTGCAGGGCGCTGAAGCTGACGGCATCCTGCCATTCGTCATCATGGACAATCCCATCGAGCGTCGGCTTATGCCAGGCATAGGGCACTGTGATAGTCGGCACTTTGTAATCTGCCGCGACGTTCGGCGGCGCAGCATGGACGGCTGTATTAGGGCTGAGGAGGGTCATGATGGCAAGTAAAACGAGCGGAAAGACATTGAGGAAGCGCGGCATGATTGTAATGTGACCTCTTGCAGAGATGGAACCGGCACTGGAAGTGCCGGTCTATAAAAGTACACAAAGTCACTCCGTGACTGAATACCGATTTACGGAAAGCTATCTTCCGTCCGCGCAGCGGACATTTTGCACTTCAAAAGACCGGCACTTCTAGTGCCGGTTCCTTTGACCTGCCTACTTCCCAGCGTCGTGATACAGGCTCTGAACCTGGGCGTTCTGGGGGTCGTCCCACCAGGCGCGGAACATGAGAATGTCGCCGCGACGGATGGCGGGCACGAGCGCGTCGTGATTTTCTTTCATCGGACCATCGGACGCATAGATATTTGTAAAAGCCTTCGGATACGCGGCGCGGACCAGGGCAGGCGTCGTGGTGACACCCAAACGCAGCTCGGCATAAGGGGCGGTGTAGGCGTAATACCGGATATTCTTGTGTTCGGGCATGATGAGTGCATTGATTTTATTCGCTGTCAGCTTCCGGGTCAGCTTCATGAAGATTGCCGGATCGTAAGGGACATTCGGGTCGCCGTTGGAGTCCACATAAAACAGTGTGCAGCCCCAGCGTTTGTTGGCGTAGGCCATCTTGTCGTACAGAAGCTGCACGATGGCATTGGGGTTCGCGGCTTCCTGCTGGGACGTTTTATCGCCTGCCAGAACCAGATGCTGAGGCCGGATGCACAGTCCCGTTCGGAGACCGGCAGCGCGGAACTTCTTGAAGTACGCGTCGGCAACACTGTCCATCTCCGGGTCAAGCGTCTTCAGCAGACGCGGGTCGCCGATATAGGTGGTCGACTGCGGATACTGTTCGCCTTCCAGGTCCCATGTGATCATGCCCTGCGCGTTCATCTTCTTCAGCTCTGCGATGCTGCCATCGGCATAGTCCAGAATGCGTTTGTGGAACGCGGCGATCCCAGCAGGCGTGACGACATCAATGGCGGGGTCCAAAAACCATCCGCGCGGGTTGGTCACTGAGTGATACCTAGTCTCGCTGACTGCCAGATGCAGAGACCCGATAACCCGGTGATCCGGCCAGTGCAGCGTTTGCGGATAGGTCGCCGCCAGCTTTCGGTAAAGGTCGCCTGCCAGGTCCGTCGGCTTCGCGGAAGCCGGGCCAAACCGCAGCGAGAGATGATAGACATCAAACCCGCCCGGCGCAATCGGGCGTTTCAGGTAGGGATCAAGCATGGGCGAGAGGTAGTCGATGTTGGTCGTGCAGATCCAGAGCGGCCGGACCTGGACGCTGGCCCGGCCTGGAAAGCCGACCAGCAGAGGCCGCGTCACATCGTCATTGCAGACTGCAAGCGCCCCGCTGCCGTAATCGGCGTAGTCGACGGTGGGGCTGCCGGTGTTCTCGCCCAGGTACGGATAATTGCTCATCCAGCCC
>JBPBQB010000044.1:0-25327 GCA_050954545.1 Janthinobacterium lividum | reverse complement strand
CCTGCGGGAACGTCTGCCGGAAATCAAAAGGATGCGAGATAGGCAAGTCAACCGCGCCGCAGAACAGGCCCAATATCGAGAGCTGGCAGCAGCGCCGCGCTGGACACAAACTCTTGCCAACGGAGTCACGGTGCATCTACTGGGCATTATGCAGTCCTCAGGAATGACTCATATTGCCTGGTCGCCGGAAGGAAGGAGAGTCAGTCAGGCATACTATGATTCCAATGCGAGTTATGGTAATTATTCAGGACCTGCTCCAATGCAGAAAGCCATGCTGGTGCTGCGATTGGCCTATCCCGCAGGGCAGGCAGTCATGACTGAATATAGCCTGTCGGGAGCACAGAGCAGTAACTACCAAAGCGGGCCGGATCGAAATGGAGACAAAGCAATCACGGACGAAGACGCCATGAACCAAGAAACCGACGGATGCCGCATTGTCCTAGCCTGGTTCCCCGCCGGTCAAACGGTAACAAACCTGCGCGTCGGAGTCGCTCTGGTACCGCCGCCCGCTGGCACCTCAGACCCGACCAATGCGCCAAAAGAATGGGCCGAGTTCTCGAATGTGACCCTGCCGCCGGACAAATAGCCGGACAAAGTAAAAAGTGCAGGCCATGCGGTCTGCGCTTCTTTCGTGATTGTTTAGCCGGCAGGGACAAATAGTACATTAAGATGTTCTTGCTCTTTGATTTCATCCTCAACATCGCTGAGCGTATCGTAGTAATCATAGGTGCGCGTCGCACCTGGCATGACACGGATTGGAATGTACCACCAATCTTCTTCCAAATGCAGAGCGTCTTCAAGAATTTCCGGTACGCTGTTGTCAATAGGATGCTGCTCTAAGTAAGGCCGAACACGGGCCACGACATCCTGAAAAATACTTTCCGGTTCGATTTTGACTGTCATCGTTGCCATGCTACTCTCCCTTTCGCTCAATTCCTATAAGCTGCAAGACACGGCTTAAGTCGCGCAGCATCTTTTTCGCTGCCGGCTTATCCACAATTGCAGCGGCAACATAATCCGCTTCTGCTCTCGCCCGGTACAGACGGCGCAGTGCTTTGTTGATCTCAAAGCGCGTGACCAGTGGAAGCAAAGTCAGGTTGTTCAAGACATAGACCGGCAGCCCTGCATGTCCGGGGTTATTGCCGCCGGACATATCCCCGCCGTGAACGGCAGGTCTGGAGGCGCAGACGCCAACCGGTCTGCGACCGGAAATGCTAGTATATACCGGCGTTCCTACTCTTCCTATCTTACTCTTCCGCACACCGTGCGGTTGGCGCTTCGCCTCCAGACCTGCCGTTCACGGCGGGGACGCAACTGCTCACTGTGCCTTCAGCTCATTGTATATTCAGCACCGGCAGGGTGGCGGCGAAGTGGCAGGCGGAGTAGTGGCCGGGAGAGCCGCCGTCAAATAGCGCGAGGGGCGGCTCTTGTTCGGCGCAGATTTCCTGGGCAAAAGGACAGCGGGTGCGGAAGCGGCAGCCGGGGGGGATGTCGATGGGGGATGGGACGTCGCCTTCGACTTTTTCCGCCGCGATTTTCACGCCATCGAGGCTCGGTACAGCCGCCAGCAGGGCACGAGTGTAGGGGTGGCGCGGGTTGTCGTAAAGCTCGTCGGCGGGGGCGAGCTCGACGATCTTCCCTAAATACATGACCGCAACCCGGTGGCTGATGGAGCGGACGGCCCCTAAATCGTGGGCGACAAACAGCAAGGCAACATTGGTCTCCGCCTGCAAACGCCTGAACAGGTTGAGTATCTGGGCGCGAATGGAGACGTCGAGCGCAGACACCGGCTCATCGGCGACAATCAGGCTGGGACGCAGAGACAGAGCACGGGCGATGCCGACCCGCTGACGCTGGCCGCCGGAGAACTCATGCGGGTACCGGGCGGCAGCGGTCTGAGGCAAACCGACCTGATCCAAAAGCCGCGCGACTTCGGCCCGGACTTCGGATGACGGCACAATGTCATGCACCCGCAGCGGCTCTTCTAAAATAGCGCCGATGCTCATACGCGGGTTCAGGGACGCGAACGGGTCCTGAAAGACAATCTGCATCGTGCGCCTGGCCCGGCGCAGCGCTTCCGGCGAGAGGGCAAGCAGGTCCTGCCCGTCGAAAGTCACAGTCCCACTGGTCGGCTCGATGAGGCGCAGGATGCAGCGGCCTAACGTAGACTTGCCGCAGCCGGACTCGCCGACAAGGCCCAATGTCTCCCCGGCGTCTAAGATAAGATCAACCCCGTCTACGGCGCGGACCTGATCGGTCACACGCGAAAATGGTCCGGTCTGGCGGCTCAGGGGAAAATGCTTGGTAAGATTGGTGACTTCGAGTAGAGGCATGGTGCGAGTATTGTACCCGATAGCCCCCCTGCTCCCAATAATGGGGGAGCCAGATTGGACGCACACCCATCCTATTTCTGTATTGCTCCCCCATTATTGGGGGCCGGGGGCCTCTCTCACTTATAACCGGGCAGGAACTCGGCTTCGGCGTCGAACATTTCCAGCGTCATCGCTTTGATCTCGGCGGGGCTGCACACCGACGCCGTATGCGGGTCGAGCAGCAGGGCGTGAATCGCGGCTTCCTTGCTGCGCTCGATAGCAGCAGTCGCGCCAAGATTGTACATCCACATATTGGATGCACACAGCGCGGCCATCTGCGGGGGGAGTGCGCCGTAACGGGTTGGGTTGATGCCGTTGCCGTCGATCATGCAGGCGACTTCGACAATGCCGTCGGCGGGCAGGTTGGTGATCAGCGTGCCCGAGCCGTCGCCTGCCGAGTTCAGGACATTGCCGTGAATGCGAACCGGCGAATCTTTCTCGCGGGCTTCGATGATCCACGAGCCGTATTCCCAGGACCGCTCCTGCTCCAGGCCTTCTTCGCCGCTGAGCATCTTCAGACGCTTTTCATCCGCATTCTTGCGCCAGGTAGGCCAGTTATCGGCGTAGAAGCTGGTTTCGCCGTCGTATCCAGCGCGGGCATACTTGTCAAGCAAGTCTTGACGCTTGCGGTAGTAGGGCAGATATTCGGACAGATGGCCCGACGATTCCGTGATGAACGCTCCAAAGTGCAGCATCATATCTTTGCGGACAATGTCCGAGTTTTCCCGGCCTTGGGCGTCTTCCGGGCCGTAGACATCCCTCTGAGCCATCTCCATCAGCTTCGAATACAAATTTACACCTTGATGCTCCAATTTGGTAAACCAGGCCAGATGGTTGATCCCCGCGCATTCCCAGGCCATTTCTTCGTAAGCAATCCCGGCGCGTCCGGCCAGCAGATGGCCGGTTCCTTGAACGCTGTGGCACAGGCCGACCACCGGCAGGTAAGAAGTCCGGCCTGCGGCGAGGCACATCATGGACATCGGGTTCGTGTAGTTCAGGACAATCGCGCTCGGAGCGTACCGCTCGACATCTTTCAGGATATCCAGCCACACCGGAATTGTCCGCAGAGACTTGAAGAGGCCGCCCGGCCCGATTGTATCGCCGATACACTGGCTGACCCCATACTTGGCAGGAATATCGTTGTCGAAACGGACACAGGCAGTCCCGCTGACTTCGACGCAGCAGATGACATAATCGCTGCCGCCGAGCACCTGTGACCGGTCCGTGGACGACTCCACCTTCCACTCAGATTTCCCCTGGGTGTCCAGCACTTTCTGGATCAACCCGTGCATCGTGCGGAGCCGGTCGGCATCGATGTCGACCAGGGCGATAGTCCCGCCCTGATTGCCTGGGATCTGCAGCACATCGCGCACCAGGGTCGGCGTGAAGCCGGAGCCGGCCCCCATCATGGTCAGCTTGATGGGGCGGCGCATCTCACCCATCAGCCCTTTAGCCGCCGCAGATTTGGAATGGGCAATATGGCCCTCTTTTTCTGCACCCTGCTCTGTTTCTTCGATTACATCTTCGGTCGCATTTTCAATCGTGGCAGTCGCCATTAGTGTTATTTCCTTTCGCCAAAAGCGTCATGGAACCTATTCTATTTTACGCCCCATGAATTCCTCCATAAGAAATTGGATATTTCTGAGTGTGGGGTAATCTGCCGTAAGCATCGAGACCAGGCCAAGTCGCAGAAAGAAACGCTGAATTGCCAATGCGTGTTCTACCGATCTCGCTGCGCCCCGGCGAGGTGCAGACTATGTAGCGTCTCAGAAGTTCTTTGCGGGCGACTTCAGTCGCCCGCAAAGAACTTCTAACGCCTTACTTAGCTTCCTACTTTGTTGGCAGCGTTTTCGGACGTGGGTTGAAGTCCGCTGGGATTTCGTTCTTGATCCCCTGCCGATAATCCGTTGGAACGACCCCGATTTGATGCCACCCGTAGCCGCTGATCTGGGGCAGCGTGCGTACCATCTTCTCAGGAACCTCGGCATAAGCAGGCGGCAGCAGCGGAGCTGTTCCGGCGAGGCGTGCGGGGTCGAATGCCGACAGCAGATTGGTGACATGGGGCGTCAGATCGTCGAACGGGCCCTGGTTTTTCAGCCCGCGCCGTTCCCCGATTTGCCTGCCTTTGAGCTCGTCCGGCAGGTCCGCCAGCGGCGTCAAGCCGAACAGCGTGTCCACGAACTTGACCACGGAGGCATGATCGCCCTGCTCATGAGCGATGGCGCTGACTTTGGCATAGGGCGAAATCAGAATCAGCGGGACGCGCGGGCCATCGGAAGTCGGGCTGCCGTCGGGACCGACACTCTGGATCGTCGGCGGCAGATGGTCGTAGTCACCTTCGGAGTCGTCCCAGGTGATGATGATCGCGCAGTTTTTCCAGTACTTGCTGGCCGCGATCTTGTTGACGGTCTCCGCGATCTGCGCCTCGCTGATCTGCGAGTCCGAGTAGCCTGGGTGATCGTCATCGCCCTTGAAGCTTGCCTGAACTTTGGGGTCGGGCCCGGCAGGGTGCAGACCCAGAATATTCTGGTAGCCGCCTTTGACATAAAAGACGCCCCCCTGAGCCGGCAGGGTCTGCTTATCCAGCGTCGTCGAAAAGTCTTTCAAGCCGTGCAGATGTGCGTTCATCTTCGCATTGTTCGCGATATAACCGAAATACTGCGGGCCATTGTGATGCGTGATATAGGATGCATGCAGGCCGCTAGCGTCTTCAGGATCGGCGCTGTCGGTCGGCTCTTTGTCGTAGCCTTCTTCGTACCAGCCCCACGGCACGGCGGCTTTGCCGGACTTTGTGATCCCGACAACATCTTCCGCAACATCGTCCAAATCACCCTTCGGGTCCAGATCGGATTTTGTGACTTGTGCTAACATCTTCCCGGCCAGCGTCAGCGGCAAAGTGGCATAGGTCAGATTGTCCTGCACTCCATAACTCGGAAAGTCTTCGGGGTTCACAGGAAGTCGATTGGCAGCCGCAGTCTTGTCGGAAGGCGAGCCCCAGAACGGGGCGTTGTCGTTCAGCATAGGGAAACCGGGCTTGGAATTGCCATTGTCCGGGTAGCCGAGATCGGGATGCAGCATCCACTGGGTCGCCCCGGTCTGTGCGCCGATAATCGCAAGATTGCCGGGGGTAGACGGCCCGGTCATCTGCTGGAAGATATGGTCAAAGAGAACAAACCGATTGGCGTAGCGCCACAAAAATGGAATCGTATCACCGTCTTCGTAAGCCATCGCCAGCTCGCCGAACTGCTTGGCTTTGAGCGACGGGCTGCCGGTCGGGCTGTATTTCAGCTCCTCGGTCACGGCGAACTGATCCATCTGCGGCCTGCCGCCGACAATATCCATCTTGGCGACAATGCGCGAGTGGGAATGATCGATGTCGTCGAGATCTGAGGCAAACTGTGCCGGCCCGATCCGAAACGGATGGATCGTTGTCTTAGTGCCGTTCGTGTTGATCAGCACTTGGCTGAAACCCGGCGTCTGACTTGCAGGTTTCGAGAACAGACCCTCTGCGCCGGGAAATGTGCCGAAGTACGAGTCAAACGACCGGTTCTCTTGATACAGGACAAAGATATATTTGACTTTCGAGCGCAGCAAAGCCGTCTGCTGCTTGGCCGTCAGCTTCGGCTCACGACTGACTTTGAATCGGCTGACAGCAGTGTCGGGCTGGACAGCAGGCGATGCGGCATACGCAGTGAGCGGCAGGCTCGCGGCCAGTCCGAACACAAGACGCAGCAGATTTTTTCGGCACGAATAATTCATAAAGCTCCACTTAACATCTCACATCTTGTCCCACGCAGGTGGGACCTCGGCGTCCGCGCCCCCCAGCGAGGGCGTTTACGCCCTCGTCACAATCATGGCCGCGGCACAATCATACCCTCAGCACAATCATGGCCCCTCTGCCCCTATCTTACCCGACACTAACTCTCTCAGCTAGCTCTTGCCTGGCAATTTGACAACCACACGGCATTTGAGATACAATGCCTGCATACTGATGGCTTCTGAATACTCACTGGATTTACTCTGGGAACTGTTCGCGCAGGACAGCCCCGCCGGAGACGAAGGCCCGCTGGCGGACTGGCTGGAAACCTGGGTAGCACGGGAAGTCCCCGGCGCAAACGTACAGCGTCTGGGCGACTCGCTCGTTGTCACGCGCGGCAGCAAGCCCACTACGGCGATCTTCGCGCATATTGATACGACCGGCTGGACACTGGGCTACGACAAGCAGCTTGTCCGCATCGGCGGTCCCAATGGCAAGCCGGGCGACAGCATCCGTCCGGTGCGGCAGCCCGACACCGGAAACACTTTGGCCCGGCGCAAAGATGGCACATGGAAAGTCCAGGGCAAAACCGAAGCCCCCATCGGTTCACGCTGGGTCTACGCGGCAGTTCCGGCACTTGACGGCGACCAGATAACCGGCCCGTACTTAGATAACCGGGCGGGCATCTGGGCCGCGCTCCATGCGCTGCGAGAATGTCCGGAGATCGCTGTTGCGCTGACAGTTCAGGAAGAAACGCGCGGAATTGGCGCTCAAGTCTGCGCTTGTCGCTTGTTCGAGACACACGGTATTCAGCAGGCTTTGATTTCCGACCTGACCTGGGACACCAAGCATATCAAGCGCGGCCTGGGCGTCGCCGTTTCCCTGCGGGACAGCAGCCTGCCCCGTCAGCGTTACTTAGACCGTGTTCTGGCGCTGGCCGAGACCAGCGGCCTCCCCTTCCAGCGCGAAGTCGAGTCCAGCGGCGGCTCCGACGGGGCCGGGATTGACCGCAGCGGCGTTCCCATGGACTGGGTTTTCATCGGTGCCCCCGAAAAAGCCCCGCATACCGCTAGGGAGCGAGTCCACACCGGCGACCTGCAAGGCATGGTAAAGATGCTCGTGCATCTAGTAAACGGATTGAGTGAGGCTGAAGACAACGTTCGGGCTATCCAGGATGGATTGGATGCCATTGACGCAGGGCGTGTTAGACCTTTCGAGGAATACTTGTCTGAGCATCGCCAGCAGTTTCCTAATACATGAAAAGCCAACGAGGGAGTAAACTCCACTCGCTATATAAAATCGTCCTTCGGACGAGAAGATTGCCTGCATTAAGTTTCTCTTTCGTCCGAAGGACGACTTTAACGGAGCGAGCGGAGTTTACTCCCTCGCCCTCTGTCAGCATAATATGAGCGCCAAGAATCAGCTATCTAGGGGAAATGCCCCGACCCACTCACCAAGAACAACAAATTATGCTGGATATTAAACTGATACGAACCGAACCGGAAACAGTCAAAGCGCGGCTTCAAGCTCGGCTCGCCGATCCGGCCCTCATCGATGCCGTCTTAGACACGGATGCCCGCTGGCGGGCGGCGACCTCCGAAGCGGAAGAGCTCCAAGCGGAGCTAGGACGCGGGAGCAAATCTATACCGCAACTGATGAAGAACGGTAAGCGCGAAGAAGCCGACGCCCTGAAAGCAAGCCTGCGGGACCTCGGCGACCGCAAAGCCGCCCTCGGCGACGACGCCAAGCGGCTGGAAGCGGAGCGGGACTCCCTGCTCTCGTATATCCCGAACCTGCCGTCGGAGAGCACACCGCCGGGTGCCGAAGAAAACTTCCAGATCGTCAAAACGCACGGCGACATCAAGACATTTGACTTCGCCCCGAAGCCCCACTGGGACATCGCCACAGACCTCGGCTTGATCGACTTCACCCGCGGGGCCAAGCTGTCCGGCAGCGGGTTTGTGCTGTATAAGAACTTGGGCGCACTGCTGGAGCGTGGATTGATCCAATTCATGCTGGACCTGCACCGGGAAAAACATGGCTACACGGAATGGGCGACACCGTTTTTTCTATCGCGCGAAAGTGTTCAGGCCAGCGCTCATCTGCCGAAGTTCCAGCCGGAGATGTACCACGACGCCGAAGCGGACCTATTCGCCCTGCCGACCGCCGAGCCGGCCCTGGTCAATATCCACCGGGACGAAATCTTAGACGGACGCGACCTGCCATTAAACTACGTCGCCTATTCCCCCTGCTGGCGGCGGGAGGCCGGAGCAGCAGGTAAAGACACGCGCGGGCTGCTGCGGGTCCATCAGTTCAACAAAGTCGAGATGGTCAAGTACACCCTGCCCGAAGAGTCGTACAAAGAGCTGGAAATCCTGCTGACCAACGCCACGGATGTCCTCGAAGCTCTCGCCCTTCCCTACCGGGTGAAGCTGCTGGCGGCTGGAGATATTTCCTTTGCGGCGTCCCAGTGCTACGATGTCGAGATCCACGCGCCCGGCGCAGACATGTGGCTGGAGGTATCGAGTTGCTCCAACTGCGAAGACTTCCAGAGCCGCCGGGGCAATATCCGGTTCCGGCGCGAGCCCGGCGCGAAGCCCGAGTTCCCGCATCTGCTGAACGGCAGCGGAACCGCCCTGCCCCGCCTTGTCGCCGCCCTGCTCGAAACCTATCAGCAGGCCGACGGCACAGTCCGCATTCCCTCCTTGCTGTCCCCGTACCTCGGTGGCCGCACCGTTTTGAGCCGTGAAGGCTGAGCCAAATGCAATACACCCACGAAGTAACCCTGACCGTAGAAGCTCCCTGGCGTTCGATCTGGGCCGAATGGAACACGATCCATCGCCTGCCGCATCTGCTGTCGCATATCTGCGCCACGGAGCCGATTGACAGCGAAGATATGGCTCATTTCACCATTCTTTTAGAGGGCCGGCAAGTCGAGTTCGCCGCCCAGCGGACCATGTGCGCCGACCAGACCCTCTGCTGGCAGTCCTGCGGATCACTCTTCTTGTACGTCCTGTCCCTGCGCTTAGAAAAACCCAAAAGAAGCAGCGGCATCGAGCTCACCCTCTCCGTCGCTTACGATCCCCCCGGCTTCCTGCCCGACATCGCCGAATCACTCGGCCTCAGCCGCCGCTTTAAGCACGAGCTAGAATCCGATTTCCACCGCTACGTCCACACCCTGCAAATGAACTGCGTCTCCGAGCTTGCTTCGGTGGATTGATGCCTGAACTGCCAATCAGTGCCGGGACGCTTAGAAAAGCCATGTATAAAGAAGCACTTAAGGGTAAGGCCTATGCGTTCACACTACTGGCTCTGCTGTGGACACTATTTTCTGGGTTTGGCGTGTTTGACTGGCTGGACTCCCATCGCCCTCTGACTATAACGCTCAATACAGCACCTGATCTGATAATATGGTGTCTCCAAGCGCTATTTATTAGTCTTGCCCTGCATTTCGCGCTAACAGAGCAATCAAAGCCAACCCTCTGTGTCAGCAAAGATTTATGGATGCATCTCGCCGCTCATACCTGCGGATGGATTTTGTTTGCCAATTTACCGCTGTTCGCTTTGTGGCACACAAACCTTGTCAGTCAATTATTTGTTCACGGGCTTTTAATGCTCGTCAGTTTGGGTGGTCTTGCCTTGCTACGCAGAACAAAGATGGCAGCATTAAAAGTTGGATCAGTTACAACTTAAAAAGGAACATTTATGCAGACCGCACTGATATTAACCACCACAGTTCAGCCGGGAGGCAAGGTTGAAGTCTCCAATCCGCAGATTCCATCGGGGAATTCGGCTAAAATTATCGCCTTGTTCCCGCAAGAGGCAGATATCGAACGACGCGCAGTAATAGATGTTCTCGCCGAAGCACTTGGACATCTTGCTTTCCAAACGGCGAAAGAAGTGGCTTCCTATATTCAGGAGGAACGCGACGCATGGGGCTACCGACGATGTTAAATACAGCAGCTTGCACAAAATGCGGAGGGGAGATGGATGAGGGGAAAATCAAGGATGATAAACTCTGGTACACTTCTCTGAAATCTTCAATGGGCTTTTTCTCTAACACAAGTTCCGTGAAGATCCATCATGTAAGAGCCTGCCTTAGCTGCGGCTATCTGGAAATGTACCTGAACCCATTGGAGCTTGCAAAGAAGATTGCGGCGGCGTGAACTTTGCAGGGTTCCGTGGGTATGAAACCCACGGACTTTCGGCACAGCGAAAATTAGCTGACTGTCAGCACTGCCAGTCGCCCGAACTCTTGGTGCAGCCAGGCGAGATCATAAGCAGTGCCGCGCACGGCCTGCTCGACAGCCTGCTCGTAGGTGACGAAATCTAGGTCGGAGGCTCCGCTTTCGTAATCGGCGGCGAGCTCCTGGGCGGCAGCCGGGAGAGAGACTTCGAACTGGACCAATCCTGTATCGGCATCATGCCAGGCCCTGCCGATTGACGCGCCCCGAACGACGCTGTGCGGGATAGCTTCGAGGAACGGATACGACCATCCAAAGGGTTTATTGAGAGCCGCCGCGAAGAAGGTGAGCTCATCTTGTTCGGCTTCGCCGTTTCGTTCGACTCGCACCGAAGCGCCGTCTTCCAGCGCATCCAGACTGCTCCGGGCCTGCATTAAAATCGCTTCCCACTGGCCCAAGCTCAGGTTCCAAACAGGGGTTTCGTTTTGATCTGCCATGCTGAGAAGTGTACCCGGATGAACGGCAGGTTGCAGAGACTTTGCGGCATTTTCCTACTCTTTGTCCGCGCCCTCGGACATTAGGCGTCTGCGCCCCACAGCGTAGGAATTTATTCCCACGCTCTCATTCCCACACACTTTGCTGTCAGGCAGGATTAAAAGTGACAATCAGCCGGGAAAAATACAGCATGTCTCAAATCTGCTCCCATTGTCAGGCCAAACAGAGCGATGAAAATTCCGAATGCATAAACTGCGGGCAGCCGCTGCGTTCTGCGCCGCTGCTGGAAGAACAGAGGGAAAATGACAGGCGCTTCCCAGTCTGGCGTATCCTCCCCTGGACCCTGCTGGCGGCAGCGCTGCTCCTTCTTCTGCCGCATCTACTGACCCACCCAGCTCCCGCCTTAAAGCCGACAGCAGCAGTGCCGTCCCCTACTGCGGCGCGGGCAGCCGCATCACTGCCTCCTAAGCTCCCACCCATTCCGCTGACAGTGAGCTTGTATAGTGTCAGCCGGGGAAAGCATGTCCCACTGGGAAAACCGGTCATGATCTCGGCTTATGCAATGCTTGATGCCGGAGAGAGTGCGACCATTGCCATTTCTTATTCCAAAAATGGGGGCGAGAAATCTCTGCTTTCGCTGACACAGGGCAGCCTTTCCAGCACGGCTTGGACACCTCTGGAACCGGGCCACTATCGGTTCACAGCCAGCGCCTTGGACAGCCGGAAAACCAGCGTGTTTTCACGGCATCTGTCCATTTGGGCAGACGCGCCACCAGTTTCCCAGTCGCCCACGGAGCCTGCATTGAGCAGGGTCACCAGCACGAAATCGTCACCAAAAATCCAGCTCTCCCCGATTGCTGCACATCGGACCGCCCGAAAAGCACCCCTGCCGCTGCCCTATCATGTTGCAGCAGCCAAGTTCCCCGTTCGGCACATTGCAGAAACGCTTGCCGCCGCCCTGCGCCGACGCGGTTTCGACGCGATCATTCGCCCCAGCCCCGATGGGCAGGGACCGAAAACTTACGCCGTCGAGACCGGCGATTATGCCGGTCATGCCGAGGCTCAAAAGCAGCAGCAGCTTTTGCAGCGCGACGGCTACCCGGCTTACCTTTTCCGGCTTCGGTGAGAGGAAGCTGGGAACTTTCCAGCCGGCTCAGACCTTTTTCTTTAACTACCCCCCGTTGTGGTAAGATAGAGGTTATGACCGTCATGCTGAACTCTGAGATCGTGCATCTTGATTCTATCGCCGACCCGCTGAAAGTGACCCATCTCCAGGAGCTGGAAGCGGAGTCTATTTTTGTCATCCGCGAAGTCGCGGCCCAATTCGAGCGGCCCGTGCTGCTGTTTTCCGGCGGCAAAGACTCGATTATTTTAAGTCATCTCGCCCGCAAGGCCTTCTGGCCGGCCCGTATCCCCTTTCCCCTGCTGCACATCGATACCGGGCACAATTTCCCTGAGACGCTTTCCTACCGGGATTGGTGGATGGATGAAATCGGAGCCAAGCTCATTGTCCGCTCCGTCCAGGACTCGATCGACCAGGGCCGCGCGGTCGAAGAAAAAGGCTACAATGCCAGCCGGAACATGCTTCAGACGGTCACTCTCTTAGACGCCATCGAAGAGCTGAAAGTGGACGCTGCGCTTGGCGGGGCACGCCGGGACGAAGAAAAAGCTCGCGCCAAAGAGCGTTTTTTCTCGCACCGCGACGAGTTCGGCCAGTGGGACCCGAAAAACCAACGGCCTGAGTTGTGGAACCTGTTCAACGGCCACAAGCACCTCGGCGAACATTTCCGGGTCTTTCCCATCTCCAACTGGACCGAAATGGATGTCTGGCAGTATATTTTGCAGGAGCAGATCGATCTGCCGAGCATCTACTTCACCCATCAGCGAGAAGTCATCGAGCGCGACGGCAACCTGCTCGCCGACTCCGACTTCCTGAACAAGCGCCCGACCGAGGCCCCCGAACTGCGTCAAGTCCGCTTCCGCACCATCGGCGACATGACCTGCACCGGTGCAGTTCTATCTCCTGCGAACTCACTGGAAGAGATCATCCAGGAAGTCGCCGCCAGTCGCCAGACCGAGCGCGGCACGCGAGCCGACGACAAGCGCTCCGAAGCCGCCATGGAAGACCGCAAAAAAGAAGGCTATTTTTAAGGTGTCTTACGACTTGCTATGCTCATCTTTTGCCAAATCGTGCTCTCTCTTCTTGCGCTTCGCGGTCTGAAAACCCTACGATTAGCTTGGCGGCGGGGCATGTATTCAATGGTCTTCTTACTAATTGCAGCAGAAATCAGCTTATGGGAGCTAGTCTTCTTCAAGTTGTATCCTGCCGCTTACTTGCATTATCTTCAGTATGGGAATCTTCACTTGGGACCACTGATATTCCGGCCTGGCTTAAAACCTGATGTTGATTGGGTTATTGCCTTAGTGGTTTTGATCAGTTTTGTGGTGTTTTACAGGGAAGAAGTACAAAGAAAAAACTATCGGAGACGGTTACAGTCAGGAAACAAGTTTTTATGAACGAAGTGCTGACAGTTCAAGAAATCGAATCTCGTTATGAAGCGGAATGGGTGCTGGTGGGAGACCCGGAAGTCACACTGCAACTAGAAGTTGTTGGAGGCAAAATTCTATATCACAGCAAAGACCGGGACGAAGTTTACCAAAAGGCAATTGAGCTTCGGCCTGAGCATTCTGCTTATCTTTACACGGGCCGGGTCGCTAAAGGCATGGTTATGATGCTGTGATCCACTTTTTCAATAGACCTCTTGCGTAATTACTTCCAGGGCTGAACCCCTAGGATTTAGCCTTGCAATTGCCCGCCTGCGCGGGCATATGATTGGACTGTTCTGTGCCCGCGCAGGCGGGGAATTGCTTTATCCAAGCCCTGCTGTTTAGGGCAGGGGAATTACGCAAGAGGTCTAATATTGACGGTGAGCTAGTTGCCGCAGCGGCACATAACCGCAGGTGAAATCGAACTTCTCCGGTTCCCCCAGAATTGGGGGCTAGGGGGCCTCTCCTGCTAATCATTGACTTTAGAACCGGCTGTGTTGTGCGTGAATAATTGGGGAGCAGCGATTGGACACGGAACGACTTGACCGGCAGATCAGCTTTATTCTCGAAATAGACAAACTCAAAAGTGTTCTGCGGCGAAGCTACCTCTTGAACGAACCCAGGCATGAGAACTCGGCGGAGCATTCGTGGCATCTGTCAGTCATGGCACTGGTGCTGGCCGAACACGCGAACGCGGAAGTCGACACGTTGCGCGTGCTGAAAATGCTGCTGGTGCATGATATTGTCGAGATCGATGCCGGAGACACGTTTGTCTACGATACTGCCGGGAACGAGACTAAAGCCGCACGGGAACAGGAAGCCGCACGGCACATCTTCGGGCTGCTGCCGACCGACCAGCAGCGAGAGCTAACGCAGTTATGGCAGGAGTTCGAAGCACGCACAACGCCGGAAGCGAAGTTCGCCGCCGCACTGGATAGATTGATGCCGCTACTGCATAATTTCCACACGCAGGGCCGAAGCTGGAAAGAGCACGGCATCTCGCAGGAGCAGGTTCTGCGTCTGAACCGGCACATCGCAGACGGCTCCGAAACGCTTTGGGACTATGTCAAAGCGCTGATTAATGAGGCAACCGACAGAGGCTTTTTAACGGACGAAAGGTAACCCAAATGACTATTGCCCTTACCCCTGATCTGGAACAGAAACTCGCCCAAAAAGCTCAGGAGCTTGGTACGACCCCGGAGAGCTTCATTCTTGGCAAACTACAGGAAGAATTCGCACCCCCTTCTCAGAAACAGCGATTAGAGCCGCAGGATGAATGGGAGCGTCGGCTTCGACAAGCATCCTCGCCCGCTGGTGTCGCACTTTCCGACGAAGCTGTCAGCAGCGAAGGAATCTATTAATCATGGCGCATCTTCTGGACAGCAGCATACTTCTGCGCCACACCAATCCTTCAGACCCGCTCCACCTTGTCGCTGCAAACGCAATTCTGACACTGCATCGGCAAGGTGAAGT
This sequence comes from Janthinobacterium lividum, assembly GCA_050954545.1. Lineage (GTDB taxonomy): Bacteria > Armatimonadota > Armatimonadia > Armatimonadales > Capsulimonadaceae > JANXMY01. The sequence continues at coordinate 10,499 of JBPBQB010000044.1, read as the reverse complement.
CCTGCATACTGCGCCTCAGATTTTCACTGAGTTTCGCTGTGTTGTCACTCGTCCGGCAGACGTCAACGGCTTAGGCTTATCGTCAGCCGAAGCGCAGGCAAAAGCTGCAATTTACGAGGCTGAGTTTCCGCTGTTGCTGGAAACGCCCGAGCTTTTTGTGTCTTGGAAAGCATTGGTAGAAGCCGCAGACGTTAGAGGCAAGCAGGTTCACGACGCGCGTCTAATCGCAATCTGTCAGGTTTACGGCATCACGAACATTCTGACGTTCAATGTCCGGCACTTCACACGAATGGCGGCATTCGTGCCGGGTTTGGTTATTATTGACCCAACGAGTATTTGAGGCGCAAATATGAAAAAACCTCTAATTTTTGTGATTGCTGTTTTTGTGGTTTCTGGCATTGCTGTTCTTATAGTAGCAACAGTTCCCCATGAAGCGCCCAAAGTAGGTCCGCCGATTATTGCAGCATTGCTGCCTGGTGAACCTTTGGCTGTCTATATGCCAATGAGCAATCGTGGAACTGGCGAACTTCAAGTGACTATCGGGATATGGGGAGCACCTTCCGATATTTCTCACGGAACAGTCAATGGGCTTGAGACTCATCAGGCAGGCAAGGAAACGCAAGGATGCGGTTCAACTATCGTAAGTAGCCACACTACGTATTTTCTACCCTCCTATCGTGATCAAAGTTCTGTATACCCTGGTGAGCTTCTTGGCGAAATTGGGCGCAAGCGCAAATATCCAGTTCATCTTGGATTTGGATGGTGGCGTGGTACGTCGGAATCGACTGTATCATTCGTCATCCCACCAGACAGGGACATCGTAGTTCCTCTTCCAATGCCAGGGCGAAAGCGACTGCAACAAACGTTATGAATGAAACACTGACTACTGATTTTTCTACAACAGGCTATTTGGATATGGATCTGCTGCGCTTCACGACGGCGGGAAGTGTGGACGATGGCAAGAGTACGCTGATCGGGCGGCTTTTGTATGACAGCAAAGCCATCTTTGATGATCAATATGAAGCCATACGAGCGTCTAGCGAAAAGCGGGGGGAAGAGCATGTCAATCTTGCACTGCTCACCGATGGACTCCGGGCGGAACGGGAGCAGGGCATCACAATCGATGTGGCCTATCGCTACTTTGCGACTCCGAAGCGCAAATTTATTATTGCGGACACGCCGGGCCATATCCAGTACACGCGCAATATGGTCACGGGGGCATCAACGGCTAATCTTGCGATCATTCTAGTCGATGCCCGAAAAGGAGTGATCGAGCAGACTCGCCGCCATGCCATTATCGCATCCCTGCTGGGCATCCCGCACTGCGTCGTTTGCGTCAACAAAATGGATCTGGTGGACTTCGACCAGACTATCTTTGACAGCATTAAGCGCGACTTTCAGGCATTTGCCGAGGGGCTTGCACTGGGTGACGTACACTTTATCCCGATCAGTGCGCTCTATGGAGACAATGTCGTAGACGCTTCGCAGAACATGGACTGGTACGATGGTCCGGCGCTGCTGGCGCTGCTGGAAAGTGTGCCGATTGAGAACGATGTCAACCACACTGATGCCCGGTTCCCGGTGCAGTATGTGATCCGTCCGCAGTCCGCCGAGTTCCCCGATTACCGGGGCTACGCGGGCCGGATCGCAGGGGGAGTATTCCGGCCCGGTGATGCCGTGCAGGTGCTGCCGTCCGGGTTTACGTCCCGCATTCAGTCTGTGGATACGCTCGGCGGATCGCTGCCGGAAGCCTATGCGCCGATGTCGGTGACGCTCACACTGGAAGACGAAATCGACATCAGCCGGGGCGACATGATCGTGGCCGCAGACGATCCGCCGCAAGTCTCGCAAGATTTAGCGATCATGGTCTGCTGGCTGGGAGAGAAAAGCTTGATACTGGGCGGCAAGTATACGCTCAAGCACACGACCAAAGAAGTGCGAGCGATTGTGAAATCGGTAGATTACAAGCTGGACATCAGCACATTGGACGAGAACACGCAGGAGAAAACCGTTAGCCTGAACGAGATCGCCCGGCTGACCCTGCGGACAACGCATCCCCTGTTCTTTGACTCGTACCGCCGCAACCGGGCGACCGGCAGCGTCATTTTAATCGATGAAGCGACCAACGAGACGGTCGGGGCTGGCATGATTCAATGAGAAGCTTTCCCCAAAAGCTCAAACGCGTATTCTTGCTGGGAACTGGGGGACTTTGCCTGCTTTTGCTGAGCGGATGCGGGGATGACCGGCCCGTCACTGACCCTGGCCCTGGCAGTTCAGCCCCCGCGCCCTCAGCCGCCACACCCATCGCCCTTGCGCCCGCTCCAGCGGCGGAGCAGACACCCGACCCACTGCTGTCAGGGGCTGGGGCAGCAGCAGGCTCCAGCGGCGGGGTGTCGACCAATGACCCGCTGCTTCGCGACGATCCGCTGAAGGGGCCGTCCATGCCGACTGAGCATTCCCACTGGCTGAACACGGAAACCAATCGAGCGAGTATCTCGATTTTATTGAACGGGAAACGCCTTAGCAGCTACCAGCCGTCCGGGACTCAGGATATCACCATGAAGCTGTATTCCGGCCCCAACACACTTACGGTCATTTATACGCCGCAGAACGTGCATTCCTGGGGAAGTGTCACACTGACGGAAGGAGAGCATCAAGGTCAAGGGATTTCGCTGGCCGAGTTCCACTGCGACCCGCTGGCGGATTCTCTCGCCTCGGCGGAGTCCACAGACTTGAAACCGACCACTCAAACGTTTACGTTCGTCGCCAATTGACCTACCGCCCCACTGCGGCAAGTTACTGATTCGCAGCCCGAAGGGCGTCAGCACTTCACTGCCGTGGGTTTCATACCTATGGCCTAGAACCCTGTCATCTGGGTGAGAGCATAAACGCCGTAGACCGCGCTGGAAGCCATGAGGCCGATGACTGCAAACATGTCCCATTTCCGGGCCACGGTGCGAATCACCTGAGCGGCGGTGAGTGTCTTCGCAGTTTTGGACTGGACCGTTGCATCGAGTTTGAGTGTCAGTGTGCTGTTCATCGGGTGTCTCCCGGGAGCGCTTGGCTCGGTTTGATAGTGGTATTATAGCCCTGGTAAAGACACCTGTGAGGGAAGCAGGTCACACGCACACTGTGAAATAAGTCACACGGCTATTCTTTCGGAACCGGCGGCATCGGCCAGTTTTTCTCGCGGCCTTCCTGGATAATCAGCACAAGCTGATCATAGGTGACACCGAACTCGTTGCAGAAACGAGCGTGGTATTTTTCGAGAAGATACGCGTTGAACTGAGCCTGATGGTTGGCATCGCGCAGGGCTGTCACTTTGGAATAGCTAGGGCTTGACGGGTCCGGCACGGGGTAGGCGTTCTCGGCCTGCTGGTGGGCGTGCAGGTCGATTTCCGCCAGTTCCCACGCCATTTTCTGGCGCAGAGGCAGAACAAATTTGCCGCTGACAGTCGCATAGGGATCAGTCGGTTTGGCGGGCGCTGGGCTGGGCTCATAGAGAATAGTTCCACGCGTGTCGCCGCCGGAGTTAGCGGTGACACCGGGCGATCCTATTTCTGCCGCCGCCGTCGACGGTCCGGTCTTTGTCGAAGCTGTCTGAGTGCATCCGGCCAGTGTGGCAAGAGTCAGCACAAGCAGCATAGCCCATTTCGTGAAAGCGCTCATGCATTCTTTTATACCCTACCCTTCTTCAATTCGCGAAGTTTCGAGAGACTTGACACTATGAAAAAAGCACTGGTGCTGACACTGGACATGGGCACGTCGTCGGTTCGGGCGATGGTCTTCGACGCTCGCGGACGCGCTCTGCCGAACGCTGAAGTCCAGATTCCCTACGCCCAGACGACTACTGCCGACGGCGGGGTTGAAACGGACGCGGAAGTTCTGCTGGGGCTGACCGTGGACTGCCTCAAGCAGATCCTTCGCAATCTCACCAAAGAGCAGCGCGGGCTGCTAGCAGGAATCGGCATCTCCTGCTTCTGGCATAGCCTGCTGGGTGTCGACGAAGACGGCAAAGCCGTGACCCCACTGTTTTCCTGGGCAGATTCGCGGGCGCTGAGTCAGGCCGAGAAGCTGAAATCGGAGATGGACGCCGCCGCCTACCATAAGCGGACAGGCTGCGTCCTGCATCCCTGCTACTGGCCCTCCAAGCTGCGCTGGCTTCAGGAAACCCAGCCGGAACTGTTCGGCAAAGCCAATTTCTGGATGTCCTTCGGCGAGTACGCCCAGATGCGCCTGTTCGGGACTGCCTCTTGCAGCCTCTCGATGGCATCGGGGACGGGCCTGCTGAACCAGAACACGAAAGAATGGGACCCGCAGACGCTCACAGAGCTGCCGATTGCCCTGCGTCAGCTCAACCCGCTGACGGATAACCCCGCACCCGTTTCAGGCCTGACCGCTGAATGGGCGGGCGCACTGGCTCCGCTGAAAGACTTGCCCTGGTTCCCGCCGTCCGGTGACGGTGCCTGCTCGAATGTCGGCAGCGGGGCCGTGGATGCCAATCGGATCGCCATCAATGTCGGTACGTCCGGGGCACTGCGCGTCGCCATCAAAGCGGACAAGATCGACATCCCCGATGAGCTTTTCTGCTACCGAGTTGACAATGAACGATTTTTAGTTGGCGGCGCATTCGCGAACGGCGGCAACGTCTACGCCTGGGCGCAGAGAACCCTTCAAATCGGAGACCGAAAATCCGCCGTCAAAGCCGTGTCTGCCCTCCTTCCCGACGGCCACGGCCTGACCGTGCTGCCGTTCTGGGCCGGGGAACGCTCGCCAGGCTGGCACGCCGGCGCAAAAGCCACCATTTCAGGAATGAATCTGCACACGTCCCCTGCCGAGATTCTACGGGCCTCACTCGAAGCCGTCGCTTACCAGTTCGCGAACGTCTATGACATGGTCATCAAGCAGTACCCCTCCGCCGCCCAAATCGTCGCCTCCGGCGGCGCGATTGTCAATGACCCCACCTGGGCCCAAATGATGGCCGACTCTCTTGGCGTCCCCCTCACCACCAGCCGCGTCGGCGAAGCCTCCAGCCGGGGAGCCGCCCTGCTGGCCTTGAAAGCACTCGGCCACCTCACCGACCTCTCCGAAGTCCCCGATTACCTCTGGAAGACCTACACACCTGACTCCAAGACCCACGAAATCTACACCAAAGCCCGCGCCCGTCAGTCCGCGCTCTACGCCGAAGTCTTGGATCGGAAGTCCGGCGCATAGTCAGGCATCTTGGCGAAAGGTTTCCCATGAATCAAAACAGCCCCATCTGGATCAGCTTGCTCATCGGATTTAGCGCCTTCCTATTCGCTGTCCTCAGCGATTGCTGGCTGCACTACAAATGGTTTGACTGGGAAAGTGGCGGATGGGGAAGTTGGGCTTACAATCAGGGTGATGCTAAATATCATCAGTTGCAGCATCTGTTTTTCATCAGTGAATATGCAGCCTCAGGCATCATAGCTGGAGCTGTCGCCGGGCTAGGTCCTATGGAACGTGACAAACGGTGGATACGCTTTGCTTGTGGACCGGTCTTGCTCTGTCTGTGCTGGACTTTTTTTGCGACAGATATTACCAACCGAGTCTCGTTTCTGTTAATCTATTCCTTGACTGCAATTGCTGCCTTCTTAGCCGCTGCTTATCTCTATGGCCGTATTCTTAACCTGCTTGCTGCAAAGGTACCAAGAAGATGACATTGCAAGAACAAACGGAAGATGACACAAAGATAGCCGCACTATACGCGGATTTTGCCGAGGAGGATCGCGATTTGGCGGAAGCAGGTATGTCTGACTATGCGATAGGGCTGGCACGAGAAGACTCAACCACAAGGAATCAACATGAAGATGTACAAGTCCGTAGTCATCTGCTGTGATAAAAGCGCTAAAATATTTCAAGATGCAACTGCAATCAGGGCTGCCTTGGAAGCCTTTGGACTGCGGGTTCATCTGTACGATCTAGCGCAAAAGCGGAGTGCCCTTGAATTATTGGCTGGCATGATGCCCGAGTGCGACTATGTCATTCTGCTCTGCCATGGCGGTGTGGATTCTAACGGTGAAGCACAGCTTAATCTCAAAGTTGTCGACCAGGCTGACGGCGATTACGAGAATCCCAACGGCTGGGAGTTGGTCACGCTCAGCCTGACACCGACAAATATCCCCGAGTACGTCAAAGGCATGGGACGCACACTGGTTTGCTGCTCTTGCGGGGCCGGCCAGGAACCATTCGCGCAGGCGTTTCTTGAGGCTGGATACAAAGGGTATATCGCTCCGCAGGGTAACTACATAAATGCAAATGCAGCGATGATATTTGTCATCGCCTTCTTCTACCATCTGCTGACAGAGAGCCGAATCGATGATGAACCGACAAAACTCACTGATCAAGAAGCGGTCTCACTCGCCTCCGCGCTGGATGCTGACTATCCGCGTGGCACTCGCACATTTCATTACTATTCTTGATTGCCTTAAATCATTCAGATGAGGTGATAATGCCATCATCATATGGCTTTCTCATTCTTCCACTCTCACCCTTCCGCATACCGTGCGGTTGGCGTCCGCGCCTTCAGACCTGCCCTTCAGGCGTTAAACGTCGTCAGACTTACGAAACGGGTCTGCTTTGCAGAACAACTCGCTCAGGCCAGGAATCACCTGCGGCGAGGCGTCAAGACGCTGGCAAAAGGCTTTCCACTGTTCGGGGGAAAGCCGGAATTGGTTCTGATCGACGACGACAGCACGGTTGGAAAGCTGAGTTTCATGCTGGATTGTCTTAGTTGGGCTGCTCATAGTGTTTCTATCATACCGCAGAGTGTACACATTGTACGCCGGTTGAAGCCGTGCCATAGTGGTGGGTACAATAAGGCATGACATCAGGAATAGTGTATTTGATTGGGGCAGGGCCAGGCGATCCAAAGCTGATTACAATCGGCGGGACGGACGCTCTCAAAGCCGCCGATGTAGTGGTCTATGACCGGCTGGCTCACCCGAGGCTGCTGGAGTATGCATCGCCGAACGCCGAAAAAGTCTTTGTCGGCAAGCAGGCCGACAAGCATGCGATGCGTCAGGACGACATCAATGCCCTGCTGGCGGACCGGGCGGGGGCAGGCAAAACAGTCGCCCGGCTCAAAGGCGGCGATCCGTTTGTGTTTGGGCGCGGCGGCGAGGAAGCAGAATATCTGCGCGATAGAGGCATTCGGTTTGTCATCGTACCGGGCGTCACTTCGGCAATTGCGGCTCCGGCCTACGCCGGCATTCCCGTGACCCATCGGGATGCTGCGTCTTCGTTTGCCGTGATCACCGGTCATGAGCGCGACGACCGCCGCGAGTCGGGTACCCGTGCTCCCGGCGAAGCGGAAGGACGGCGGCGCTGGGACAAGATCGCCGGCGCAGGCGACACGCTGCTGTTTCTGATGGGTGTCGAAAACTTAGACGAGATCGCGATGCAGCTTCAGGCGAATGGCCGAACACCGGAGACTCCCGTCGCACTCGTTCGCTGGGGGACATGGGCAGGGCATCAAGAGACACTGGTGGGAACGCTCGGGGACATAGTAGAAAAGGTCCGAGCTGCGAACTTCAAAGCACCAGCGGTGACTATTGTCGGCGAGGTGGTCCGTCTGCGCGAGAAGCTGCGCTGGTACGATCTTGGGCCATTGTCCGGCAAACGCATTATTGTGACACGAGCCAGAGAGCAGGCGTCAGAGTTTGCCGAAAAGCTGGCGGCACGGGGCGCGGAAGCGGTTGTCTTCCCGCTGATCAAGATTGTCCCACCGTCGGATGGCTACGCCGCATTGGACGACGCCATTATCCGCATCGGTACCTATGACTGGCTCTGCTTTGCCAGTGCCCCCGCCGTCCATGCCTTCTGCGGACGACTTGCTGCTGCCGGGAAAGATGCCCGGTCGTTCGGGGCCGCGCAGATCGCCGCCGTCGGGCCTGCCACTGCTGAAGCACTGCGGGCACATGGCTTGCAGGCCGACTTCCAGCCCACGGTTATGACCGGCGCGGGCCTCGGAACAGAGCTGCCGGGCGAAGCCTTCGGCAAGAACTTTCTGATCCCCCGTGCCAAAGACGGCGACGACAGTCTGATCGAAGCCCTGACAGCCCGTGAAGGGACAGTCGACGCCGTGATCGCCTATGAGAACAGCCTAGACGCCGCCAATGCAGACGAAATCCGCCAACGCCTTTTGGATGGCACGATTGACGCCGTGACATTCACCAGTTCATCCACCGTCAGGAACTTCGTCTCTGCTCTGGACGGCCTTGCCCTTCCTGCCTCTGTCATCATCGCGTGCATCGGCCCCAGCACAGCGAAAACCGCTAAAGAAACGCTAGGCCGCCTCCCAAACATCACCGCCGAGGAGCCGACGATGGACAGCTTTGTTGCGGCACTGGAAGAGTGGTACACTGGAAAAGCATAGTTCGGGAAAGTCCCCCCGCCCCAATTCTGGGGAGCCAGAGCAAGCCAGGAAAATCTGTTCGTCTTGCTCCCCTCCTTATGGCTCCCCAGGATTGGGGCGGGGGGCTATCGCTATTCTCGTTCCAAAGTCAGCGTTTCGGCGTCGGCCTGGATGGTCTGGTTGCGGCCACCGCGCTTGGCCCGGTACAGCGCGTTGTCGGCGAGGGTAACAAGGGCCTGGGTGTCGTGGGTGATGTCGGGGAACGTCGCGACTCCGAGGCTGATGGTCTTGAAGACGACTAGAGCGGGATCGTCGGCGAAGCCGGGGAAGATGGTTTGAGCGACGGCGAGGCGCAGGCGCTCGGCGGTCTGGTAGGCTTCTTCGGAAGGCGTCTCGGGCATGACAATGATAAACTCTTCGCCGCCGAAGCGTCCGACAATATCGACGCCGCGCACGCTGCCCTGCAAAATACCCGCCAGCATCTTCAGCAGCACATCCCCCTGCACATGGCCGTAGGTGTCGTTGTAGCCCTTGAAACCGTCGACATCCAGCATAATCACCGACAGGGAGTGGCTGTATCGCTGGGCGCGGCGGCGCTCGTCGGCCAAGACGGTCTGCATATGACGGCGATTGTAAAGGCCCGTCAGAGCGTCGGTGACAGCCTGACTGTAAACATCCTGATGAGCCCGGACATTGGCAAGTGTCGCGGCGGCCTGACTTGCCAGCGCCTGAATGCGAGAAAGGTCCCGGCTGGTGAACGCACCCGGCGCATCACGCTCATACTGGACAACGCCTATTGTCTGGTTCCCGGCGACCAGCGGCAGAAGCAGCATCGCAAACGAGGCTTCGGTACCCCGCTGCTCTTCGGCGACCAGACGTGGGTCATGGGCGCCATCGCGGGCAATGATCGGCTTTTTACGCTCTGCGGCTCGTCCTACCAGGCCTTCCCCAAAGCGGACACTGATGGTGTCTTCGCTGCTCTTTGCTCCGCCGCTCTTTTCCATGCGGCTCGGCGAAGTACGCTCCAGCCGGATATGCGACTCATCGGTCAGCCATAACACCACGCGGTCACAGGAGACCAAGGTACTGCTGAGACGTAGGAACTGCTCGATTACGCGCGGCGCACTGGTCTGAGAGACCGTCACGGCACTGATTTTTTCCATTGCCCGCACCTGTTCGCGCAGGCCTGCAACCTCGAAACCAAAATGCGCGACGACGACCATAAGAGCCAGCAGGGTTGCCGCGCCGACCAGGCCGAGCAGTCCGAAGGCTGGAAAGGTGAGAGCCATCACGAGAGCAGTCGGGACGGTCGCGATTAAAGTTACCGATTCGAGTCGCCAGTTCTGAAATGCATGACGACGCACCGTATATTCGGCCTTGGTGTGCCGCCCCATGCTGAACAATCGGCCCAGGCTGAAGACTGCGCTGTAAACCACTCCTACCAGCAGAACTTCGGGCAGCATGCCTTCCGCCGACCATCCCTGACGCACCGCAAAAGGCGTAGTCAAAAATGTCCGGAGCAGACCGCCGATGAGCGTTGCCAGAAGCAGCCAGACACCACGCTCATAGACCATGCGCCGGGACAATGGCATCTCGCGCGAGAAGGCATAAGCGGTATTGGCAAGCAGCAGGGGAATAACCGCAGTCAGCGGCGGCAGCAGGAGCAAAGATGCCAGTCCGACCGCAGGAATCAAGCCGACTCGCTGACCACGCGGCCCGGTGGCCGGCACCAATACAGCAAGCAGCGACAGTGCCGAACAGAACAGAAAAAGGGAGAGACGGCTGGGATCGCTGAGGTGCTCAAAGAAACCGGTCAGAGCCATCAGCCCGCTGCAGACAGCAATGCCTAAGATACTGCTTTTCGACCGGCGCTTAGCTCCGGCAGAGCGCAAGCGAGTTCGGGTTAGGTTGAAGCCTTCCTTGGCATCGGGCATCGCTGGCATGTAAGCTTTTTGTGGCATGAAAGTTGGCATCGGAACAGTTTCTCAAAGAATCATTAGCACATTGTTCCATGCTTCCTTCCGAAATTACAGACTTATTTTATGTCACTCAGCATGGCTATGACGTGCGAGAAACCAAGCCTGGACGCTAAATGGCATTTGGTCGCTCTAGGGATGAAGGC